>NZ_JAMXOT010000272.1 GCF_024220515.1 Oscillatoria sp. HE19RPO
CCAAAAAATAAAACCTTCAAAAAACCCGCAGGCTCAAGCCTGGAGGCTCACAGGACAAAGCCCGCCTGCGCGGGCTAAAAGAGCCTTGTTAGGTGCGATCGCATCAAAGCAAGGATGATTTATTTGTTGGAATCCCCTTACCAGAAAGGCGAGCCAGCCTGATGCCGGTAAGCGAAGCTATGTCGTAGGCGATCGCCTGTGCCCTCCGGTCCCATCCAGGCCCAATCCAGCCAATGTCGAGAGGCAAGTGCCACGGTTTGGCTGGAGAAGGGTATCGGCTATTTTATTGTTTGGAGTTCCCTAAGAGGATTTAAGTGTTACTTTGATGAAACTTAACCCCCATAAACCGCCTTTTTATCGAAGGGGGTTAAGAGCCATGTCCCTTATCCCGTCTAACTTTTAGCTTTCTTGTCACTTTGTAAGCCGGATGTTGGCTCTGTTCAGGGCTGCTACAGGGGAACTCGCGTTTAGAGCGATCGTGAATCGGGTTCTGTACATAAAACTACTGGAAAAATTCATTCGATGGAGAGGCGATCGCGGAGGCTCTCTCCATGAAACTACGGAAAAAAAGTATCACGCATATCATTGTTTTTATATTTTGTCAAGAGAGAAAATGCTTAAAAATTTGTGACCGAGATCACACCCTACAGCAGAAAAAGATAGAAGAATGGGGTACCCTCCTCGGGAGGATTCGCCTCTTTTCTTCAAAAAGGTGAAGGCGATCGAGAGCCAGAAGAAATATCCCACTATTAAAATCATGACGAATAATTCCCGTTCTCACGTACAAACAATCGATCGCGTCGGATCGAGAAATTCCAGCTTCTTATCCCGACAACTGGTCATCATCGACCCCAAGGTAGAGGATTACCAAACCCTGGCCGCAGGTATCGCCTCTCCAAACGAAGTTCACATCCTCGATCCCGATCGCGAGGGCATTGCACAAATTACCGAAATCCTCTCTCCAGGGAGTTCTAGCCTTCACATCATCTCTCACGGGACCCCCGGAACCCTCTACCTGGGCAACAGTATCCTCAACCGCCAAACCCTGGGCAACTACGCCCCCCAACTGCAACAGTGGGCCCTTGACCAACTCTACATTTACGGATGTGAAGTCGCTGCCGGAATCGAAGGACAGCAGTTTCTCCAGCAGCTACACGAACAGCTCCCGATCGCCATTTACGCCAACCCCCACCCCACCGGCAACTCCGCATTAGGCGGCACCTGGACCCTGCAACAAATGTTTCCCCAGTGGGAACAGGAAGATGGGAACTGGGAAGGAGTCTTATGTGATGGGACTCATAACAAAGGACAAAGGACAAAGGACAAAAAACAAAGGACCCTTCACTCCTCACCCTTCTCCCCCCACACCCTCGCCACCTATCCCCATACCCTGGGATTTGGTCCCTTTACCACCTTTGCAGTAGGAAATAGCAATTTCTCCAACTTTGCGAGCGCAGACTTCGACGGCGACGGCAATGCTGACGTAGCAGTGGCGAACTCAGACAGCAACAATGTCTCGGTTCTTTTGGGTGACGGGTCTGGCAGTTTCGCGCCCCAAACCACCTTCTCAGTGGGGAGTAACTCTCCATTTGGGGTAGCAGTAGCAGACTTCAACGGCGACGGCAAACCGGACTTAGTCACGGCGAACTCAAACAGCAACAACGTCTCGGTACTTCTGGGAGACGGGTCTGGCAGTTTCGCTCTCCACAGAACCTTCGCTGTGGGGGGCGAAGCTTACTCCGTCGCTATCGGAGACTTCAACGGCGACGGCAAACCGGACTTAGCTACGGCGGATCGCGATACTAACACCGTCTCGGTACTCCTGGGTGAGGGGTCTGGCAATTTTGGGTCCCCAAATACCCTTGCTGTAGGAACCCGACCGACTTCCGTCGCCATCGGGGACTTCAATGGGGATGGTAAGTCCGACTTGGCGGTGGTTAACGAAGAGAGCAACAACGTCTCGGTACTTCTGGGAGACGGGTCTGGCAGTTTCGCTCCCCAAACCACCTTCGCTGTGGGGATCCGTCCGTTTTGGGGTGCGATCGCCGACTTCAACGAGGATACCAACCCCGACTTGGCAGTGGTTAACGGAGCCAGCAACACCGTCTCCGTCCTCCTGGGAGACGGGTCTGGCAGTTTCGCTCCCCAAACCACCTTCGCTGTGGGAAATACTCCAGAAGGGGTAGCAGCGGCAGACTTCAACGGCGACGGCAAATTGGACTTGACTGTAGCAAACTACGGTAGCAACAACGTCTCCGTCCTCCTGGGAGACGGGTCTGGTAATTTCGCTTCCCAAACTACCTTCGCTGTGGGGGGCGCCGCTGAAGTGCTCGCGGTTGCAGACTTCAACAACGACGGAAAACCGGATGTGGCGACTCCACTAAAGCTGGCTAACAGCGTCTCTTTGCTCCTGAACCAGCCTGCCAGCGTGACATCGGTGAGCGCCACTACTGCTGATGGCAGTTACGGTGTGGGAGAAACCATCGCCATCACCGTCACCTTCGACCAAACTGTTACTGTCACGGGCACCCCTCGCCTGCAACTGGAAACCGGCACCACCGATCGCTATGGGATTTACGAGAGTGGTAGCGACAGCAATACCCTCACGTTCAACTATGTGGTGCAAGCGGAGGACAGTTCCAGCGATCTAGAATATCTCTCGACCACTGCCTTAGAACTGAATGGGGCTACGATTCACGACCTATTCGGGGACAATGCGGAGTTAACCCTTCCAGCTTTGGGTTCTACTAACTCTCTGGCTGGTAATCAAGCCATTGTGATTGATGGTTTGGTTCCGGAACCGGAACCCTCGGTGGTAAATCCGGATTTTTCCTCTATTGTCTTGCCTCCGACCCCGGCTCCAACCCCGGCTCCAACCCCGGCTCCGACCCCGGCTCCAACCCCGACTCCGACCCCGGCTCCGACCCCAACTTCGCCTGGTGTGTTTGTCGTGGGTGACAATGGACGGGTGAATGTCGAGTACCTGTTTGACGGCAGTAGCTATCAGGGAGAGGTGGCTATCTTCAATATTGCGGGGATGGAGAACCTGGAAGTGGGTTCCTATAACTACATGAGGGAGGCGGCTCGACGAGCGCTCAACCCGAACCAAGGTCATGTGGTCATCTCCGATCGCTGGGATCGAGCGCGATTCAGCGACAGATTTTCTCAATTCGGGGAATTCAACTGGAATCGCGGCTGGGCTCAGGGCATTGAGAATGTTTCCATGACCCCGGGTACAGAATTTGCCATGATGCTGGTCCCTCATGGCACCGTGCGGGATGTTTTAAACGAGACTCCATTCTTGAGTGGCCCTCGCATTCCCTTCTTCTCCAATCACACGATTCAAGGTCAGATGGTGGATCTGACTGGGAACGGCAATAAGTTTGCTTGGGAAGATGAGCCGATTACTCGCAATAGCGATCGCGACTATAACGATATCATTTTCCAAATCTCGGGAGCCACTGGCAGTGCGCCATCGGTGGATGACTATATTTCCCGTTCTCGGGATTGGCGCGATCGCCCCCTGGGACAGCAAATTCTCAACTATCCCAACAACCCAGGAGGGACTTTTCCTAGTCCCCCGCCGCTCTTTATCCCTATCATCTCGATTACTGTGACTATCATCGGTTGGGCAATTGATGGCTATATTGCCGGGGCTGATGCGTTCTTTGATGCCAATAAAAATGGCATCCGCGATGAAAACGAACCCACCGCGACCACGAATGAAGAGGGTCTGTTTGAGTTTGAAGCATCTCTGGAAGCGTTCGATACCAATGGTAATGGGGAACTCGACCCGGAAGAGGGTCACATTGTGATTACCGGCGGGATTGATACGGCAACTGGTTTACCGTTGGAAACGCCGCTCACAGCGACACCGGATTCTCAAGTTGTCAGTCTGTTAACCAGCTTGGTGGCGGAGGCGATCGACGAGGGATTGTCGCCGTTGGCAGCGAATCAAAAGGTGAAACAAGCGTTGTCTTTACCGGATGATGTGGATTTGTCTACGTTTGACCCGATCGCAGCTACGGAAGAAGGAATTCCTGGCGGGGTCGAGACGAATCTGGCAATGGTCCAGGTGCAAAATGTCGTCACTCAGACTGCGGCGTTACTCGATGGCGCTTCCAGTTTGGAGAAAGCTCAAATTAGCCGATCGGTTGTGGATACTTTGGCGAATGCGGTTGTCTCTGTTAATACGTTGGATTTAAACTCTGCCGAACAACTGCAACGCCTAATCGAAGCGGCAACTCAAGATGTGGCTGTCCTTGACCCCACTCTGGATGTGAATCGGATCGTGGAGATGGCGGGGGATGCGGCTACGGTGATGGCGGCAGCTAATCAGCAAAAGGCGGATGCTGTGGCAAATGGGGAGACGGATATCAATGGGGCGATCGCGACGCGCCAAAAAGTTTCCCTCGGTACCACCACCCAAGAGATGTTTGCTGCAGGGGAAGGCAATTTATCCATTGCGGAAGTCGTGGAGAATAACACGGGCGAAAATTTGACGACTCGGATTTCCAGTGCAACTGCCAGTTCCTCCAATCCAGGCGGTCCCTTGATTTCTCCTGCACCAGCGATCACCCCATTACCGTTGCCATCTGAGGCGATCGCACCTCTCAATGCTGTGTTTCCCGAAGTCGCCAATCTTACGGTTCCTCAAGTCTCACCCAATCCAGATGCAACTTCCCTGGATAATCTCACGGGTACTAACGCTGCTGACGAAATCAATGATGACGCTGGCAGCAACTTTGTCCAAGGGTGGGAAGGCAATGACAATCTGTATGGCAATGATGGCAATGATACGATTCACGGGAACCCAGGCACTGACTATATCGCAGCCGGTGCGGGGGATGACTGGGTTCACGGAGGCAAGGATGACGATGCTATCCTCGGGGGCGATGACAGCGATCGCTTATACGGTGACTTGGGAAATGATGTGATCTTCGGTGAGACTGGCAACGATTTCATCAACGGCAACCAAGGAAATGACTGGGTTGACGGCGGCGAGGGTGATGATGTCTTACATGGAGGTCAAGATGACGATACCCTCAAAGGTGGCGCTGGCACTGATGAATTATACGGAGATTTAGGCAACGATATCGTCTCTGGTGACGCCGATAATGACTTCCTCTATGGCAACCAAGGGGATGACACCCTCGACGGTGGCGACGGCGATGATGTGCTATGGGGTGGCAATGGTAATGACATTCTCATCGGGGGTAATGGCAATGATTGGTTGTTAGGCGATTTGGGTGACGATACGATGATAGGCGGTGCCGGTAGCGATCGCTTTGTCATCCGTCCCAATGCCGGGACCGATCTAATTGTTGACTTTACCGATGGGGAAGATCTGATTGGTTTGGCAGAAGGTTTAGCTTTCGAGAACCTAACCTTAACCCAAGGCAATACGGGAACATTAATTTATGCCGGTAACAACTTACTGGCTACTATTAATGGGGTGGATGTTTCGCTGATGGGTCAAGAGGATTTCTTCTCGGTTGATTAATCGGTAAACGATTCACGGCTGACGGGATAACTACAAAGTAGGGGCGCAAGCATTGCGCCCCTACAAATCATATTGTGATACGGAATCCGGTTGTCAAAGGTCTATAAAAACCCGCACCCTCAAGGGTGGAGCTACACGGACGGAGCCTCTCCTGCGCGGGCTACTCCATAAAAACGACTTTTCATACCCGGATTTGGTATGATACCCGGATTTGGGATGACCCTTAAATTATTGAAGGTCCTGTTAAAACCGGATCAGTCAAACCCTACAAATGTTCAAGGATTTTGAGTTCTTTGCCACCTCCAATTCAGAGGTAGGGCTTAATACTTTAGCCCTGTCAAGGTGTATTTGTAGGGGCGTATTGCATACGCCCTAGGGCGAAACGAGAAGCGCCCCTACAATTCACAACGATGAGGGATTCAATTGACTGTTAAAGAGGGCGTATGCAATACGCCCCTACAACAAACAACGATTTTTCCTCATGCAATTTACCACCTTGACAGGGCTAGGACTTAATACTTCCGTTCTTTCGGCTGGAACTGCGTAATCGTCACGGGTCGATAGCGAATATCTACACCGGCAGGAGAATAATAGGACAAGGTATGCTTGAGGAACTGTTCATCATCGCGATCGGGATAATCCTCGCGGAAATGCGCGCCTCGGCTTTCCTGGCGGTTGAGTGCACTGGCTAAAATCAATTGTCCAACCACCATTAAACTGCGTAATTCTAACGCTTCAATAATTTCCGTGTTCCACAGTTTGCCTTTATCATCTAAATAAATTTGCTGGTACTGCTGCTGGTACTGTTCTAATTGATTTAACCCGGCCCGCATTAGTTCATCACTGCGAAACACGCCACAATGGTCACTCATGGCATCCTGGAATCCCTGACGAACAGCCCCAATCCGGAGGGTTCCCGTGCGATCGACGAGGGATTGCAGTTCTTGTTGAGCTTGTTGCAGGTAGGGGCGATCGTCGATTTCTGGCAATTTGCGGTTTTCCACATAGCGGGCGATCGCCGCCCCGGTAATTTTCCCATACACCACACATTCCAGCAGGGAATTACTCCCCAAACGATTGGCACCATGTACGGACACACAGGCGCATTCCCCTGCGGCAAAGAATCCTTCCACCAACCCATCGGGACCGCTTCGCACCTGTCCCTCGGTATTAACGGGAATGCCTCCCATAGAATAATGGCCTGTGGGACGTACCGGCATCGGTTCATAGACTGCATCGACCCCTAACAAACGGTGCGCTTCTTCCCAACAGAAGGGGATCCGGCTCATAATTTTTTCCTGTCCCATGTGTCGCAAGTCCAAGAAGACACAAGGACCCCCGGGACGACCATCGGGATAGACCCCTCGTCCGGCGCGAATTTCCCGGGTAATTGCCCGGGAGGTAATATCACGGGGGGCCAATTCCATGCGACTGGGGGCGTAGGTTGCCATAAAGCGATCGCCCTCGCTGTTAATTAAATAAGCCCCTTCCCCACGCACCGCCTCCGAAATCAACACCCCCACCGGATAAAGTCCCGTGGGATGGAACTGCACAAACTCCATATCTTGCAATGGCACCCCCGCCATTGCCGACATCGCTAACCCGTCCCCGGTAGAGGCAAAGTCATTGGAGGTGGTATTAAACACCCGTCCATATCCCCCAGTGGCAAACATCACCACTTTGGCGCGGATCACTTCCAGGCGACCATCGAGAATATGGTACATCACCAATCCCTTGGCTTGTCCCTCTTCCAAAATCAACCGCATGACGTACCATTCTTCATAGACCCGGACCCCATAGCGGCGCAGATTATTCACCAGTTCGTGCAACATGGCATGGCCGGTTTTATCTGCTGCGTAGCAAGTCCGGTTATGGGAATGGCCCCCGAAAGCCCGTTGAGCAATCCGCCCATCGGGTAAGCGGGAGAAGAGGACGCCCATGTGTTCGAGGTCGATGACCACATCAGGGGCTTCTTTGGTGAGCAGTTCTACGGCATCTTGATCGGCTAAATAGTCGGACCCTTTGACCGTATCAAAGGCATGAGCTTCCCAGCTATCGGTGGAATCGACGTTTTTGAGGGTGGCGGCGATTCCCCCTTGGGCGGCGACGGAATGGGACCGAATGGGATGGGTTTTGGCGACTACGGCGACATCGATGCTGGGATTGATGCGCCCAATTTCCACTGCGGCGCGACAACCGGCAAGTCCGCCCCCGACGATAATGACGTCATGTTCTATCATGGTTCTCTTCTCTCTGGTTGGATCTATGGGATCTAAAGGTGTTCTGGATTGCTTCTGGATTGGTTCTGGATCTATCTTCCCACTCAAAAAAAAATTCCCTCCTCAAAGGTAGGGAATTTTTTAGAATTGCTCCATCGATGACGGATTCTGGCTTGAGGATGCAAAAGGCTGCATTAAAGATTTTAAGGTTCAGCAGTCGGCTGGGCCCTGGGTGGGGCTAACTGGCTGCTTGGGCGGGATTAGAGTTGGGTGCAGTTCTAGAACTGGATTCCGCCGGTTCTGCAGAGGTTTCGACCGGGTTCAGTTCGATGTGATTGAGCAAGGTGGTGACGAAGGCAAACAGGAGAAAGGGCAGGGAGAGGACGACGATTAAACCCACTGTAGCGAGGGCGAAGATTTGACGGGCGGTACTCCACAAGGCAAGGGCGGAGGCTAAACTCAGGAAAATCACGATCAACCAAATGATGATTTGTCCGTAGATATCTCCAAAGGTCAGGGTGCAGACCAATCGGTATTTTTTCAGGTTATTCATTAATGGGTTTCCTCGAAAACTATAGATTTAAGATCAGAGTAATATGCTGTTTCTGTTTTAATAGATTTTTAAAGATTTTTGAAAGATTCGCAACATCACTTTACAATTTGGAACTCTGGGTTGGAGACGATCGCCCTTTCAGAGGTGGGTCAGGGTTAACCGGGTGGCGATCGCAATACCTATTCAGCCTTGAGGGGCGATCGCCTCGCCAGCTTTCCTGGGTTTTGGCCGGTCTGACTGGCTGATTGGCATCTGGGTTTTGGCGATGCTCAACCCTAGCAGTTTCCTGATTGTAGCGGAAATCTGCTCGTTGGATGTCATTAAAATTAGATACCAACCGAGAATTGAGCCACGATTCCGATGGACCGGGAATGGGTGGAGTTTGTGAAGATAGGTTCATGAATTAGGGTGAAGTAACGTTAAGTAATATAACGGAAATGTTGCTAAGTATAAAATATTTACTAAGAAATCCTGACATAAGGATAAAGTGAGTTATTTTAAGGAACAACAGGTTTAGCAAACCGACTCTATCTCAACCCTGAAACGTTGCGGTAGGTATCGAAGGGATTCTGAGTGGGTCTTCACTCATAGAAAGGACCCTTTTCCAGGAATTGATCGGTTAGGAGATTCCAATGCAAGAACAACCGTTTCATGAGTTACCTGAGATCCATCTCACCAACTCGAACAGGCATCAGGCCCTGTTAAATCACAAAGAGAGTTGGTCAACAGAACATCAAGAGGGGGGACAAAATTATGAATATTGGAAGCGGGAAGGCGATCGCTTGCGGGTAGGTAAAGCCTATCTCGAAGCGATCGCCGCTTATGAATTGGCTTTACTCCAAAAACCCACCGCTTGCTATGCATGGCAGCAACGGGGGGAGGTACTCAAACGCTTACATCGCTACGAAGAGGCGATCGCCGCCGCTACTTTTTGAAAAAGCCTAGCTGTAATGCAATGAAACAACAATTCGCATTCACCTGAATTAAACCGTCGCTTTTCCGGAGAAGTTTAAAAACCAGAGGGGAGAAGGACGTCACTGCCTTATACCATTTTTCTATAACAGTGATGGAGATACCCGATTTGTAAGGACACGGACAGAGCCTGTGTCCCTACGTTGCGATCCGGATCGTGATTTTTGAAAAACGGTATTAGCTGTGGGGAGAATGGGGAAGGATTTGCCGAGTCAATTTTCATTGACAGAAAGAAGAGTCTCGGTTAAGCTGGATCGACAATCGCGATCGCACTTTTGGCAGGCGTTAACGCTCCTAAATTTCATGAACGTCAAGTGCGAGCGCAACTGAAAATCAGCAGGAGAGGAACTTCAGTTGTTGGATAAAATCTCGATTGTCATTAGTTTTATTGTCTTTATGCTGGTGTTTACAGGAATCGGCATTTACTCGGCGACTCGCCATAAAAATACCACCACCGATTACCTGCTCGCCAGTCGTAGCGTTAATTTCTGGCTGACTGCGCTTTCTGCCTTTGCCACAGCCCACAGCGGTGCCATGTTCACTGGCATGATTGGTTATACCTACCAAGTGGGAATTTCGGCAATGTGGTTGCCGATCGGCTGGGTGGTTGGAGATGCTTTGGCATGGGTGTTCGTTTACAAGCGATTGCGCGTCGCCTCGGCAGAAAGCTCCTGCGAAACGGTGGGTGCTTTCCTGGCAGGCAACCAAAAAGGGAAGCGAGCGATCGCGATCGGTTCGGCTCTTGTGACCCTCCTTTTCCTGGGCACCTACGCCGCCGCTCAACTGGTGGCGGGAAGTAAGGCACTGCACGTTTTGTTTGGCTGGGACTACGCTTGGGGGATTCTTCTCGGTGCGGCGATCGTGGTGTTCTACTGTTTTTCTGGAGGAATCCGCGCCTCGATCTGGACAGATGCAGCACAATCGTTAGTGATGATTTTGGCAATGATCGCACTGTTGGTCATCTCTATTGTGGCTTGCGGTGGAGTGGGGGAACTGTGGAGCCAACTGAAAACCATCGATCCGCTTCTGGTGAATCCATCTCCGTCCAATCTCAAATGGGGTGCTTTCGCGTTTGGCTTGGGCTGGTTGGCATCGGGGTTAGCGGTATTGGGTCAACCCCATATCCTCGTCCGCGCAATGGCGATCGACTCGGCGGAAAACATTCGTTTGTCTCGCAATCTCTACCTGTTGTGTTATACTATTTTCTCCGCCGCCGCTATTGGTGTGGGACTCACCGCACGGGTGTTGATGCCCCAACTGATGAACGCAAACAGCGATCCGGAGTTAGCATTGACTTTGCTATCCGTAGAATTGTTACCCGGGGTGTTCGTGGGAGTGATTTTAGCGGGACTGTTTGCAGCCGTGATTTCCACTACAGATTCCCAGATCCTGTCATGTTCGGCAGCGTTGACCCAAGATTTGTTTCCTCAAGCTTCCAAGTCCTACAATATGGCGAAGGTGGGCACTTTGGCGGCTACCGGGGTAATTTTAGCGATCGCTTTGGTGGGAAATCAAAATGTATTTGCCTTAGCAACTTTAGGTTGGTCTGCTCTGGGTTCGACTCTGGGGCCGCTTCTGGTGGTGCGGGCTTTTCGGTTGCCTCTGAATGCGATGGTGGCGATCGCTATGATGAGCGTCGGCATCGCCACCACCTTGCTCTGGCGATTTGGACTCAACTTGTCCGATAATGTTATCGAAACCCTTCCGGCAATGATAGCCACAACCCTGGTTTACGCAATTTATTGGCTGTTTCTCACCCGTCAAACATCGAGTAAGGCAGGATAGTGCCGAAAGCAATTTTCTGGACTTTTAGTGTTTGGACACCAGGAAAAGTTGGCCGGTTTTGTCTTTCCCTTTTAATTAGAACCCGGCGCGATCGAACAGTTTTTCAATCGCATCGCCCTTGACAATCCTGTAGATCAGTTGTTGTTGAGCTAAGATGCGATCGCTTTACCCCCTGCTTCCCAGCGCTACTCGCTCCCAAATCGATCGCACTTTTAGAAAAATGGTATAAGGTCGATTCCCTAGAAGCGCCTCTATAGATATTAAGGGAATGCACAAGTCCCGTTCGGAAAATCTTCGGAACTTGTGCCATTACATCTAACCTTTACAACTGCATTCCTGTTGTCTAACCGATGACACTCCCCTCCACAGGCTTAGAAACTAGCATCGCTTTTGATTTGGAAAAGATGAGCAGCCATACGATTGGAACGATCTCGGAAACACTCTAACGGTTCATATCCTGCAAAACCGATTAGTTTTTGAAACACTTCGATTGGGTATTTGAAGGAACTCAATGTATGCAATTTTTGTCCTTCCTTAATCTCTACAATTTCTCCATTGAAGTGGATTTTTTGCGGTTGGGTTGCCGTCAGAATGTGTTTAAAATCGTAAGTGTTAGGATCCCATTCTGGCTCGTAACGAAATGCGTTGGGTATCATCCCTTTTGTATCCACATCGCGATGGATGCGAAACATGATGTTCTCCATAAAAACCGCCATTCTTTTATTGTTGTAAGCCTTCATCAAGGAAACTTCATCCTGATTGGCATCATGAACCAGAAGCAAAGAATGGTTTTTGCCTGCTAATTTTCCGATCTGAGAGATGAAACTCGGCACTTCATCTTGTCTCATGTTGGCAATCGTACTGCCTTTAAAAAAAATCACGGGTTTCTCAACGTCTGGTAGACTTTCGAGTTTGGTAAAGTCTTGCTGAGTACCACTCACCGAGAGTTCGGGAAGTTCAGAACGAATGACTTGAAGTCCTTTGTTCAAAAAATCTTGGGAAATATCAATTCCCACATAACCGCTTAATTGAGGACAAACTCGGAGGAAAGGTAATGTTTTCTGCCGCAAGCTTTGTTCGCTGCCTGGGCCTAATTCAATAATTGTAGCGTTAGAGCCGATCGCGGAAGCAATCAGATGTCCTTTGCTCTGGAAAAGTTGCGCTTCAAATTTGTAAAGATAATAGTCTTCTTCATTCTCAAGCATTTCATTATATAAAATGCCGCCTCGGACTGGGTCATTTTCATCTTGAGGAGTTCCGTACAAATAAGGCCACAAATTGCCCCTAATTTTTCCCACTAAAAAGTCTACAACATCTTTTTCAATTTGATTGATAAACTTTCGATCGCTAGGTTTTGTTTTCACAATTCACCTTTTAGAAGAACGCTTGTTTGTCGATAAGGAACATGGGAAGCCAGCAGTGCCAGTGTGGAACATGACCGATTGCCAAATCGCGCCACTCGGGAGCATGAAGTTCAGGCCGAGCAAACGAAATCCCCTATAGCCTCCGATGAGTGAGGCGATTCACGTCTACAGCCCAACGGCAACGGTAGAATGCGATTCCAGACTCTAAAAGCGCTGCAGTTGCCAACGGTAGAATGCAGATTTCAACCGTTATCCTAAAAACTGTCCGGACTATTACGATCGTATGGATTGATGTTTAAAAGCGCTTCCAAAAGCAACCCGGTTCCCACTCCAATTTCAATTATTTTTTGGTGGGGATATACCATTTCGGCTATCGCTTGAGCCAGTTTTTCGTAGTTATAATAACCACGGGTCATCAACAGATCGTAGTAATCGGCAATCCCGGTGTATTCATTCATGGCTTTCCAGGTTATCCAAATATCTGTGTGTGGTACGGCTCAAACTTAACCCCCGTTCGGTTTCTTGTCAAGAGTGGCGATACACTTTACGGAGACGATGGGGCTTCAGAACTGGAACAGCGATCCCCGATCCGCTTGTACCCAGGGACTTTCTGCTAATTCATTCCCAGAGTTTTAGACACACAGTTGGGATAGCGATCGCTCTTTCAATCCATCAGAGCGATCGCTCTCAATTCTAAGCGCCAGTCTCTTCAGAAGAATTCGGAGTCGATCGACCTTGCGCTGCCTGTCGAACTCTCTCCACATCCAACTCTAACGCCGCTGCCACTTGTTCCACACTCAATCCCAACGCCAATAGGCGAGGCACAGATTTCAGCTTGCCTTTTTCCTCAGCTTCGGCGGCGACTTCTTGAAAGTATCTCGTCTGTTTTAATTCTTGGAACCCAAACATGGTTTCTATCTCCTGTCGCGATAAATTGGTTAAGTTATAGACCATGATGGTCTCTATCAATCCTACAACTTTTTGCTTCAATGCTTCATCGGCAAGTTGCTGTCGTGCCTCCTGGATTAATTGTCTTGCTTTGTCGAGCGCCGTTTCGCGATCCTTAACCACTAACTCCACCATTCTCAATCCCAAAAAGGGGGTGGCGGATTCCTCCAGTTCGTCTAAATAGATGCGAAGTAACAGAGGAGGTTCAACAGGGCGATCGCTACTGAGAAACCGCCGATATTGGCGCGGGACTCCCGGATCGCAACTGCGATCGGCAAACACCGCGATCGCCTGAAAATTCTGCTGCGGTTGATATTGACCCAGATACAAGAAGATTTCCGCAAACAATCGCCAGTAGAAATCCTCTTTTTTCTGAAATTGTACCTCCAAAAAATAGATAAGTAGCTCGATCGCACCCTCTGGAGGTAACAACACCCCATCGAACCGACGTGCCAGTTCTTTGATTTCCCTGGAGGTAAACTCATAGCGATCGCCTCTTATCGCAAGGCCCTAGAAGTCAGCGCTAACCCCATCGCCCGTTATCAAGCCTGGAATGGCTTAGGTGCACTGTTCTTTACCCTTGAACGCTATGAGGAATCAATCTTTGCCTATAAACAAGCCCTTGCTCTCTGTCCCAATAGCATGGGTTCTCCTCATATTTTAGAAATGGAAGGCATTGCTTGGTCGCGATTAAATCGCTATTTAGAAGCCCGGGATTGTTATGATCGCGCCTATCATAAAGCGGTAGAAATTTCAGACAAAACAGCTAAAAACAACAATTAGCGGATTGCCTCTTTTTCCCCGTTCCTCCAGGGGTAAATCTGAGAAATTTGATAACATTTAACCGAAATTAGCTGAACTTTAATGTCTCCAGCTTTCATCCCCCATTGGGGTGGTAATCTACTGGTGATGAATTCCCCGAACTCGTCAGAACTTCACAGCTTCCTCGTCTAACTGTCCCCTGAGCGGGTTATTTTTTTATCGAACGCCTTCTTTTTTCTCCCCTCGGAGGAACTTAAAAGGCGAAAAAGCGTTATAGTTACTTGGACACTTTAACCTTAGCTTTTATGATGAAACCCCTTCAAAAAACCATCGCCACGACTGTAGGCTTGAGTCTCCTGTTTTGGGCTACACCCTCGTTAGCGGACCACAATTTGCGCTTGACTTGGGTCCGTATGAATACCACAAACCAGGACGGATGTGTGCGACAAGCGGTTGAAGCGATGAAATCCTCCGGGTTAGATAATGTGGAAGTCCAGGATAATGAATTAGTTCTGGGCGACACCCGCGACTTGGAAGCGAAAATTATGTGTATTGAAAGTGGACGAGAATTGATAGCTGCGATCGCGGTTGCCAGCGATAGCTCTAGCGATGCGCGGGAAATCCGGGGAAGCTTAAGAAATTACATGAGACGCTAAACCAACCGCTTCAAAACCCAGGGAAATTCCCCGTCCTACGCCCGCACAAGCGGGCTATTTTTTGGCCTGGATCAAGTGATATAGCGAGTCAACCTAAATCATGCTGACAATTCTTTCAGGTGTGGGAGCATCTTGCTCCCTGCTACTTCCCACTCCTTAACTCCTTAGTTTTAGGCTCAGAATGATTTAGACTCCCTCTATCCCGCTTCAAATAACTTGGAAAAATATCCTCCGTTTTATAATTCGGAATGGTTTATAGGCTCCAAAAATCGTTAATGTTCATGGGGTTTATTCCTTTCCTAAAACTTGATATAAAGACTGGAAATCGACAATAACTGTCGTCAACTGTCCCCTGACAGGGCAAATCTTGCCTTCAGGCCATGACTCCCAATCTCCTGGAGAATTTTACCCTATTTTCACCCAAATGAGGAAAGCCATCCCCTAGAATAGAAAGGGATCGCTGCTCAAGTCAACATGATGGCCGAAAAAGTCGTGAAAACCTGGTTGAAACAACTCTCCCAACGGGTTGCCGGAAATAAAACCCCCTTGGGACTGGAGGAAACGGGAGATTCCGGAAACGGAAGTCTGTTCTCTCTCCTCAAGGGCAAGGATAACCCATCCCCGAACCCCAATGGGTCGAGTCCAACCCTCTCCCCGGGTTCTAATTCGCCTCAATTCCCGGACTGTTCTAGTCACGGATATCAAGTGCTTCAGAGTTTGGGTCATAACTATGCCGGGGGTCGATCGACCTATTTGGCAACCCATCTGAAAACTCAAAAACCTGTGGTGATTAAACAATTTCAGTTTGCCAAACCCGGTGCAGATTGGTCCGCCTACAAAGCTCATGAACGGGAAATTAAAGTGTTGCAGGGTCTGAGTCACCCGGGGATTCCTCGCTATCTGGATTCTTTTGAAACCTCCGAGGGATTTTGTCTAGTTCATGACTATAAAAATGCCCAATCTTTAGCGGTTTTTCGGCGTCTGGACCCGGAGAAAATCAAACAGATTGCTTTGGCGGTTTTGGAAATTTTGGTCTATCTGCAAAACCGGGTTCCTGGGGTGATTCACCGGGATATCAAACCGGAAAATATTTTAATGGGCGATCGCACCGATATTATTTACCTCATTGACTTCGGATTTGCCCGCATCGGTGGCGGTGATGTAGCTCAAAGTAGTGTAGTTTCGGGAACACCGGGTTTCATGCCACCGGAGCAATTACTCAACCTCAAACTCACGGAAGCGTCTGATTTATATGGGTTAGGAGTGACCCTAATTTGTTTGCTCACCCAAACGGATTCGAGCGAAATTAACCGCTTAATTGATAGTAGTTATCGCCTCAATTTTGCGGAGTTGGTCCCCCATCTCAGTGACGAGTTTATTCACTGGTTACAGAAAATGGTAGAACCCAATAGTGGCGATCGCTTTTCTCATGCAGCAGCAGCTTTAGAGGCCCTGACTCCCATTTCGGTATGCCGAGTATTACCAGAAGCGGAATTTAGCCAAACTCGCCTGGAATTACGCACCCAAACTGGAGAAACCCTCACCCAAACCCTGACGGTCAAAAATCCGGTGGAAGATACGATATTAGCCGGACGCTGGGAAATTGCTCCCGACTCGAATAATCCGAAGACTAAGCCGGATTGGATTTCTATCAAACCGGCCAAGTTTCAGGGAAATGAAACGGAATTTGAAATTAAAATTGATACCACAAATTTAGTTGTAAGTCAAGATTACACTCGCAATCTTTTACTCCACGGGAATACGGCGAATAAAACCCAAATTATTCCGCTTTCCCTGTCGCTTTCTCCTCGGGAAGTTCCGTCAGAATTAGTAGGTCCAGAACCGGGAAAAATTGCCACTTGGAAACAAAAACTTGCCGTGCCGTTTCCGGTTATCCTGTTGGGAACCACTGTAGCTGTTCCGTTGATTTTTCTGTCGCCTTATGTGGCGGTGGCGATCGCATTTCCCTTGGTGGTTTTATCCGGTAGAGGCTTGAATGAGAAGATTCAGGACCCGGCGATCGAGCAGGTGGCTGAATTTTCACGCAAATGGTTGGTTGCGCCAAGTTTAGTCGGATTAGGGGTATGGTGTTTTACCCTAGTCGATATTGCCTGGTTGGAACATCCAGAACGGAAATTATTAGGGGTAATTGTCGCCGCAATGGCAATGGGAGGCATTGGCATTGGGATATTAGAGCTATTTAAGGCAGGTTTTAAACGGATGGTGGTGTTACTGCCGCTGTTGATTTTTGGTTTATCTTTTGTGGCGATCGGAGTGGCGACGGGAATGGCGGGGAAATTGGCAGAAGTTGCGGTGACGGGATTGGTTTTAAGCAGTACCGTCAAACAGGAAATTCAACGGAAAAACTCTGGGATAGGTGCGATCGCTCGTCATGTAGCGGTTGCAACTTTAGGCGTCGGTGTGGGAACCGGGTTGAGTTGGTTATTGGTGCATTATGGACTCGCTGCGGGGATGTGGTAAGGGGAGGATGGGGGAGATGGGGAGGATGGGGAGGATAGGGAGGATGGGGAGGATGGGGGAGAAGAAACGACTGAAGTCGTTACTACAAACATCTCCCCCATTCTCCATCTCCCGTCTCTCCCATCTCCCCTATTCAGAATCAATAAAATTGGCCTTCATGCAAGATCACCTCACCATGTTCTGGGACCCAGGCTACCCACTGGCGATCGCCGCATTTACACAGCAGTAAGGCTTGATCTGCACTATATTCGCTGGGTTGTTCTAATAATTGCACCCAGGTGTTTTCTTCGGGTTCCTGCCATAGGATTTCTTGCTGGGAGATGGGGATCCATTCGGGCGATCGCAAATAGAGTTTTTCCAAGTCTTGTTTAACTAGGTCAAGTTTCATAATTTTTTCCTTTTTATGCTTAAGGTCACCCTGGATTCAAAAGCTAGATCTGGGCTGTGCCTACATGGGTTATGTAAGATTTTTGTCTGTAACAATTGTTACAGATATGATTTTTAGGCGTCAAGCCAAGTTAGTAGAACTTAACAATCTTGGCCCTAAGTGCTGGCGCGCTGAACAATACCCCGGGTCACCCTAGGGGAGATGGGGTTCAAGGGAAAAGAAGTCAGGAATGGGATGATTGTCGGGGACAAAAACCTTGGATAGCCCCGCAATCTAAGCAATGTTTAGGCAGAACTCCCGATGAAAATTGGACGAAGAGATAAACAGTTAATAATCACTTGATTTTGAATCACTAACTGTATAGAGTGGAGATTGATAGTGTTCAGTTACCAATTTCTAACTTCCCTAAAATTGCTAAAATTTTGCAATTCTTATTTTTTCGGCTGGTTTTCCCCACAGATTCCACAAAGATTTCCACAGGTTATCTGAGGTTTTCCACAGGTTAGGGAGAGTTTTCCCCAGGCGATCGCCGTCGAGTTCTCATGTTTTGGTTGAACTGGGGATTAAGGTCAAAAAATGACTCAGGGCGATCGCCTGGGGAAATTTTGTAAAGTTGTGTAACAATAAATGGCTGTACCCCTAATTCTCTCGTGGCTCTAAGGGACCTAGACCGAAAATCTTAACATTTCGCAACGTTGACAACTCCACCCCTTCTGAGCGCACAATGAAACCGCCAACCTAAAACAAAAGGGTTTCTCGTCATGGCAGCTTTTGAAAATAAGCAGCCAGCATTCTTATCGAAGGGCTTTAAGCTTGAACGAGCCAGCTAAAGCGGAATGGAGCAACCCGAATGAGAGGAACGCCAGCTTGAATCAAAGCCGGTGGGGATTGGTAAAACGTCAACAGCTACGCGGAACGCGCACGGAGGTTTCCAGAATGAACGCAAACGTCAGCATCCTTGCAGAAATTCCAGAAGAACTGCATCAATCCCTTAAAGGGTATTTAGACTCTCACCCCGACTGGGATCAAGACCGGGTGTTTGCTGCGGCCCTGTCTTTGTTTTTGTTACAAAATGGGGATAACCGGACCCCGGAAGCCTCAAAAAACTATCATCAAGCGGCTAGAGTGTATCTGGAAACCCTGTTTCAGCATCCGGTGTAACCGGCAAAGGTTGGGGAATCTGGGTGGATGGATCGGGAGAAGAGACTGCCGCAGAGGTAGGGGTCTGATGAATCCGGGCAAACCGTTGGAGAGAGGAGCGGTGCCAGATTCCCAAACATTTCTAGAGCAAATGAAGAGCATGATTTAATCACAGATTAGCTAAACATCTTAGGGCAATAAGGCATAATCCTCAAGAAGACTTGCAACTCAATAATGGATATATAACGGTTCGGTGGACTCAATATGTACGATTCAAAGCCCTCGGATGTTCTAAGCCGCCAACGAGAAAGGGGCCGCCATCGCGATACCATACACAGAGGAGAAACACTATACAGTTAAACCCCAAACCATGCCAAATTTCGCATTCCCACAAACTCAAGAAACTCGGATTTAGGGTAAGATGAAATCATGCCTTACAAAGCTTTCCGGACAAAACTAAAACTCAATGACTGTCAAGCTACCTTGATAGCCAAACACGCGGGCTATTCTCGGTTTGTGTTCAATTGGGGATTACACTTATGGATGTCAGCTTATGAAGAAGGACTCAATCCTAACGTCAACTCCATCAAAAAGGTTTTTACAAATTATGTAAAACCTCAATATCCTTGGATGTCCGAATTGTCATCTAGAGTTTATCAATATGCCTTCATTAATCTCGGGGATGCGTTTAAGCGCTTTTTTAAGGGAATAAGCAGTTATCCTAAATTTAAGAAGAAAGGCCACCATGATAGCTTTACGCTTGACAATTGCGGTAAACCATTTAATCTATCAGGAACTCGCCATAAGCTGCCTTTTGTTGGCTGGGTTTCTACATTTGAGGCTCTACCACCTAGTCTTGTTAAGAAAGTCACCATAACGCGCCAAGCAGGTGACTGGTATATGAGCTTTTTCGTAGAAATCACGCCAGAAATCACACCTAAATGTCGAGAGAGAATCGGGGTTGACCTAGGCATTAACACTTTAGCGACGGCTAGCGATGGGACAACATTCTCTAATCCCAAGGCATATAAAGCAGCTACCAAAAAACTAGCTCGATTACAACGCCATTTAAGTCGCAAGGTCAAAGGCTCGAAAAATCGGGCCAAATGTCTCTTAAAAGTCCAAAGGCTACATCAAAGGGTAGCCAATATTCGCCGGGATACCATTCATAAAATTACGACTTTTTTGGCTAAAAACCACAGCCAAGTCGTCATTGAAGACTTGAATGTGTCAGGTATGATGAAAAATCATTGTTTGGCCGGTTCTATCGCGGATGCTTCATTTTATGAGTTCCGTCGGCAACTAGATTACAAGGCAGAACGCTATGGGTCAAAGTTGATTATTGCCGATAGATTTTATCCATCTAGTCAACTTTGTTCTAATTGCGACCATCGTCAAAAAATGCCGCTAAACCAACGGACTTTTGAATGTCAGAACTGTGGTCTGGTGATAGATCGTGACTTGAACGCCAGTATTAATTTAGAAAAATCGCCTGGCTTGGGCGATTACACTTGTGGACGGGGTGCTGCCGACAGTCCCGGACGAAGCAAGAAATAAACATCAATATCCGGCTATGTCCGGTTTTGTTTAAGTTTTATAGAGCAGATAAGTCGTCATGGTGCGTCGGAAGTGGGGAACTGTAGGGCCATTCAACCCAGAGCGTGAAGCCATCCAGATGCATCGAGGCGATCGCCCCCATCCCATCTCAACCCAGTGAAATTGAGCAAGAGTAGCTGGCGGGGGGGTGGAGCTAGGATTGTAGAGGGTCCATGCCTGCATCGGAATTAGCTCCCCCTCAGATCGGAAACAGATGCAATAAATGCAATAGATGCTTGCTGTTGTTTCCCTACAGGTAGGCCTGTAGTCATAACACCAGACAGAGATGGTGTGAGCTGGAGAGATTGCCTAGGCCCCTCTATAGCAACTCAAACAGCCGGTACACCAACATGGGGACCCCTGAACAAAGGCGTTTGTTTTTTGTACAGACGCCATTGAGTCCCGAATAAGTAATGAATTGAAAATGAGCAACGATCACATCTAAATTTGGACTAGATTTCCTCCGGTGCATCTTCGGAATCACCACTTTGAGCTTCAAACTTGTACCCCACTCCGCGCACCGTATGAATCAGCTTCGGATAGATGCCATCCCCTTCAATTTTGCGGCGGATTTGGCCGATATGCACGTCCACCACGCGCTGATCCCCCACATAGTCATAATCCCAAACTTCTTGAAGCAGTTCAGATCTACGCCACACTCGGCCTGGATGAGAGGCCAAAAAATAGAGTAAATCAAATTCAAGGGCCGTTAGGACAATGGGACGAGCAGAGATAGTCACCTCGCGACGCACGGGATCGATGCTCATCGTTCCGAAATCAACGGAGGGTTGTTCTGCAACCTGGACAACCCGTTGACGCTTCAACAGCGCCCCTACTCTAGCCCCGAGTTCGACGAGACTAAAAGGTTTGGTAATATAGTCATCTGCACCTAAATTAAATCCCCGGATTTTATCAGCTTCATCGGTGCGACTGGTCAGCATTAAAACGAAAACACCCGTGCGCTTTTGCATCGCTTGGCAAAGCTGATACCCCGTAGTATCGGGTAAGTTAACATCCAGAATTACCAAGTCTGGATTAAATTGCTCGAAGAGTTCGAGCGCTTTTTTTCCATCTTCAGCCGACTCCATTTGATAGTCTTGCTTACTTAAAAAGCGATGGATTAAATTCCGGATCGCCGGATCGTCATCAACCACAAGAATCTTGGCAGAGGCCATAGCTACAACTGTGCTGGTGTGAACAGGTCAAGAGTCATCATTCAGCCTGACATGATGAGTCAGATAGAGGGTCTAACTTGATTGAGCCAATCAGGGTGAATTCAAGGATCCACTATCATCCCTTTATAGAGTATTGCCCAAATGATTGATTGGCAACAAATGAGGCAAATTCAAAGGAAACGGGACGTCCTCCTTTAGACCCTACCTAGAGTGCTGTTGTCACTCCCTCCACCTCCACTGGTTTAGCGGATCTTGAATCGCGAAGGGTATCGCTGACTATACAACAGATCCAGCCTCTACTACTAGAGGGAGTGGCTCAGTAGCAATTAGAGCAAGGAGTTCTCAATAAAATAGATAGAGGGGGAGTTAGGGAATAAAGCACTCTATCGGCAATTCGGCAAATAGACCACTCCCCAAAAAAACATTGACCAAAAACAGTCAAGATGATATTCAAACCTTACGATAGCTTAAAATTTACGTTTGGGGGATTAGGTTATAACAGAGGAGGGGGGGTCAGGGCGTAGCATTTTGAGGAAGAAGTACAAGTCGTCGCCTGTGATTTGGTCACGGGATCAGTCGGCCTGGGGATCCGGCAATAGGGCAAACATGAGGGGTGGAACAGGGGTTCCCCCTCAACTTTCTCCCGTCCATTGCTTCACAAGGGTTCCTGTGCAGTTTTGAGGGAAAAGGGTGGAGGTATCCCAACGGGATACTCCGAACTTAACCCTCAAGGCAGTACCTCTGGCCGATCGCGGGAAAATCGGGTGGGCGATCGCTCCTTAAGGCTATCTAGCTTGTGGGGTATCCGTTTCGCCAATAGCGCCAATTCCAGAGATAATATGAGGAGAGTTTTTCTCTTCCCTCGCCTGCTCTGCGGCCAAGACTTCCCTAACAATTATCCCTTGAACCGAGTCTTGGGACCTGCCCCTGGGTTGGGGGCCATGAGTAGGGTGTTCTCAAAACCCCCCGACGAGAGAGGATGGCGATCGCCCAGGCTGACTCCAATCCGCCTTAGGGCCAGCATCCTCAAAGCCCCGTGGCTGCCTCTGAAACCTGGGGGAAACCGGCAGTAGAACTGGAGGGACCAAATGGGATGAACAGGACTCCTCACCCTGATTCAGAAGTTAAAGACCCGACTTTAACCATTCGGGTCCAATGTCCGATTCAGGGGAGTATCCCCCAGATTGAACCGTTAAATCTGACCACCCACTCAGCTTTTTACGGACCGCACTATTTTTCTAGAGTTTTGTCCACTCTCAAAAAAGTGAAGTCATCGGGTTTGAGAAATGATAAGATATCGTGCCACTCTTTCTCCTCCCCTGCTAATGCAACGCAACCGATCGCGTTTTTTAGTCGGCTGCGATAAAGATTATTGCTGGATTCAGTGCCTTCCTGGGTCCGTCAATTTTCTGGATTTGGACCTGATAAATTTGAGCATGGCTATCAATGAACTTATACTCCATCCAATTGTCAAAGGTCTATAAAAACCCTCACCCGTTAACGGTGGGGCGTTTGCAGACAAAGCCTGCCTACGCAGGCTACTCCATAAAAACGACTTTTCATACCCGGATTTGGTATTAACTGTAAATTTCGGTTCTAACCCAAAACAAAAGACCTCATATTTTTACCCAACCTTAAAGGGTAAGCGATTAGCTGAACCCGGAGAAAACTGCGAGAGTTTAATCAGCCCAATTCACCGGATTTCTGGAGGGTTTAAAGGTCCTAAATACCCCAAAATGGAAACAGTTTGATTCAGCGCAAGTGCAACAGGCTCAGGTTAACTCTGGATTGGGTGACTGAGTGTGGCACCCCATCCCATTCGTGACCGTGTTTTATTCTTTACAATACTCACGTCTGGCGTTGAGTGCGGTTGTCCTAAATATCCTATTATTAAAAAATTAGATGAATAGTAATGATTTTCAAAACAATTCTCCTTTGATTCTGCTGGTAGATGATGACCGGACAACGCGGATGATGCTGCGTCGGGCGATGAACAATGAAGGCTATCGAGTAGTAGAGGCGTCCGATGGCATCGAAGGGTTGGAACTTTACAAGCAACTTAAACCGGATATGGTGCTGCTGGATGCCAAGATGCCGGGGATGGATGGTTTTACCTGCTGTACTCAAATTAAGGCGATCGCCGGGGGGTCAGGGATTCCGGTATTAATGATTACCAGCTTAGAAGATGAAGATTCCGTTGAGCGCGCATTTGAGGCGGGTGCGACAGACTATATTACCAAACCCATTCATTGGGCGGTCTTGCGACGGCGGGTTCAGCGCCTTTTACAAGAAAAACAAGCCGAACGAGAAATTCTCAAGGCACTGGTGCAAGAACGAGAACTCAACGAATTGAGGTCTCGGATTGTGACAATGGTCTCCCACGAGTACCGCACACCTCTGACGGCGATTTTATCTTCGGCAGAATTGCTGGAATGTTATTGGCACAAATGGGATGAGCAAAAACGGCTCAAACATCTCGAACGAATTCAAGTCGCCGCGACTCATTTAACGCAGTTGGTTGCGGATGTATTGTCTATCAATGAGGTAGAATCCGGCCAAATTGAGTTTGATCCGGCTCCGGTGAATCTTAAAAACCTCTGTCAAGAAGCGATTGCCGAGTTGCGGCTTCCGACCGGCTCTCTCCATCAAATCAAGGTCACCCATTACGGGGATAATTTTGAGGTAATTATTGATGGAAGGTTAGTCCAGCAGATGCTAATTAATATTTTATCTAATTCTATAAAATATTCTCCGAAAGGAGGACAAGTAGAACTGGAAATAATTTACTATAATCCCCATCAAACAACCGATGAACGAGCATTGTCGTTAATCCAAAATAACTTTAAAAATATCGATTCACCTGTAACTATTTTTCGAGTAAAAGACCAAGGGTTTGGGATTTTACCCCACGAACAGAGCCAAATTTTTAATGCCTTTCACCGAGGTAGTAATGTCGGTACAATTCAGGGGACGGGTTTGGGCTTGGCGATCGCCAAAAAATGTGTGGAATTACATGGCGGGGAGATTGCCATAGCCAGTGAAGTGGGTGTTGGCACCACCGTTACCGTCACCCTCCCCTCCAAAACTGATCCATTACCCCTTAATCCCAGTTAGCGATCAAAACTGAAAGCGGCTCAGAAACCCGGTTGTTTACCCTCCTTTAGCCGTCCATTAATCCCAGGTTTACCGCACCCCGGTTTCGACGCGAATATCCATCCATCAGTTAGCCCTAACTTCCAGTTTTCTCAGCGCTCTCCTAACCTGTGAAGTGGATATTTGTCTGCTCAAAGCATCTCATCAAAGCATCTAACCAAAAGGTATTCAAGGTCAGGATTCTATGTTTCCTAAACCTTGCTCTGCAACTGATGCCTTGTGGGGAAGAGGGGCTTGGCAATCCCCGGGGGATGATATTTCGTTTAAGAGTCTCTTTCCATACCCTAAACTGGACGTTTTTAAAGTCTTCTTTCTATCTTTATCAAAAATCCCTTGATTTTGGTATAAAAATTCATACAATTAAACCAGTCCAAAAATTAGGGGTTTTTGAGTCCAGTGCATCTGGAAAAAAACTAAACCGATCGCTCACCGAGCAGCGGTAGGGTGCGAGGGGCGAATGCTTTGATATCGGAGGTTTCTGCACCCCTCCCCCAGGCGAAAACCGGATCGAGTCAGGGGGTTCAGGTCAAGAATAATCCCCTAGAAGGCCCCTATTAACCCCCCAGATCAGAGGATGAGTGGGACCTTTATTTACCCTGGCATAAACCGGATAAAAATCATGAAAACACCTGGAAAAATTATTTTAGCGATCGCCTCCCTCTTCAGCAGTTTTACCTTAATTCAAACGGTGCGAGCTGTACCGGCGAGTCAACTCAACATTCAAATAGAAGGCATCACCAATCCCCGAGGCAATATTTGTTTCACAATTTTTTCCCGCAGTGAAGGATTTCCTCGGGATGGGACCAAGGCACTCAAAGCCGAATGTTCTCCCCTTGAAAACCTGCCCGTGACCCTCAGCATTGATGGATTAAATGCAGGCAACTATGCTGTAGCCGTCTTCCACGATGAAAATGCCGATGGACAACTCAACACCAATGCCGTGGGGATTCCCCAAGAAGGATTTGGATTTTCCAATAACCCCCCCATTCTGACGGGTGCTCCCAAATTTAGCGAGGCGACCTTTTTTGTTGCCGGACAAATGACAACGGTTCAGATTACGATGAAATATTTGCTCCGACTCTAGGCTCAATTGTAAAATACATTCCAAAGAGAACCGGAGGAGTTCACTCTCACCCTGAATCCCACTCGGGCGGTTTCTTGGCTCCATGAAGTGGCCTTTTAATCACAAACAGGCCACTTCTGAAGCGCAAAGTTGTCAGTTTTAGTTTCCCTTGGGAACTATAAAAGTCTTCCCGGGAATGGAGGCTCCAGCAATTTCCAAGAGTCGTAGGAGCGCGAACCGCTATATTATTAGGGGCATCTCGGCCAAAACTTAGGAAAACATCAGCAGTTATTGGAGGCTAAATTTATGCAGCCAATGTTTAAATGGCTTGGTATTGTTACAGCAATGGGGATATCGGGGATATCGATGCCGTTACCCGGATGGGCGATCGATGATCCCACAGGGGGCATGGATTCTGGACAGGTGACCACCTCTCCAGAACTCCTAGAACCGCTACAGCCTCCGGTTACCCCTAGAGCAACTCCCGTAAGACCCCCTGAGAGTCCTGCATCAACCCCCAGGGTGACTCCCGAAAGCAGCCCAGAACCGGCAACTCCGGCAATGCAGCCTGAACCCGTTGAGCCCAGACCGGCACAACAGGCGACGAGTGAGATTGAGACGTTACTCTCCCAGGGTCAATTTTTGTTGTCCTCCAAGCAATATGAAGATGCGCTCAGAACTTATGACAGTGCCCTGGAGTTAAATTCTAATAATGCGGATGCCTGGATTGGTCGAGGCATGGTGTTAGAGCAGTTGGCGCGTTACGATGATGCGATCGCAGCGATTGACCGGGCGACGGAAATTAGTCCGAATTATTCTCTGGCATGGCTGAGTCGGGGGATGGTCCTCAAACAGGCGGAACGCTTTGAGGATGCATTAACGGCGTTCGATCGCGCTTTAGACGGGAATGGACAGTGGGGGGACAACCGAGCCGCAGATGCCGCCCTCAACCGGGGTTCGGTCCTTTGGCAACTTGATCGCCGGGATGATGCCCTCGCTTCTTTTGACCGGGCCCTCGAACTGGAGCCTCAATTTTCCCTGGCTTGGTACAACAAAGCGACGGCGCTGCTGATCCTCGGTGACTATGAAGAGGCAGTCAGCGCCTACGATAGCGCCATTGAGAGTAACGGCCAATGGGGTTTATCCACGGGTCCAGCTAGTGCCTGGTACAATCGCGGTTTGGCCCTAGAGCAGTTGGAGCGTTATGAGGATGCGATCGCTTCCTATGACCAAGCCCTGCGAATTACTCCGAACCATACCAAGGCTAGACAGCAGTTGTCTCGATTGCGTCAGCAGGTGCAGTAGGCCCTAAAACAGGAGCGGGAGTTGAAACTCTAGCCCTGTCAAGGTGTATTTGTAGGGGCGTATTGCATACGCCCTCTCATGTATGCAATACGCCCCTACAAGAAACTCCGGATGAGGCCCGATTCCATTGACGGATAAAGAGGGCGTATGCAATACGCCCCTACAAGAAACCCGGATGAGGCCCGATTCCATTGACGGATAAAGAGGGCGTATGCAATACGCCCCTACAAGAAACTCCGGATGAGGCCCGATTCCATTGACGGATAAAGAGGGCGTATGCAATACGCCCCTACAAGAAACTCCGGATGAGG
>NZ_JAMXOT010000273.1 GCF_024220515.1 Oscillatoria sp. HE19RPO
TACATCATCAAAATAATTCAACAAACCCCCTTCTATTTCGGGCATAGAAATAGGTTGCGGCTGGGTTTTTATGTTTTTTAATTTAGCGCTCGCGACAACGGGTGAAAATCCTTTAGTCATAGAGTATTTATTCCTATTTTTTACTGAAAAAAGAGAGTCATTATAGAATCTCTTGGACAAACCGGTGAGCAATAATACTACACCATCTTTTTGGGGTCTGTTACATTTGATACCAAATTAGATGCGCTTACCCTGACCCTGCGGTGAGGTTGAAGATCCGCCTCATTTTAAAAAACGACCCACACTATAGCGGGAAATTTCTTTGACTATTCCTCTTTTAACAACTTCTTCGGCTAGTTCTCTGTGGGTCCATTCATTGATTGGGCGCTGACTTTGGGATGGATGTTCACAGGCGACTGCAACAATTTGTACAATATTATCTACTGTAAACGTGGCGGGCTTACCTGGACGGGGTTGATCACTTAAAACCAATATAATCAGTTGAATTAATTTTTGATCGCTAGTTTCTGGGGTTTCTGCTATCTCTAGTCTGGATGCGGCATCAGCCCATCGGGAGCGCCACATCCGGACTTGATTCCGGTTCATTTGCAATTGCTCAGAAATTTCGGTGTTATTAATTCCATCAGCCGCCAACAAGACTAATTTGGCCCTTTGTACTAATCGATGTGGATTAGTTGCTTTACGCGATATTTGTTCTAGTAACTGATGCTGCCTTGAAGATACGGTACAGACTTTGGCTTTTGGAGTAGGCATGATTGATTAAGTCGAGATAGAACCGAGATGCGTGGCCCCTAATAGGGATCTCGCTGCCTCCTCCTCTTATTATAGCTGGTTATGTTCTTTTGCACGTCTGTACTAGGAATATTCTAAAACCATGACAGATATAGCATCTAACATCATAGTACAAGATATTGACCACTGTGGCATAGTCGCGGGCATCATTGATGAGATAGGACTCGTCTATCGCGATTAACCGGGAACTCGAACCCCACCCCCTCACCCTGGTGAGTCCAGGAATCATTGTCAAAGCAATGATTCTCAATGGTTTAGGGTTGGTGAGCGCCCCATTGTACTTATTTCCCCAATTCTTTGTCGGCAAAGCCACAGAACATCTTCTCTCCGAGGGGATAACCCCAGAGTTGCTCAATGATGACCGATTAGGTAGAGTCCTAGATGAACTCTATAAAGTAGGCATCACTCAACTATTTGTCAAAATAGCCTTGGCTGCGGCTAAAAAGTTCCGAGTAAATACCCAGAGCAAGCACCTTGATTCAACATCATTTGATGTTCATGGACAATATTTTCGCGAACCTAACCTAACAGGAGAACCCGTTCCGATTGAGATTACTTATGGATACTCAAGAGACCACCGTCCGGAATTAAAACAATTTATCGTAGACTTAATTTGCACTTCAGACGGGAATATTTCGCTCTATTTAAGAGTAGCCTCGGGCAATGAATCTGACTCAGCCATTTTTGCACTTATTAATGAAAAAATTTAGAAAAAACTGGAATATGGACGGATTATTTGTAGCCGATGCCGCCCTTTATAATCAAGAAAGTTTAAGAAAAATTAATCATTTGAACTGGGTTTCAAGAGTTTCGGCTTCTTTAAAAGCCGCTAAAGAATTGTTGAGCGAACCCGCCGAATAAGACCTGCAAAATTGTCAATTGGAGGGATACCGGATAAAAAGTTATGAAGTCACTTATGAAGAAAATAAACAAAGATGGCAGAAGCGTCGAAAGTGAAAAAAGAAAAGAGTTTGACTTAAAGCAACTAAAGAAAAAAATTAAAAATTTAGAAGGAAAAGCCCGCTTAGAACTTAAAAGATTAAGCAGGCAGAAATTCGCTTGTCAACCTGATGCAGAGCAAGCAGTTGAGCAATTCAACAAGAAGCTGCGATATCATACAATCACCGGAGTTAAAATATTAAAAGCTCCCTATTATACCCAACCCGGAAGACCACCCAAGGGAGCCAAACCCGCTGGGTATTCTTATCAAATACAAGCCGATTTGGCAGAAAACGAGTCAGCCATAGAACAAGAGAAAATCCGAGCGGGAAGATTTATCCTCGCTACGAACGTCTTGGATGTTAATGAACTGAGTTATGAACAGGTATTAAAAGAATACAAAAACCAACAATCGACAGAAAGAGGATTTCGGTTTTTAAAAGACCCGATGTTTTTTACCGATAGTGTATTTCTAAAAAATCCCGAACGAATAGAAGCCCTAGCAATGGTGATGGGCTTGTGTTTGTTAGTGTATAGTTTAGGTCAAAGAGCATTAAGAGAGGCCCTGGCTCAAGCAAAAAAGTCGATTAAGAATCAATTAGGTAAACCCACCACTACTCCAACTCTACGATGGGTTTTTCAATGCTTTCAATCCATTCATTTGCTTACGGTTGATGGAGCGCGCGAAAATCACCTATTTAACTGATGAGCGGCGATGGATCCTTCAGTTCCTAGGGGCCTCCTGCCAGAAATATTATTTACTCACTTGATCAAACCTGCGGAATGTGGGCTGCAACTGCACCAATGATGCCAGCGATAAGGGCGCTAAAAGGCTTGATGAAATATCAGGGTAAGCTCATCTAATTTGGTATAAATTGTACTTGACAAAGAGAAATTATAGAGTTAAATAGAGGCGTCTGGGATTAGAGATTCTAAGCGGGTAAAAACAGCTCAATTAGTCTTGGTACAAGCATTTGAGAATAAGCATCATGTAACCATCATTCATAGCGGCCCGCTTCCTTTTCTGCCGTAAGCTACGCTTGAAAGTGGTTTCTTGATTGACCGCATTCAGGGATAACCTTCGGAGGGTAGCCAAGTTCCGAGGGCTATGCAATCAGGGCAAGCTCATCTAATTTGGTATAAAATGTACTTGACAAAAAGGCTAACATAGGGTATGCACGATTTAACGATGGGCAATTCTATAATGTCTAAAATAGTAAATCGGCTTCCTTAAGGTAAAATTCTATGGATAAAGGATTCGCACCAATTCAGGCTACGTCTAAATCAAAGTCAGGGTTGAACAAAAACCAACCGCTTTCCATAGAAAAGTTACAAGGCAGCTTGTCACATTATTTTGATGACGTACCGGATCCTAGGGTAAACCGAACTAAACGCCACTTAATTAAAGATATTATTGTGATTGCGATCCTCTCTACCATAGCTGGAGGTGATGGATGGGAGGACATGGAAAATTATGGCCTCAGCAAACAAGAATGGTTAAAAGAATTTTTAGAGTTACCGAATGGTATTCCCCGTGATGATACCTTTATAAGGGTCTTTGAAAAGTTGGAAGAGCGAAATTTTAGAACAAAAATTAACCTTATGGGTTCAGCAATTAATTGGGCCGGTTATTCAAGAAGTTATTCCCATTGATGGAAAAACACTTAGAGGGTCTTATGACCGAGAAAATGGGATGAAAAACTTACATTTAGTCACCGCCTGGGCTTGTGAGAATCGGTTGGTACTCGGACAGGTTAAGGTTGAAGGTCATTCAAATGAAATCACCGCCATTCCCGCCCTCTTAGAATTAATTGATATCACCGGAGCGACTATTACAATGGACGCTATGGGGACTCAAACTGAAATCATTCGGCTAATTCATCAAAAAAAAGCCAATTATATGGTGACTTTAAAAAGCAATCATCCCACTCTTTATAATCAAGTCAATAATTGGTTTGAAACGGCAAAATCCCATCAATTTAAAGGGATGGAGATTCATGAAAATCACCAGACTGAATCCGCCCATAGCCGAGTTGAAACTCGAAAAGTTTGGGCTTTTCCAGTCGCGGCATTAGGAGGGCTTTATAAACAAGAAGAGTGGGCGGGTCTTCAAACAATTGTTGTAGTAGAACGATTCCGTCACTTGTGGAATGGAACGACTCACGAAGTACAGTTTTATTTAAGTTCTTTACCCCCGGATGCTCAGATTAATGGGCGGATTATTCGTCAACATTGGACTATTGAAAATCAAGAACACTACGTTTTAGATGTCACGTTTAATGAAGATCGCTGTCGGATTCGGTCATTGCATAGCCAGGGCAACCTCATCTAATTTGGTATAAAATGTACTTGACAAAAAGGCTAACATAGGGTGTGTACCATTTAATGATGGACAATTCTATAATGTCTAAAATAGTAAGTCGGCAACGCTTAGGTAAAACTTTATGAATAAAGGATTTGCACCAATTCAAGCCACATCTAAATCCAAGTCAGGGCTGAACAAAAACCAGCCCCTTTCCATGCAGCAGTTACAAGAGAGCGTGTCACATTATTTTGATGACGTACCGGATCCGAGAGTTAACCGAACTAAACGCCACTTACTTAAAGACATTATTGTGATTGCCCTCTTATCCACAATAGCTGGAGGTGATGGATGGCAGGATATGGAAAATTATGGCATCAGTAAGCTGACTTGGTTAAAATAATTTTTAGAGTTACCGAATGGTATTCCGAGCGATGACACGTTTAGAAGGGTCTTTGAACAATTGGAAGAGCGAAATTTTAGAACAAAAATTAACCTTATGGGTTCAGAACTTAATTGGGCCAGTTATCCAACAAGTTATTCCCATTGATGGAAAAACACTTAGAGGGTCTTATGACCGGGAAAATGGGGTAAAAAACTTACATTTAGTCACCGCCTGGGCTTGTGAGAATCGATTGGTACTCGGACAGGTTAAGGTGGAAAATCATTCAAATGAAATTACAGCCATTCCAGCCCTCTTAGAATTAATTGATATCACCGGAGCGACTATTACAATGGACGCTATGGGGACTCAAACTGAAATAATTCGGCTAATTCATCAAAAAAAGGCCAATTATGTGGTCACCTTAAAAAGCAATCATCCCACTCTTTATAATCAAGTCAAGAATTGGTTTAAAACCGCCCAAAGCCATCAATTTAAAGGGATTGAAATTGATGAAAATCATCAGACAGAATCCGCCCATAGCCGAGTTGAAACTCGAAAAGTTTGGGCTTTTCCAGTCGCGGCATTAGGAGGACTTTATAAACAAGACGAATGGGCTGGTCTTCAAACTATTGTTGTAGTAGAGCGATTCCGTTAGGGAACTCCAAAAAATAAAACCTTCAAAAAACCCGCACCCTGAAGGGTGGAGGCTCACAGGACAAAGCCCGCCTGCGCGGGCTAAAAGAGCCTTGTTAGGTGCGATCGCATCAAAGCAAGGATGATTTATTTGTTG
>NZ_JAMXOT010000274.1 GCF_024220515.1 Oscillatoria sp. HE19RPO
TGTCCTAGTTCGTAGTAACGACTTCAGTCGTTCTCTTGTCCTAGTTCGTAGTAACGACTTCAGTCGTTCTCTTGTCCTAGTTCGTAGTAACGACTTCAGTCGTTCTCTTGTCCTAGTTCGTAGTAACGACTTCAGTCGTTATCCCCCGTTGCTTGTTGCAACGGGGGTTTATCCCCAAATATATATATTGTGCTTCTTTTAATCCCTCTCACCACCAATCAAAAACGATGGAACTTCTCATCATCTTTCTTGTTGTTATCGTTGTCATCTTATTAACTTGGATAGTAACTTCCCTCGGTATTCAAAAAGATCGCCTCCCCCACACCATCACCACTCATGAAAACCGCCTCAAACAAATCGAACGACAACTCGGGGACAATCCCACCTCAACCCAAACCGATCGCCGCCTCGCCCAAATAGAACAAAAACTCGATTTAATCCTCTATCATTTAGACATCGAAATCCCCGAACTCGAAGACAATGAACCCCTCACCCTATCCCCCGAACTCTGCAATGTAATTTTACAATTTGTCCCCCCCGAATCTAAAATTGCCACCCTGAGAACCGTCAGAATCCTCACCGGCATAGGACTCAAAGAAGCCAAAAACTTGATTGAATCCACCCCGCAAATCGTCCTCCGTCAAATTCCCGCATCGGAAGCCGAATCCGCAAAACTGCAACTGGAACAAAGCGGGGCGAGAGTTACCCTTCAATAGCCATTTCCCATATCAATCAGGAACACAAGAAACCGGGTTTCTGGTCCAGATTTGCTGCCAATCACCCAAGATTTTATCAAGAAACCCGGTTTCTAACCCATCAAGTACCGCAGTCCTAGAATTCTTCATTCCCTGAGAGGCGATCGCCTCTCCATCTCTGCTTCACCTGTGAACATCGTCTGTCAATTTTAATTGATTTTTTCCCGACACCCATAAATTCTCATGTTTTTTGACAGGTTTCTGCAACTTGTCAACACCAAATAGGGGGAAATCATCAAATTTTAGCCCCAAAATATCTAATAAAAATATAAACTTTTATAAACTGGTCAATTTTCAATTGAATTCGCTACTATCGAGGGAGTTGAAAACCATTCATCGATAAATTGGGGGAAATATTGCAATGGCAGATTCAACCCTATTAGATGCCAAAGATGCAATCAGTCTCAGCAGGCGACAACTCACCTTACCCGCCTGGTTAGCCCTGATTTGTATCATTGCCTTTAGTGTATTACTGTGGGCGGGGGCGGTCATTTCCAAAAATGCCCCACCCGTTCCCGATATCGTGCGATCGCCCAATCAAGAAATCCTCGTCACCCAAGCCAACATCCAATCCGGACAGGAAATCTACCTCTCTCGTGGAGGACAGGATATCGGCAGCATCTGGGGACATGGCAGCTACCTCGCCCCGGACTGGACGGCGGATGTCTTACATCGCTGGGGATTAGCCACCGCAGGCATATTATATAACAACAATCCCAGCTTTTCTCAAAAGGATTTACAAGCATTACCCGCCCCCGAACGCGCCAGTTTGCAAGCACAAGTCAGTGAACAATTTAAAACCAATCGGTATAGTCCCGAAACCCAAGAACTCCTCCTAACTGACGCTCAAAGTCAAGGACTTCAAGAGGTTTTTAAAGACTATCATGAACTCCTAGCCAAAGGGTCTGCAATTCACTCCATCCCCTCCGGTTGGTTCAAAGATGATAGTCAAATTCACGATGTCACAGCCTTCTTTGCCTGGACCTCTTGGGCAGCATCCGCCAATCGGCCCAATGCACCCTTTTCCTATACGGCAAATTGGCCTCATGATGATTTAATTGGCAACCAACCCCCGGCCCAATTTCTGATTTGGTCCATCGTGTCCGTCATCATTTTAATTGCTGGAATTGGGATTTTTCTCTTCATCTATTTAAAAGAAGAGGAGGACGAAGTTTTACCCGTTCCCGCCCGTCCTGCCGTGCGAATTCCCACCCCCAGCCAGAAAGTAACCTCACTATTTTTTGGCGTAGCAATGGCCTTGTTTCTCGTGCAAATCATGATGGGAATGTTTACCGCCCATTATGCCGTTGAAGGGGAAGGATTTTATGGCATTCCCCTGAACCTCTACCTGCCTTATGCGGCCACGAGAACCTGGCATTTGCAACTAGCAATTTTCTGGATTGCCACCTGTTGGTTAGCCGCCGGACTCTATTTTGCTCCCCGATTTAGTGGCTATGAACCCAAAGGACAAGCCCTCGGGAATAGCATCTTATTGGGAGCATTAACCGTCGTCGTTGTCGGTTCCCTGATTGGGTCTTGGTCAGCAGTGCAAGGTCTTTTCAGCGTCAAAACTAGCTTCTTGTGGGGACATCAAGGCTATGAATATATCGAACTAGGACGAGTTTGGCAAATCCTGCTGATTGTCGCGATGATATTCTGGCTGTGGTTACTGTATCGCGGATTTAAACCGGCCTTACAAAAGGAAAAAAGCCCCACAGGATTGAGTCACTTTTTCCTGTATAGCGCCATCACCATTCCCCTGTTTTATTCCGTGGGATTGATGTACACCAATCACACGCCCTTGAGTATTGCCGAGTATTGGCGCTGGTGGGTAATTCATCTCTGGGTCGAAGGATTTTTCGAGGTGTTTGCCACGGTTGTGATTGCCTATTTATGCAGTGAATTAGGCTTTTTACGTCGGTCATCGGCCCTGCGTGCGACCTATTTGACCACCCTGTTATATTTAGGCAGTGGTGTGATAGGAACCCTGCATCACCTCTACTTTTCTGGAACTCCCTCGTTTATTGCGGCGATCGGGTCCGTCTTTTCCGCTTTAGAAGTCGTCCCGCTAACCCTAATTGGCTTTGAAATTTTAAAAACCTTAAAATTGTCCAAAGAAGCCGAAGGATTTTATCGCTGGCCCTTGCGATTTTTCATCGCCACTTGTATTTGGAACCTAATCGGTGCAGGGGTGTTTGGATTCTTGATTAATCCACCGATTGTGTTGTATTATTCCCAAGGAATCAATACCACCCCAATTCATGCTCACGCTGCCTTATTTGGGGTTTATGGCTGCTTGGCGATCGCCCTCATGCTGTTTGCCTTGCGCGAGTTCGTCCCAGATGACGCTTGGGACGATCGCTGGATTAAATTCGCATTCTGGGCCATTAATATCGGATTAGTCATGATGCTAATCTTTGGCTTAATTCCCAACGGATTCTATCAACTCGCCCAATCCGTAGAATACGGCACCTGGTACGCCCGAAGTGCCGAAGTCATCGGTTCCCCCTGGATGCGCTGGACCGTCTGGTTAAGGATACCTGGTGATATCGTCTTCGCTTTGGGAACCGTATCCATGTTTATCTTTACCATGAAGGCAATTTTTGCCATCTTCCAGTTCCCGGTTAAATCCTATCCCCATAAAGAATTTCAACCGATAGAGAAATGATTTTTAACCACAGATTACACAGATTTTCACAGAGATTTTTTCAGTGTTAATCTGTGTAATCTGTGGTTTTTTCTACCGAAATTTGAACATCTATTGCGGATTTGGGGTTTGTAATTGTTGGCGCAATTGGTCGGGGTTGGTTAAGAGGTCAGATTGGGTCATGGCTGTTTGTTCTCCGGTTGCTAACCATTTGAGTTGGACGGTTTGATTTTGGGCTTCTTCATCCCCTAAAATTAAGCAGGCAGCGGCACCGGACCGATCGCCTCTTTTGAACTGTTTGCCAAAGGCACTGCCGCTTAAATCAACTTCGGCGCTAAATCCGGCATGACGCAATTTTTGGGCTAAGACTAAGGCATTCTCTTCCGCCTGTTCCCCCCGGGAAACCACATAAAAATCTAAGGGATTCTGGGGAAGGGTATCCAGTTGTTGCAGTAGAATAATTAACCGTTCTAAGCCGATCGCCCAACCCACAGCAGGGGTATCCGGTCCCCCCAATTGGTTGACCAAATTATCATACCGTCCACCGCCACAGACGGTTGCTTGTGCCCCTAAATCATCGGAAATGATTTCAAAAGCCGTGTGACTGTAATAATCTAATCCCCTCACCAAGCGATGATTCAATTGATAGGGAATTCCTAACTGGGTTAACAAATTTTGGACGCGCTCAAAGTGCCGTTTTGAGTCGTCGCAGAGATAGTCTCCCAGTTTCGGTGCATCTTGGACAATTTCTCCCGTGCGTTTGTCTTTACTGTCTAAAATTCGCAGGGGATTGCGGGTGAGTCGGTCCTGGGAATCCGGGTCTAATTCGGCTTGATAAGGGGTGAGATAGGCAATTAAAGCCTCTCTATAGCGTTGTCTGTCTTCGCTATTACCAACGGAATTGAGGTCCAGGTGCAGGTTTTTCAGTCCCAAAGTTTGCAGGATATCCGTGGCGATCGCGATCGCCTCCACATCTGCACGGGGGTCCGCAGTCCCGAGGACCTCTACCCCAACTTGATGAAATTGGCGCTGCCGTCCCGCCTGGGGTCGTTCATACCGAAACATCGGTCCGGTGTACCACAAGCGCTGCACACCCCCGGAAGCGTGCAGTTTCTGCTCAATATAGGCGCGGACCACTCCGGCAGTGCCTTCGGGACGCAGGGTCATGGAGTAGGGTTTTTTTCCCCGACTCTGGAAACTGTACATTTCCTTGCCAACCACATCCGTCGCTTCCCCAATTCCCCGTTCAAATAGGGATGTCAGTTCAAAAATTGGCGTCCGAATTTCTCGATAGCTGGCTTTGCCGAGGATTTCTCGGACAACGGCTTCTACTTTTTGCCAATAGCCTACCTCCGCAGGCAGGATGTCTCGGGTTCCTCGTAATGCTTGAATTGCGCCCATTGCTTCGTTTTCGATTGCTGCTATTTCCCAGATAAAATCAGCCAATATTGGCGATTCTATGACCCAAAATATCCTAGGAATTCCGACGATGGCGATCGCGGTAATAGCCTAGGATTTGTTCCACCCGTTGAGGTGCGATCGCTTCCGCATCCGGTCCATACTCGATGGATAGTCCGGCGATTTGGCTGTCCAGATAATTAAACACTGCGGCAGTTTGGGGAATCAGTTCAACCTCTACCCCTTGAACCTGCCGCAGATGCGCTGCCAATTCTCGATACACCGTTAATGGCAGTCCTGGTATTTCATATTGAACCGAATTGTCTTCGGTTCCCTGAGTTTTTAACTCTTCCATATTTAATGACTGCTTACCCTAGGTCCTCAATCTCTTGAGTGTCTTCAATCTGTTCTTGAACAGGTTCTAGTTCCGGTTCTTCGTCGGTTAATTGCGGTAAAGTACAGCAATTAACATCATCGATGCAAACCTTACCCGACTGTAAGGCCCATCTGACTAATGCCACACGGTTCGCGGTTTTTGTTTTGTTCAGAATATTGCTGATATGGTTATCCACCGTCCTCTTGCTAATTTCTAGCGATTCTGCTATATCCTGATTGGTCAAACCAGATGCTACCAGTTCAATCACCTGTAGCTCTCGCTCGGAAAGGGTTACATGGGTCTGAGATTCCCCGCCAGCCATAAGCATTTCCTATCTCTGTATATCTACCTATATTGTACTGATTCTATCGGAAATCTGTCTCAAATCTCATGGATTTTACGCTTATTTTGTCTTTTAGTCATCTGGAGGATGGGGGGGATGGGGGGGATAGTCATTTGTCATTTGTCATTTGTCCTTGGTTGATGGGGGACATGGGGGGATGGGGGGGGATGGGGGAGATTGGGGAGATGGGGTGGATGGGGGAGATTGGGGAGATGGGGGAGATGGGGAGGATGGGGTGGATGTTCGTAGTAACGACTTCAGTCGTTATCCCCCGTTCGTAGTAACGACTTCAGTCGTTT
>NZ_JAMXOT010000275.1 GCF_024220515.1 Oscillatoria sp. HE19RPO
CCAAAATTGCTGCAACTTCGCATAAACCTTGTTAAGAAACCCGGTTTCTAACCTTTTACCCCGGGACCAGAAACCGGGTTTCTAGCCAAAATTGCTGCAACTTCGCATAAACCTTGTTAAGAAACCCGGTTTCTAACCTTAAACAAATGACCAATGACCAATGACCAATGACCACAGACCAATAACAAATGACAAATGACCCGATTTATCCATGACCAATTTGCCAAAGATTACTTAGAAGAATTGCTGTCCCCCTACGGAGAAGTCAAACCCTCCCTCCGAGTCGCCGGAGAAGTCCGAGAAATCGATGTTTGGTTTGCACCTTCCCCCATCGCCGCTGCCAATCTTGCCGGATTAGGATTATTAGGACGATTCGCCGGAACTCCAGCAATCTTTGAACCCTTTCGTAACCCCGCTAACGCCGACGACATCTGTAATTGCCTCTTGAAATTGCTAGAAGTCCGAGGAGATTACCAACGAGAAGCAAACCGGAATAATACCCGGATTCAAGAGTCAGACTTACCCAAATTATGGATACTCACCCCGACGGCATCGGCCAACCTTTTAAATGGATTTAGAGCTATACTAGAACCAAATTGGTTGCCTGGGGTGTACTTGATGGGGGACTCTCTGAGAACGGGAATCGTGGTGATTCACCAACTACCCAGGACCTCAGAAACCCTCTGGTTGAGACTTCTGGGAAGGGGAACAGTCCAAAAACGAGCGATCGACGAACTTGAAGCACTTCCACAGGATAACCCCTTGCGGGCGGTTGCCTTAGAAATGCTTTACAACCTGCGACAAAACTTACAAGTTAATCAAAGTAACGATGCAGAAGAACGGGAGTTAATTATGCGATTAGCACCACTTTATCAACAAGACCGAGAACAAGCAATCCGCGAAGGAGAACAGCGAGGTATTCAACTTGGAGAACAGCGAGGTATTCAACTTGGAGAACAAATCGGAGAACAGCGAGGGATTCAGCAGGGACAACGGCAATTGATAGAAAATTTCTTGCGGGTACGCTTTGGGGAATTAGATGAGGAACTTTCCACGTTGATTGACCCATTATTAGCATTACCTACCGAAGAAATGACCGCCCTCATGCTGCAATTAGCGACTCTATCTCGGGAAGAATTATTAGGGAGGTTTTCTGAACCAGACTAAATTTTTGACTCCCAGATTTTAGAGGGAAATGAAAGGCGATCGCCTACCCGTGATCATCAGGCGATCGCCTTTCTCAACCTAGATAACCAATGACAAATAGCCAATGACCAATGACCAATGACCAATAACAAATGACCAATGACCAATGACCAAAGCAAAAACTGGCACAATCCTGCTGCAAACTGGCACAATTTAGGCTACAAATACATCTAATAGACTGCTTAAAACGTGATCATTCAATGAAAGTAGCACAAGTCCTAGCTGGCATTTTAGTCGCCTTCACTCTATCCAATAGCACCGAATTGATGCCACCGGGGAGAGGAACCCGCCTCCCTGAGTTGGGGGATACCTTCGAGGAAGTCGGTTGGAGTTATAACTTCAATAATCCTAAACTCCACAATCAATTTCACAATCCGGGTTCTGGTTGGGTTGAAGTGATTCATGCGCGAAATGCGCCCACCGGAGTCTCTGCCAATGGCAGGTGGATTGAGGGACCGACTCGGGGACATCCGGATATTGTCGAACAAGTTAGAACCCCACCAGGAGGCATTCGGGGTAGTCAATATTCCCTACGTTTAAGAACTAGAAATTCTGGCACTCCTAATATTACGGAAGGGACAGTTCAGCAAGACGATTTACTGAATATTATTCCCGGAAAAACCAACGCAGATATCCCTCTGGGTTCAGGGTTAAGTGTAGTGACGCGAATTTATTTACCTCCCCTGAATGAATGGCACGATATCAGTGGATATCATATCGGGTTTCGCGTCGGTGCTAGTGGACGTAAATCCGATGGTAAATTAGCGAATTATTGGCCCGGAATTTGGATTTGGATGGACAAAGAAAGTAGTGGTCGTCGCACGTTTCGCTGGGTGGTTCGCGCTAATAATGAAGGGGTAGATGTCAATGCCAGCGAACAAAAATTTACCAATACCGGATGGTGGACAATTGGCATGGCATTCAATCCAGATGGGTCAATTAGTTACTACGCCAGTCCGGGAGTTGATGATTTAACTCCAAGAGATTTATTAACCTTCCGCGCCGGTTCTCAGTCTGCTGCTGCAACTTATACCCCTTATGGATTTAAGTTTGATAATCTGGACTATTTGTTCTTTTCGACCGGAAATACAGATGGTCAAAATTCCACCGAATTTATCATTGATGATGTGGGGGTGTATCGAGTCCAACCGTAAATTTGTGATTCCCTAATGATGAAAATGCCTCCATCTATGCTAGATTAGTAGGATGGGGGCGTTGCTTCCGGAATCCTGTTCACGGTTGAATACAACACAGGGCGATCGCAATGGGTGCATATCGAATTAAGGTTGCCAAAGATAAAGCAGATTTAGTCACATCCTTAACCTCATCGGACAACAAAACCGGCGTATTTCGTCACTTTACCGATGTTCTGGTTTTTGCTGCCGCCTTGGGTGCCAAACGCAAAAAACGAGTTCCCCTCGGCGCAATTTCCAAAACCGAACCGGGTCCAATTGACATCGATACCTTCGTCACCAAAGGATATGACCTGGTGATTAAATTACTGGCGATCGCCGAAACCAAAGACTCCAAAATCATCGCACCCAACGACCCCGATTGCGAAGAAATCCGCGCTCATATCTTTGAAGAATACGCCAACGGCGGCCTAGAAATCCTCCGCGAAGAGTTACGAGGTGCCGTAGACTATACCGAAAGAATCCTCCTCATTCTCCTCTCCGAACGCTTCAAAAAAACCACCTCAGAACCCGATGATTTTGACCTAAGTAGATTCTTATAAAAGTTCGTAGTAACGACTTCAGTCGTTCTCTTCTCATGTTCGTAGTAACGACTTCAGTCGTTCTCTTCTCATGTTCGTAGTAACGACTTCAGTCGTTCTCTTATCTCCGTTCGTAGTAACTGAGATTTTGCACCCCTTGCAACACCCGGCGGGGGATAAATCCCCCGCCTAACAACTTAAGTCGGTTGAAACCGACTGAACATCTTATCCGGTGGTGTTTTTAGTCGGTTTTTAACCGACTGTAGGGGCGCTTCGCGAAGCGCCCCTACAAGGCCGCCAATCGATTGATCCCCCGCCGGAGTTGAGGATAGTATTCTTCATATTCGTAGTAACGACTTCAGTCGTTCCCCCCCCCATACCCATCACAAAACCTCCGGCAAACCCACCTCCTTCGGTTTCACAAACTTCCCATCAAAACTAACTGCTTTCCCTTCAAAAGTACGCGCATCCGCTAACGCCTTGCGAAGATTTGCACGTTCATAATCATCCTCAATTCCCCCTAAAATATAAACCAACAACTTCGCCGCCAAATCCCGACCCGAAACTAACACCCGGCGCTTACTCGGGTCATACAACACCCCATACCAAAGGGACCGGGGATATTCCATCCCACTAAATCCCCCATCCACATCAAATTCCTGCAACTTCTCAACCAACTCTTTCAGGGAAAACCCTTTCTCAAACACCAAAATTCCCATCGCTTGCGCTAAAGCAATTTGTCCAATCGGACGAAACAGCAAATTCCCATCACCGCCACCTTTTTCATGACTAAATCGGCGCATTTCTGGGGTTTCCGTCCCTGAGTCAAGTTGCTGATAGCTGACTAAACTGGATAACCCATCAAATAATGCCTCAAATTCCCGTAATCCTTCCTCTAGTTCGTCATCTTCTGGACGAATCGGAACTAACCCTTTGTTATTCGCCGATCGCCACTGGGGAAATTTCGGACCTAAGTAGCGTTCTGACATATCCTTAAGCGCCTGAAGTGTGGTTAAAACCGTTGATTTTGCCGCGACAGTCGCACTGTCCCAATTCACCCGCGCATTCCGTTTCTTTTTCTCTTTCAATAAGGGATGAGTAACCGCAACTTTCCGCGCTATAATCGAAAATCCATCATCTTCATTCAGAACAGCAAGTTGTCCTTTACTAAGGTTGACCGCCATCAGGTTAACATGAACAAAAATCGACCGGACCCTTCGCCTTGCTTCGTCTCGGGTTTCTCCTTCCAGGACTGCGGGAATAAATTCGATGCCAATTCGTTCCGATGCTAAATTTTGCAGGTCTGCCGATTCCACCTGATATTGCTGTTTTAAATCATCGACAGTAATTGCCGCACCCACGGCCTTTTTATTTTTGCTATACCGTTGGAGTCGTCCTGTTTTAATCAGTTCCATTAATCCCTGGACTCCCATCAGTCGATGTTGACCATCCAGAGCAAAAATTGCTACTTTTTCAGATACGTCTAACAGTCCGATGGTGTTGTCTTTGTCTAATGCAACAAAATCACTGGTGGATTGACGCGATCGCCCAGTTTTATCCCACTCTGGCGCATCGGGATTATCCACCCACGGTGGACTTTCCACCACTAACAATGCGGGAAATTTATGGTTTTTTCGGGCCACTAAATACAAGGTCAAAGCTGCTTGGCGGGACCAATCTAGGGGACGTTGTAGCAGTTCGTCAATGGTTTCCCGGTCCCGGACCACATTATCGGTTTGGGGGTCATATTTTTTCTGAAACAGTGGCAGTTGGGAGGCGAAACGAACCCGACTACTTAACCATTCTAAGGTCACAGATCCAATAAATGCCTCGGTATTCCCCATCTGGGTTTTCTGGACCAGGAGGCGATCGCTGCGGGAGAGGTGGCGATCCAGCAATAGCGCCAATGCTTCGCGATCGCTATTTTCCTGTTCCAGGATTTTGCTGGCAAGGTCTGTTGCTGGATTCCGGGGAGGGTTCATGGGGACTTTCATATCGATAGGCACATCCTTAAACATAGCAGGAAAGTTCCCAGACTGACTCATCCCTACTCAAAACTCCCTATTCGTAAGGGTTTGGGGGCTATTTTGCTAAAAAGCTGGTTTTTAAAAACTTTTTGTGCTTTACTAAAATAAAGCGATTAAATTCGGTCATCTTTTAACACAGTTATGTTAATTTGTCAAGGGTCATCAGAAAAAAAAGGGGGGAGTTGCTGGTGGGATACCATCTACCGCACATACCGGGAGGGCGATCGTGCTAAATACCGCCTTTGAATATGTCTTACCTGTAATCCGAGGAATCCAGGCGGGACGGGAATACTATGTGTCCATGTGTCCTCTGCGACTGCTGCCGAAACTGTTCCCTTTGGAACAGGGGGAAACGCCGCCAGAAAATCGGGCGAGGCGATCGCTGAATCGGACCCGGGTGCCACAAATTACTCAGTATATTTTGGATAATCCCAAGAGTTATACCCTCTCGGCGATTACGGCATCTATTGATGCAGATATCACCTTTGAACCCCTGGGAACTGAGGCGGAAGGGCGAAAAGTCGGACGCTTGCGAGTGCCGATGGATGCGCGATTTACCATCAATGACGGCCAACATCGGCGGGTGGCATTTGAGTCGGCATTGAAGGAGAATCCGGAGTTGGGATATGAAACCATTCCCCTGATTTTGTTTCTGGATGTGGGTTTGAAGCGATCGCAGCAAATCTTTAGTGACCTCAACCGCTACCCGGTGCGATCGGACCCTGCCTTAAACCTGCTGTATGACCATCGCGATCGCGCTGCCGCATTAGGGAGAGGAGTATATCAGCAAGTGGAGGTATTTCGCACCCTCACGGAAACCGAACGCAGTCATTTAAGCACCCGGTCTGGTAAACTCTTTATACTCCCCCATATTTGTCAGGCAACCTTGACATTATTGGCAGACCGGGACCGGGAACCCCTAGAGGCACAAATCCAACAGGCAGTGGATTACTGGAATGCGGTCAGTCGGCAGATACCAGATTGGCAACTTGTACTAGACCGCAAAGTTAGCGCCTTTGAGATGCGGCGAGATTACCTGCATACCCAGGCGATCGTCTTAATCGGATTAGGCGCAGTGGGTGCAACATTACTCCGGACCTATCCAGACACCTGGCGAGACCATTTGGACCCCTTGCGGCAAGTCGATTGGTCGCGATCGAATTTAGACTGGGAAGGGAGTGTGATTTTCAAGGGTCAACTGTCCCCAGGGTCAACCAGCGTAATGCGAATGACTGCTTATCTGAAACAGCGCTTAAATTTGCCACTAACGGAGGAAGAGAAGCGTTTGGAATAGTAGTAGGAATTCAGGAGGGAGGAATTAGAGAGCAATTTAGGGCGATCGACTCCCTCCTCCTGGTTGCTAATCGGCCAATTTTACATCCATCCTAGATTAGTTTTGGCCTGATTTATAGCAATTCTTACCGGATTCCCACTTGCCGTTATTTTGTAACGTTTTGCTGGATTTTTCGCGTTAGGGTCGATAGACACAACATTGTCTCTCCATAAAGGACTTTCTCTTGACCAATTAATTAGAGCCAATTTGGAGACTTTGTTTGGATCAAAGCAAGAATCTGTTTTGTCATAAATACAATAGAGCAATTGCCCTAAAATCTCCATGCCAACACTTCTCCCTAATAGGTTTTCATTCTTGAAAGTGTCAATTTCATCAACCGTCAGATCCTCAGCACTCGTCTCAAAAATATGTCGAGTCTGAGTACATTCACCAAAAAATTGATTTAGGGCATTAATGAGTGCATCTGATGCTTCTTTAACACCATACTCTCTTAGCTCATTATTGGCATCCCCGGCAAAAGCGCAACTCACCAGTTTAGCTAGATAATTAGTGGTATAAATCAATTTCTTTTTGGAAGCAGGAGAACTTTTAATTTTTTCCGTCTTACCTCGAAACATGAAAACTTCATCAATGACTCGCTTAGTGATGCCGACCCGCCCTTCAAATTCCCCGAACGACAACAGCAGTGATTTATCAAGTTGCTTGGTTTGTGCCATATCTCTAAAATCAGTTTGGCACTGGTTAAAGTCGGGTTCTAAAACGATAGTAATGGGGAAATCATTATCGCCAATTACCTCGCCAGATTTACCTATAATCAAATCTTGGATTGCACTTTTACGATGTTGTCCATCTGTAATGTCTAACTTAACTCCCCGAGGAATGACAACTAAGCAAATCCCTCTTCCCAATTCTACGATCCTAATCTTGCTGGGATCGACATTTGCCGTTAGGGTTCCCAAAATCCAGGGTTTACCGTTGCTGGCACGCTTGAGAATATACTCTTTGATTTCCTCGGCATGACCCTTAACTTCTGGGCGATTTTTACCCGAATCGGGGTCGTTGTCACTAGAGGGTTTTGCTTGGAGAAGCGTCGGCAAATCATCGGCAGGGACATTGATTTGCACCATCTGCCGTTTCCCCTGGCGGAAAATCAGACCGGGATAACACTTTTCGCGATGATGCTTTGCGAAATAGGGTTCAAGCACCGGATCGAGGCGGGGAGGCGTTTCTGACTGGGGTAACAAGTCATCTGTCATCTTAAGTGGTGATGGGAGTAAAAAGCTGTACAATTATAACATACCCATTACCATTTAGAAAATATCAAGGAGTGTTGAGAACATGACAGAACAAGCCCAAATGTCACTTTTTCCGCCTCGGACTGTGGAGGAATTAGTCGAAGATATCGAAAACTTAACAAAAGAGATTCAAGCGCTCTACTGTTTAGACGAAATTCCGTGGATTATAGGATATTCAGGAGGGAAAGACAGCACGACAATATTGCAGTTAATTTGGAATGCGATCGCTGAACTTCCCTTATCAAAGCGAACCAAGAAAATTTACGTTATTACTACGGATACACTGGTTGAAAACCCAATTGTTTCAGCGTGGGTGCGTAAATCAATAGATAGAATGAAGGCAGCAGCTAGGGAACAAAAAATGCCATTTGAACCCCATCTGCTGAATCCACAAGTCAAAGATACTTTCTGGGTGTGTTTAATTGGAAAAGGCTATCCAGCACCTCGGCATGGATTTCGTTGGTGTACCGATCGCCTAAAAATTCAGCCAGTCAACCACTTTATCCGTGATGTAGTCAGAATTAGTGGGGAAACGATTGTTGTCTTAGGTACTCGCAAGGCTGAAAGTAGCAAACGCGCCATGACAATGCGAAAGCATGAAGCAGGTAGAGTTCGCGATCGCCTTAGTCCTAATGCTCGATTGCCTAATTCTTTAGTCTATAGTCCTATCGAAGACTGGCGCAATGATGAAGTCTGGATTTATTTGAATCAATGGTCAAATCCCTGGGGACAAAGCAATAAAGATTTATTTACGATGTATCGGGGTGCAACCGCAGACAATGAATGTCCCCTCGTCGTTGATACCACTACCCCAAGCTGTGGGGATTCTCGCTTTGGTTGCTGGGTTTGTACCCTTGTCAATCAAGATAAATCCATGCAAGCGATGATCCAAAATGATGACGAAAAAGAATGGATGATGCCACTGTTGGAAATTCGTAATGAATTAGATATTCATGAAGATCACGATAAACGAGACTTCCGTCGTATTTACGGAAAAGTTGAACTCTTTGAGCGGAATAATGAGGGTGACATGGCTGTTGTGCCTATTCCTGGACCTTATCTAAAACAATGGCGGGAGCATTGGCTGAAAAAAGTTCTATCGGCTCAAACTGTAATCAGAAAAAAGGGTCCCGAAGATATGCGAGACATCACTCTGATTACTTTGGGAGAACTCAGTGAAATTCGGAGAATTTGGCTGGAAGAGAAGCATGAATTTGACGATAGCTTGCCCAAAATTTATGAAGAAGTGACTGGGGAAGTCTTTAAAGACCCTCGTCCGGGGGCTGGCAATCAATTATGGGGAAGTGATGAGTGGGAGGTTTTAGATGAAATCTGTAAACCGGATACGATGCACTTGGAATTAATGTCGAAGTTGATTGGGACGGAGTACAAGTATCATACTAAATCCCGGCGCAATGGGGTGTATGATGCGCTAGAGAAATGCTTTGAGAGTAGTTCGCGATCGCAAGAAGAAGCGATTGAAAATGCTCATTACAAGCGGGACCTAAAAACTGCTGCTCAGGAAGGGGATGTTTATGCGATTAAACAGCTCAAAAATCGGGAGATGAAACCCTCGGCAACTGATGGGGAAGTTGCTGGGATTAAACAGTTAAGTTGGGGGACCATGAAATATCCCAGTATCAATTCTGATGATGATGATGGAGAGAATTAATCGAAGAGACCCCCCCTAACCCCCCCTTGCTAAGGGGGGGAATTGGAAGAGACTCCCCTACCTTGTTGCTAAGGGGGGGGGATTGGAAGAGATTCCCCTATCTTGTTGCTAAGGGGGGGGATTGGAATTTTGCCTACTGTTGACTTTATTACCTTTACTGTATCGTGATTTTTATTGAACTGGTTCTGCAAAACTTTGGTCCTTATATGGGACGACAGGTGATTGATTTACGTCCTCAAATTCATGGGGAAACTCGTCCGATTATCCTGTTTGGGGGGATGAATGGTGGGGGTAAAACGACCCTGATGGATGCCATTCGGTTAGCGCTTTATGGTCCTCGGGCTCAATGTTCGACCCGAGGCAATTTGAATTATAGTGATTTCCTGACTCAGTGTGTGACTCGGGATTCGGATCCGGTGGAAAAAACTCGGATTGAGTTGGTGTTTGAGCATTTTGAAAATGATGCGGCAGTGGAGTTGCGGATTGTGCGCTATTGGGAGGCAAATCCCAAGGATGGTAAGGATACGTTAGGGATTTTGGAAGGAGATTGGCCGCGAACGGATTTGACGAATATTTGGGATGAATATATCGAGAATTTGTTGCCGTTGGGGATTTCTAATCTGTTTCTATTTGATGGGGAACAGGTGAAGGAATTGGCGGAACAGGAAACGCCGCCTCCGGTTGTGGTGGATGCGATTCAATCTCTGTTGGGATTGGAGTTGGCGGAACGTTTATCCATAGATTTGGATATTTTAGTCCGGCGGAAACAGAAGAAGTTGGCAAGTGCAAAGCAGTTGGCAAGTTTGGAAGAAATTGAACAAAAGTTGTCTAAATCTAACGAGGATTTGGAGGAGGCAAAGCAGGAGTTAGGCGGGTTACAAAATAAATTAGAAAAGGCCCATGAACGGCAGCGGGATGCTTGGGATAAGTTTATTTCGGAAGGGGGGAAAATTGCGGCAGAACGGACTCAGTTAGAAAAGCAAAAGCGCAGTTTAGAGGGAAGTTTGGAACAGATGCGCGAGTCTTTGGGGGAATTAGCTGGGGGGAGTTTACCCCTGGTTTTAATTCAACCTTTGCTGAATCAGGTGCAGGTTCAAGGGGAACAGGAGGCGAAGTCTCTTCAGGCGAAAATTGCGCGGGATGTGGTGAAGGAACGCAGCAGTCGTCTGGTGGAATATCTGGACAAATTGAAGTTAAAACCGCAACAGGTGGATAAGATTAAGTTCTTTCTGGAACAGGAGGATGAGGCACTCGATCGCGAAATTGGTTCGGAAGAGGATATCTGGTTATCGGCAGATGAGGAAACTCTGTCTTTGTTGTCCAATATTTTGCGTCATGAACTGCCGAGTCAGGTAAAATTGGCGGGGGAAAAGTTGCAGTCTTTGGAGGCATTGGAGGTAGAAATTACGTTCAATGAACGGCAACTGGCATCTGCACCTTCTCCGGAGATTTATGAACAACTGGATGCGGCATTGAAGGCGGCACAAGCGGCAGTGGTGAAGGCGCAAGGGGACTATAATAATGGTCAACAGCGATGCGATAAGTTAAGCAAAGAGATTGAGGGGTTCAAGAAAGAACTGGCAGTGTACAGTGAAACGAGTATTGAACGCCAAAATGATGAGCATATTATTGAGTCATCGAAGAAGGTTCAGGAAACTCTGAAATTGTTTAAGGAACGGTTGACTCTGCGGAAGTTAAATAAGTTAGAGGTGGAGGTAACGGAGTGTTTCCGCTATCTGTTACATAAAGCGGATTTAGTCCATCGGATTGCTATTGATACGCAAAGTTTTGGATTGTCCCTGTACAATCCCGAGGGTCAACCTGTCCCGAAACATCGTCTTTCTGCGGGGGAAAAGCAGTTGTTGGCGATCGCCTTTTTGTGGGGATTGGCGCGAGTCTCGGGACGGCATCTCCCGGTGGCGATCGATACCCCATTAGGACGGTTGGATTCTTCCCACCGGAATAATCTGATTGAACGCTATTTTCCGTCAGCATCCCATCAAGTGATTCTGTTATCTACGGATACAGAAATTAGCAAAACAGAGTATGAGCATCTCGTAGAACAGGAGGCGATCGCCAACAGCTACCTCCTCAAATATCAACCCGAAACCCGAAAAACTGTTGTAGAACCGGGCTATTTCTGGTAAACTATAAAATCAGCCCAAACCCCTATTTCTTAGCCCGCGCAGGCGGGCTTCGTCCGTGTAGCCCCAGGCTTTAGCCTGCGGGCCTCTCCACCTTTATTTTACACCATCAATGGAACCACCCCTCGACCGAATTAAACTCTCTCAAACCGCCAAAGAACAACTCAGTAAACTCAAACGTTATACCAAAATAGACCAATGGAATATTTTATGCCGCTGGGCATTTTGTAAATCCTTGTCCGAAACTTCTACCCCTTCTCCGGTGCCAATTCCTGCTGATAGTAACGTCGAAATGAGTTGGCGAGTCTTTGGTGGAGAAATGTCGGATATTTTAATTTTGGCCTTGAAACAACGCTGTCACCAAGATGGATTAGGGACGGATAAAGAGACATTGGCGAATCAGTTTCGCTTGCATCTGCATCGCGGGATTGGGTATCTGGCAGGAGACCCGAATATCAAGAAAATTGAGCATTTAATCGAGGTGGCAGTGGCAAGTCAGGCAGGGGAGAAAGAATCAAAGGGGAAACGGTGAACCAGTCGTCAAATTTGCCGCTATAGCATTCCTAAATGATTGATAAAATCTGTCTTCTCCCCTCTCCCGCTTTGGGAGAGGGGTTGGGGGTGAGGGTCTTCCACAACGGTAGGCAAGAATTGCTATAGAATGGAAAGAGCATTTTACATCAAACGGCGATTTATGTACAACTTATCTCCTGTCAAAGTTCTCACGGTCTGTTTTTCAGTCACCTTGGCAATCTTGTGTTATTTAGGTGCAACTCCTGCGGCATTCGCTACGGAGATTTCACCGAATGCGACGATCGCCAGTCTGTTCTCCTTTTCCGGGGAACGTCCTGATAATTTAGGGGTGACAATGGGGAAATTATCCCCTTGTCCGACTTCTCCCAATTGTGTCTCTTCTCAAGCGGAAGCAACGGATAAAAAGCATCAAATTGAACCGTTAAAATATGAATCTTCGGCAAAACGGGCATTTGTTCATCTCAAGGAGATTATCGAAGAGATGGACAATGCTAAGATAATCAAATCCGACGCCCATTATCTGTATGCTGAATTTACCAGTTCTTTAATGGGATATGTGGATGATGTGGAATTTTTTCTCGATCGCAAGTCAGATGTCATTCAAGTGCGATCGGCATCGCGGTTAGGACAGTCTGATTTAGGGGTAAACCGCAAACGAGTCGAAGAAATTCGCAGTAAATTTAGCGCCTAGTTAAGAAGCGGGTTTTGGAATAACGGGGTAGCGGCAATAAAAATTTAAACTGGCGGCAGCCATTTTGTGGTATGAACAAGGTGGGTCACGATCGCTGCTGAGTTACACCTCCAATCTTATGGATAAATCCAGTTTGCCGCTACCCCAAACTAAACTAGACCGTTTGGCATCGGTTCACCGCCATCTCCCCCGTCCCCTGCGTCTCGCCGGAGAAGCGGGAATCTTGACTGCTGAAACCACGTTTTTGGACTATGGGGGAGATGCCAATCACCATCCTGCGGATGTTGTTTATCTTGCCGATATCCTCAATATAATCCAGTCCCCAGAAGAACGTCAGGATGTCTTGCAAGATGCCTGGAAATTGACCGAAAATGTTTTAATTGTCGCTGCATCAGTTACCGTTTCTGAGGTCAATCAAGGAAAAATTGCCTATGGGAAAGAAGGCGTTATTCCCATGAATTCGGTTCATACCTATTATGAACAAGTAGAACTGAAACGGGAACTGGAACGCATTTTATCCGGAGAGGCGACCCCAGCAGGATTGGGGGTTTATTTCATCTTTCGCAATCCGGCAGATGCTCAAATTTATCACTTCAATTTAGGGCGATCGCGTTTTATAATTCCTCCCCTCAACCCCGAGGCAACTGCGTTAATTGCACAGGAAGAAATCCTCACCCCGTTGATGGAGTTTATCGGAGACTGGGGACGATTACCTAAGATTAAAGAATTATCCACCGCCAAAGCAATTATCCGACAATTTGGCAGTTTAGACCAGGCATTTCATCAGATTCAATCAGCAACCTCCGAGGAACTTTGGCAGCAAATTCAGGAGAAATGCCGTCAAGATGCCTTGATTTATTTAGCGAGTTGGATTTGGGAGAAACAGCGCGTTCCCTCCTTCTCTGAATTCTCCCCGCAAATTGCCGCTAATTTTCGCGCCTTATTTGGGAATTGGAATACTGCCAAAGAATTGGCGCAAAACTTGTTATCCCAATTAGAATCACCGGATGCAGTTGCCACCGCTTGCCAAAATAGTCCCCTCGGGAAAAAACTACCTGGTGCATTGTATGTTCATTTTTGGGCGATAGAATCCTTAGACCCAATTTTGCGATTATATGAAGCAGTTGTCCGTCGTCATCTAGGACAAGTCGATGGCGCAACTTTAATTAAATTCAACCTTGAAAAACCGATTATTTCTTATCTATTTTACCCGGAATTCGACACTGACCCGCATCCGGCATTAGAGGCAAGTCTCCGGATTCATTTCCCCGAGGGTCGAATTCGCTATCGAGACTATCGCCAAGCGGATAATCCTCCCGTTCTTCATCGCAAAGAAACCTTTGTCACCCCAGATTATCCCCTGTATGAACTGTTTGAAACCCTCACCCGAGAAGAAGAAAAATTAGGACTGTTAAACAAGTCCCGGGGGATTGGAACTCGCAATGGATGGTTAGACTATTTGGCCGATTCTGGAGTAGAAATTCAGGGACATACTGTTATAGTCACCTCCGAACCCAAAACAACCTATAAAACCCTAAAAACCACCCCCAAAATCGAACGCCATCGCGCTGCCATTGTCAGAAATGCACTTTCCCGTCCCATGCGATTAGGATTAGAAGCGGGATTTTTTACCGAAGGAACGACCTTTTTTGATTATGGATGTGGTCATGGGGGGGATATTAAACGGATTGCAGAACAAGGATTTCCCAGTAGTGGTTGGGACCCGTATTATTCCCCAGATACTCCTTTAACGCCTGCGGATGTGGTGAATTTGGGTTATATTATTAATGTGATTGAAGATTTAGAAGAACGCCGACAAGCACTGATTCAATCCTGGGAATTGACCCAAAAAGTGTTAATTGTTGCGTCTTTAGTCTTAGTCGATGACCGAAATTCGGGTCAAGTTGCTTATGGAGATGGGGTGATTACTCGCCGCCATACGTTTCAGAAATATTATGAACAGGAAGAACTGAAACAGTATATTGAAACTGTTCTGCAAGTAGAAGCAATTCCCGTGGCATTGGGGATTTATTTCGTCTTTCGGGACCAACAATTGGCACAACGGATTCAATCTTATCGCTTCCGCAGTCGGACGACGGTTCCTAAACTGCTAAAAAGTTTTGATGAATATCGGGAAATCCTAACGCCACTCATGGAATTTGCCAGCGATCGCGGCAGATTACCCGTTCCCGGTGAACTCCTCCAAGAACCCCAAATCATCGCCGAATTTGGCAATTTGCGCCGCGCCTTTAAAGTGATTATGGAGTTCACTCACCCCGAAGAATGGGAGGCAATCACCGAAAAACGCCGCAAGGATATTCTGACTTATATTGCCGTCACGAACTTGTTAAAACGAGTCCAATTGTCTCATTTACCGTTAGAAATTCAAAATGATATCAAAGCGCTATTTCCCTCCTATCGGACTGCCTGCATCATGGCAGAACAACTGGTGTTTAGTTTAAATGATATTAAATTAGTGGCGAGTAGCTGTAAAAATAGTTCCGTGGGATTGCTCAAACCCAATAGTTTCACCGTTCATGTTTCCGCCTTAGAAACCCTTGAACCCTTGCTGAGAATTTATGAAGGGGTCGTGAGTCGAGCAATTGGCCGGATGGATGAGGCCACTTTAATTAAGTTTAGCCTGAAAAAGCCGAGAATCTCTTATTTATTTTACCCCAATTTTGACCAAGAAACCCATCCCATCTTACATACTCGGATGGATATTGACTTAATCGATTTGCGGGTGATTTATCGAGATTATGATAACGACGATAATCCGCCAATCCTTCATCGCAAAGATGCCTGTGTGACTCCGGACTATCCCCAGTATGAGAAACTGGTTAAACTGACCCATCAGGAAGAAAATCGGGGATTGCTAGACCGACCCTGGGAGATTAAAACCCTTAAAAATTGGCAAAAACGGTTAGAAGAAAACTGTGCCGAGATTCGGGGAAATACGGTATTTTGGCGCAAAGATGCGGACCCCTATCGCTTGAAAATCCTTAAAGCAGCAACAGCATTGCGATCGCGTCATAAAAAGCAAGTGCAACCTGAACCCGATTTAAGCTAAACTTAAATAAAGCAACCGAGAGGTTAAATCATGAGTTTAACAATTGCTGACTTAGAACAAGTCCAACTGGAACATCCCGAGTGGAACCTGGAATTAATTGATGGAGGGATTAAGGCAATGGGTCCATCTGACGACACCTCTAGCGAAATTGGTGCTCAATTTACCTTTTTACTGAAACTTTGGGTCAATCCCCGCAGATTGGGACGAGTTTATGATTCCAGTGGGGGATTTATTCTGCCAAATACCGACTTGCGGGCACCGGATGTATCGTTTGTTCTCGCAGAACGAATTAAGCGCAGTAATCGGGATTTTGTGCGCCTAGTTCCCGATTTGATGGTGGAGATTAAATCCAAAAGCGATCGCCTTAATCCCCTCGCCGATAAAATCAAACTATTTTTAGCATTAGGAACCACAGTCGGCATCTTAGTTGACCCGGATAAAGAAATCGTAACCGTCTATCGTCCCACGGGAGAAACTACTGTATTAAACACTGAAGATACCTTAACCATTCCTGAATTATTCCCCGGTTGGGAAATGGCAATTGCTGATTTATGGCCGCCAGTATTTGAGTAATAAAACCGCTTGCTTTTCTAATTAAATCACCTTTTATATATTAGCCCGCGCAGGCGGGCTTCGTCCGTATAGCCCCACCCTTTAGAGTGCGGGTTTATTTAATAATTGTCTCAATCTTAGCCCGCGCAGGCGGGCTTCGTCCGTATAGCCCCACCCTTTAGGGTGCGGGTTTATTGAATCAATTTCGCCAACTCCACCCACGCCTCAATCCCCTTTTTAGTCGGCTGTCTCCCCAGAGTAAATGTCCAAATATCCCGCTTCTGTTGCGGACCATAACTAATATGAATTGGGCGAGATTCCCCATAAAAATAAAGAGAATCAAAGGGTAATTGATGGGTCAAAATCCACTCCACTAAATCTGCACTGGATAAATCAAGAATCAGAAAATCGCAGGAGGCCCCGAGACGCTGACAATAATAATGGCCCTTCTGATTCAGTTCATGGGCCAAATGTTGGTCCAATTCCGGGGCGACTCGACCATTTTTTTTTCCGGTTACCGGGTCTTTTTTCTCCAGATAACGCTTTAAATCCTTGGAACAAAACCCATAAGTCAACTGAAACCGATCGCGTCCGAACTGGTCGATAACGGGATCGACAATTGCCTCGATTAATGCCAAAATTGCCGGAATCGTTTCCTGGGGGTTGTCGGGAAAGGGATTAATCTGCTCCTTGTAAGTTCGATAGGTTTGCGTACAGGTGCAAAATTCTTCTAGGGTGAGGTATTTGCCAATTTTTTCTCCAGTCATCGTTGCGATCGCTCATTAATGGTAAAATAAGCCAGAGTGAGGGCAACAACAGATTCCTCTGTTTCCTCCCTCATCCGTTCATTCCCTAAGTTATACTCCATTGATATCGTAAATCTCCGGTTTTAACAAGAATTCACAGCATTTGTGAATGGCAAATTGCTAATTTTTGACCGGGTTGGGCGACGATCGCCGTGGGTCATTTCCCCGGTGGGTAAAACCGGGGGAGGTGAGCGAAATTCGTGCAAAATCGATTCAATCTCCACCCACTATGATCAATTTTAGCGATAAATTGCAAAGTGCGATCGAGCGCAATAACAGCCTGCTGTGCGTGGGACTCGACCCGGATCCAGAGGCGCTGCCCTCCCGGTTTGGAACCCCGGATAACCCGGAGACTCTGATCGCGCACTTGACGGATTGGCTGCATTTTATTATTGCCCAAACCGCTGAACTGGTCTGTGCCTACAAACCGACCCTCGGATTCTACACCGCTTTGGGGGCTGAGGGCCTAGATTTATTGCCGCAAATTTTACAAGCGATTCCCCGTTGCCTCCCGGTGATTTTAGATGTCAAACACTCGGATCTCAACAGTAGTACCGTATTTGCCCAGACCATTTTTGAACGCTGGCAAGTGGATGCGGTGACCCTGAGTCCCTATCCCGGGCAAGATTTGGCGGCCCCATTTTTACTTTATCCCGATAAAGCCGTGTTTGTCCTGTGTCATACCTCCAATCCGGCGGCGCAAGTCTTGCAACATTATCCTAAAAATGACGCGCCTTTGTACCTACAAATCGTCAAAGAAACCCGGACTTGGGGGACTCCAGAACAGGTGGCAATCGAGGTGGGAACCAATACGCCGGAAGTCTTGAGGCGAGTCCGGTCCATCGCCCCAGAACGGCTGATTCTGGCCCGCAGTATCTGGTCCGAAGGAACGGTTTTAGCTAATATTCTCAAGGCCGGTTTAAACAGTCAAGGAGATGGCTTAATCCTGCCCGTTCCCCAAGATTATTTAAGCAGTGAAAATGCGGGTTCCCTAATTTTAGGATTGAGAGAAACGATTAATCAAGTCAGAACTCGTATCCCATCGGAGGCACAAGCTTGTCCAGTATGGTTTCCGGATATTCCTGCCACTGATGCTCATCCCCATACGGATTTAATTCTGCAACTCTATGATTTAGGTTGCATTATGTTTGGAGAATATGTTCAAGCATCCGGGGAAACTTTCCCCTATTATGTTGACCTGCGAACGATTATCTCCAATCCGCAAATTTTTGATAAAATTATTGGCGCTTATGCCGAGGTTTTAAAAACCCTGAAATTTGACCGAATTGCCGGAATTCCCTATGGGGCATTACCCACAGCAACGGGACTCTCTTTACGGTTGAATTATCCGATGATTTTTCCCCGGAAAGAAGTGAAGGCACATGGGACTCGGCGGTTAGTGGAAGGTCATTTTAATCCCGGGGAAACGGTGGTGGTGGTGGATGATATTTTAATTAGTGGAAAAAGTGCGATGGAAGGGGCACAAAAACTGCAATCCACCGGGTTGAAGGTGGAGGATATTGTGGTCTTTATCGACCATGAAAAAGGGGTGAAAGACCGATTGAAAATGAATGGGTATCATGCTCATTCAGTCTTGACCCTTTCGGAAATAGCTGAAACCCTTTATGATGCAGGTCGCCTGAGCGATCGCCAATTCCAATTTTTTAAAGACACCCATTAATTCCCCTGGGGAAACCCGGATTCTGGCCGATGATGCCGGTTAATCCGGCCATTCAGTCCATGTATAGCCCGGAGGAGACAATGGTGATTCGGGATTGGGGGCAGTGATGAGAGTTGAAAGGGGTTCGATTGTAGCTACCAACGTGCGATTGCTAGCAATTCGATTGCCCCCTCTCACCTCACAAAGCTGAGATTTGGGCTATGGTAGAGGGGCGATAGTTCTGGGCTTTTATAAAACCTGAATCCTCCGGGTTTCCCAGCTTTTCTGTCGCAATTAGGACTCGCAAACTCAAGAGATTAAGAATTGTTACAAAAAAATTTTTTTCGTCAAAAAGTAAAGTATGAGTCAACGATTATGATAACATATTAAGAAAATCTTAAGGAAAATAGTCAGCTAAAATAAACCGTCCACTTAAATAACCGAGAAAGGCCAAATTTCCTCCCTCTCTCAACCCAGTTGTCCTCAAGTCAGGTCCTTGATTCACTCAGACAGTCGGAGAATTCAGATGATGCAGCCAGAAACACTAAATTGGGCAAACTACGAACGAGAACCGATCCACAGCCCCGGTTTAATTCAACCTCATGGGATCCTGTTCGTCCTGTCCAAGGACCTCAATATATTACAAGTTAGCAACAATACCGTTAAGTTTTTTGGACTCCGACCTGAAACATTTCTGAACCAACCCTTAGAAATGTTGCTCGATGTCACTCAGGTGAATGGGATCAAAGAATCTCTCAATTATCAGACCTTGGGGAGTGTCAATCCTCTCAAAATCACGATTCATAATGACTGGAAAACCCTTTATTTTGATGGAATCATTCATCACTCTAATCTCGATTGTTTAATTTTAGAACTCGAACCCGCACTTTCTCCAAAAACCGTGGGATTTATCAGCTTTTACAAGTTGGTAGAAGCCGCTGCATCGACGATTCAAAATTCCCAAAATTTCCAAGAACTCTGCCAATTTGTGGTCAAAGAAATTAGAAATATTACGGAATTTGACCGGGTAATGCTTTATCGATTTGACCCTGCCGGACATGGGACAGTTTTGGCCGAGGAGAAACTGGATTCTATGACCTCTTGGTTAAACTTAAATTATCCGGCGGAGGATATTCCCCCCCAGGCGAGACAACTCTATTCAATTAATTTGCTCCGATTAATTTCCGATGTCAACTACAAACCTGTTGCCATTGTCCCGGCGATTAATCCCCTAGATAAAAGGCCCCTTGACTTGAGCCATTCGGTTCTTCGCAGTGTCTCCCCTTGTCATATCGAGTATCTTCAAAATATGAACGTCAGTGCATCGATGTCCATCTCGATTGTCAAAGAGGGAAAACTCTGGGGACTGGTTGCCTGCCATCATAATTCCCCCAAATATGTGTCTTATGAAGTGAGGAAAGCCTGCGAATTCTTTGGCAAGGTCATGGCATTGGAACTCCGGTCCAAGGAAGATGATAGCTATTATGAATATCGCCTGGAATTGCAAGCTACCACGGCAAAATTAGTCGAATATATGTCAAGAGAGACTAATTTTATTGATGGATTAGTAAACTTTCAACCGAACTTACTCAATCTAGTCAGGGCTGATGGGGCGGTGATTTATTTTAAAGGAACCTGTGAGCAACTAGGCGATACTCCTAGCCGCGATCGCATTGAGGGTCTGATTCACTGGTTGGAGGAACAGAAGGTTCCTAGCGTTTACCACACCGATGCCCTTCCCAGTGTTTATCCCGAAGCCGAGTCTTTTAAAGATATCGCCAGTGGATTGCTGGCGGTGACGATTTCCAAAGAACCAAAACATTATGTATTATGGTTTCGATCCGAGGTACTTCACCAGGTGAGTTGGGCAGGGGACCCGAATACACCCTTTGAACTGTTACCGGGAAGAAATCCTCGACTACATCCTCGAAAATCCTTTGAAATTTGGCAAGAAATTGTCAAATGTAAATCTTTACCCTGGAAACCCTGTGAAATTGATGCTGCATTAGACCTCAAAAATGCGATCGTTACCATCGTCCTGCGGCAGGCGGATGAACTGGCCAAATTAAATGCAGCCTTGCAGGAATCTGAATTCAAAACCCAGGAAAAAGCCAATCAGCTTGCCAAGGCCCTGCAAGAACTCCAGCGCACCCAAACTCAGTTAATCGAACAAGAAAAGATGTCGGAACTGGGGGAATTAATTGCTAGTATAGCCGCTGAAATTACCAATCCGATTAACTTCATCACGGGGAATCTGTCTCATGCCCAGGAGTATGCTGAGGATTTATTAAATCTCTTGTATCTTTATCAACAGCACTATCCTGAGCCTGTCCCGGAGATTTTAGAAACCATAGAATCCATTGACTTGGAATTTACTTCCCAAGATTTTTCCCACATGATCGAGTCGATGAAAGGGGGGGCGGAACGAATTCGAGATTTAGTTCATGCTTTGCGAAACTTCATGCGATTGAATGAATCTGACTTGAAGGCGGTGGACATTCACGAGGGAATTAATAGCACGTTACTGATTTTACAACATCGATTAAAAGGGAAAGGGGGTGCACCGGGAATTCAAATTGTCAAAGCATATAGCAACCTGCCGGAGGTGGAGTGCTATCCCAGCCAACTCAATCAAGTGTTTATGAATCTGATCTCCAATGCGATCGATGCGTTAGACTCTCACCCCAATCACCCGGGACAAAAAACCATTTTGATTCGCACGGAAGTCCTGGGAGGCGATCGCGTCTTAATTAGTATTGCCGATAATGGGGTGGGGATTAACCCAACTCTTCAGGACCAAATCTTTGAACCGTTTTTTACCACCAAATCCACGAAAAAATCCATCGGGGTTGGGTTGGCGATCGCCAAGGAAGTGGTGGTGGAAAAACATAAAGGTGAGATTCGCTGTATTTCCGAACTGTCCCAGGGGGCCGAATTTATCCTAGAAATTCCCACGAAGCAGCCTTATCCGACTCCTTCTCAAACCGTTGATGCAACCGGACCTACCCCTTAGCACAATGTGCACATCCAATATTGTAGCAATGCCCACGGTAATTCATGTGGGCTTCTTCCCACCCTACTCCTGGGCTACCCCTTAGCACAATGTGCACATCCAATATTGTAGCAATGCCCACGGTAATTCATGTGGGCTTCTTCCCACCCTACTCCTGGGCTAAGAAACCGTAAAATCAGCGAGGAAATGCCCTTAGAGTTGCCATTGAAAGAAGCGAACGGTTCGTCCCACCATGCGCTTCCAGAGCGATCGCTTGCGCCAATCGTCCAAACTGGCGACTTTAGCTTTAGAAAAACCCCGTTCAAAAATCTGCTCAACCTCTGCGATCGCATTGGGTTCGCCCGTGGAAAAATCTAATTCATCGTTATGAAAAAAGCTGCGGGGGTCGAAATTAGCACTTCCCGTTGTCATCCAGCGATCGTCAATCAATAAGAGCTTGGCATGGGTCATACTCGGTTGATATTCATAGATTTCAATTCCGGCGGCTAACATCGCCCCATATCCTTCATAAGAAGCGTAATAAACCTTTTTTTTATCACTCACGGAACTGGTGGTGAGAATTTTGACATCCAACCCACTCTTTTTGGCCGCAATCAGCAAATCCTGAGAATTCAAGTCGGGGAAAAAATAAGGACTCGCCACCCAAATTCGCTTTCTCGCTGCCAATAAATTGCTTTGAAATAAAGCTCGAATTGGGGAAAATCGGTAAGTGGGATTAAAGGAAGGAGTCACGAGGGTAGTCGGCTTCTGGGCCGGGTCTTTTTTAAAGGTTTCTGGACCGAGATCGGCCACACCACTCGCATAAGTCCAATGTTGAACAAAGACCCCTTCTAATACGGCAACAATCTCTCCTTCTAACCGAAATTCACAATCAAACCACGGTTCTTGTTCGCCGGAACCAGACTCGCCGTCCCAAAAATCCGAAATTCCTGCCCCCCCAATATAGGCAACCTGACTATCAATGGCGAGTAATTTGCGGTGTGTTCTTCCGGCATAATCCGCAGGGGCTTTCCAGTCAAAGGGATTGAAAAACAGCACTTGAACTCCAGCAGATTTTAAGCGGTTCCAATATTTCTTGGACATCTTTTTACTACCGTAGCTATCTACCAGTAATTGAACCTCGACTCCCGCTGCTGCTCGCTCGGCAATGGCAGCAGCAAAGTCATTCGCTCGTCGTCCCGGGGTCATGAAAAAGGTTTCAAAATGAATAGAACTTTTGGCTTTGGCGATCGCATCGAGTCTGACTTGTTGAATGGTGGGTGAATCATTCCAAACATCGGTGATTAAAGCGGAAGTGATTAAAGAATTGGATAAGCTCGCTTGGGCGATCGCAAAGCGAGGCTCTCCCGGAGTCGGTGGATTTTTAACCTTGTATTCTACGCGATCGCGAAAGGTTCCGCGAATATACAGCGCAATCAGGAGAAGTATCGCCAGTCCAATAATTATCCCGAGAATCCATACAATTACTGAATTCATTGTTTCTCCTTGTCATTTTCCGGTTTAGCCTCACTCATGAGGGCACTCTTGCTCTAAATTGCCGTGAACTTCACCGTTTGGGGATTGACCCGGATGTTTTTGACACGCTCTAGTCTGCGGACTAGATGTCGCCTAGCCTCCGACCTAAATTCCCTCCCCCATGCCGTTTCAGCGATCGCAAGTTTAGAAGTGAGCTATTCACATAGAGTAAGCCAGTCTAATTATTGACGAAATTGATATTTTCTGTCTCTATCTAAAGATAGAGTCCCAACTTTCTATCAAAAGACAGACTCAATCTAGCCCATTTTATCCCCGAAATTAGGTCACAATATGAGCAGCATTCAACCCAGACAATGGATCAAAGCAACAGCCCTGTTACTCGGGTTCCTATTAACGTTAACCGTGGCATTCCCCGCTCAAGCCTTAGTCTGTCGAACCCTGGGCGATCGCTCATGGTGCATTGTGCGAATTCAGCGCAGTGCTAAATATCATTGGGAATATCGAGTAGCCCTTCGCCTTGACGGAGTAGATCAACCGTTGGAACGCTACAACTGTCGCGATCGCATTCGAGTCCAAGCCAATGGGACGAGGGTTTCCTTCGATGACAATGGGGTAGGAGATCTGATTTGTCGTCTGGTTAAATCCTAATCCATCCATTGACCGGGGTTTAATCCTGCCTGAATACTATACATCTAAATCAGTGGGACAATTACCCCCAGGAGTGGGAGCATCTTGCTCCCTGCTGTTGTATAAAAGGAGCAAGATGCTCCCACTCCTTGATTTGATCATTTTATGGTTACCCTGATTTCAACGAGCCTATAAGGGAACTCCAAAAAATAAAACCTTCAAAAAACCCGCAGGCTCAAGCCTGGGGCTACACGGACAAAGCCCGCCTGCGCGGGCTAAAAGAGCCTTGTTAGGTGCGATCGCATCAAAGCAAGGATGATTTATTTGTTGGA
>NZ_JAMXOT010000276.1 GCF_024220515.1 Oscillatoria sp. HE19RPO
TCCAACAAATAAATCATCCTTGCTTTGATGCGATCGCACCTAACAAGGCTCTTTTAGCCCGCGCAGGCGGGCTTTGTCCGTGTAGCCCCAGGCTTGAGCCTGCGGGTTTTTTGAAGGTTTTATTTTTTGGAGTTCCCTGAAAGCCCGGTCTTTCAATACGACTCGACCTATCCAGCTATCATATCAGCGAGTGCTGATATGTCTTCTTTCAGGATATCAGTCCTCGCTGATATGTCAACCCCCAAGCCTGTTGCCCCCTATCCATGATTGCCAAACCTCAACTCACCAAAACTGAAGCTACCGATCTGAAGGTCAAACTATTTCGGGGATTTTCTGACTCCTCGCGTTTGTCTATCCTCAATGCTTTGCGAGAGGGACCGAAGAAGGTCAACGAAATTGTTACAGCAACGGGACTCACCCAGTCTAATGTTTCCAATCATCTGAGTTGTCTGCGCTGTTGCGATTTGGTTGTCCGCCAACAGCAGGGGCGTTTCGTGTACTACCAACTCAGTGATGTCCGAATCACCAAGTTTCTCGACCTCGCTGATGAATTAATAGCTGATGTGGCTCTTGGCGTAGACTCTTGCCCTCGTTATGACGTACCCAGGGAAGGAACATTCTAACCAAAAAGGTGTAAAAAGGTGTAATGTGAGAGACAGGAGATCGGGATCGCTTCTGAAGTGGAATTTAATCATTTGTGCCAATCCACCCACCAGGGCGGAATACAGCCCATTAGAGGATATTGACCCCGATTGACAACTGTTTTTCGCCCTAGGCATTGATGTTTTATCCCCTTGATTTGAAACTTTTTAGATAATTATGTACTCCCAAATTCATTACTTAATTCGGTCTAAAATTGACGGTAGCTATATTGCGGCCCATCCTCGCGGGAATGACCCAGATAAACCAGCGGATTCAGGGTATTTGCTGTTGTTTCGCGAACATTTTGATGCGTTAACCTATATGAATAAATATGCCCCGGACTTCAAGGATCGAGTGGCGATCGAATCCATACCGGGTTCTCAGCTAGGTGCTATCCTGAATCGGTGGGGGTTTACAGGAGTGGGTCTCGTTCGAGACCCCCTGCTGCCCCAAGTGGAATTTTTAACGAAAAGTTAAGGGATTTAAACCCCTTTTTGGCATCAAAAATCAGGAAGTTAATATCATGACAACAGTCCCTTTAAATTTTAAAACCGCCCCAGGACATCAAATTTTAGCCGCTGCGGGGAAAACCGTTCTCAGACCCGGAGGAATTGCAGCAACAGAGCAGTTATTGAACTGGGCCAATTTTCAACCGGGGGAAACGGTGCTAGAGTTAGCCTCCAGTTTTGGGGAGAGTGCGATCGCCATTGCTCAACGGTTTGGAGTGCGGGTGGTTGGAGTGGAAAAAAATCCCCAAAGTGTTGAGCGATCGCGCCAAAATATTCGTGCTGCTGGATTGGACTCTCAAATCGAAATCATCGAAGGGGATATTTTTCGTTTAGAGGAGATTCCTGGAGAATTTGATTATGTTTTGGCCGAAGCCATTTTAACTCTGCAATCCCTTCCGGGAAAAACCAAATTGGTCAAATCTATTCGCCAAAAACTCAAACCGGGAGGCAAATTTCTCTCCCAAGAAATGCTGGTTCGGGACAAAGAAGAAGAAATTCATCAAGTGTTAGCCAAAGTCATCCGGGTGAATTCATCTCCCCTTTCCCTCAACCATTGGACAGAGCTTTATGCAGAAGCGGGATTACAAGTGCAGCAAACCCACAGCGGAGGCATGGAATTATTGAGCCTGAAACAACTGATTCGCGATGAAGGATTGGGGGGAACTATCCGCATTGCCAAAAATATCTTAACCAATCCACCGTTACGAGAACGGGTGTTAGAAATGCGCCGCACCTATCTCAACTATCAAAATGAATTAGGGTATGTCGCCATTTGTGCGATCGCTCAATAAAGGTAAAGATTGAGGGAACCGCCCAAGTTCATGGATTGCTTGGTAAAATAGAGGGATAGCCCCTGGAATTCCAGGGGAGCATCTCAATTTTGCCTAAAAACCGATCTGACCTCTTTCTCCCCCTTCCCTTGTAGGGAAGGGGGCTGGGGGGTTAGGTCTCTTGAACAAATTGAGATGCTCCCAATTCAAGGGGCTGTAACCATCATAGGAGTAAAGATAACAATGACTGCGATCGCCCCTAATAACGCCTCGTTTACAACCCAATTAAAAACCCTGATTGAATATCCCACTGCTGGAGTTCTCAGCAAAGTAGTCTTGCAAGATAAAGCCTGTCAATATACCTTATTTTGCCTAGCTGCCGATACGGATATTTCTGAACATACCGCCCCACGCAATGCCACCGTTAATGTCATTGAAGGGCGAGGCATCCTCACCTTAGAGGGAAAAGAAATCATCCTAGAACCGGGGGTTTTTGTGTTCATGCCCGGTAGCGCCCCTCATGCTTTAAAAGCCGAAGAAAATTTAGCCTTTTTGCTGACTTTTTCCGAAAATCCCAAAGCCAGCTAATACCAAATCCGGTTGTAAAAAGTCGATTTTCGCTCTTAGCCCGCGCAGGCGGGCTTCGTCCGTATAGCCCCACCCTTTAGGGTGCGGGTTTTTAGAGACCGGATCCCGTGTAAAACCCGAGGGAGAGTAGGCGAGGGAGTCCCACCAACCTTCGGCTTAATTCTCCCATCGGGCGATCGGCACATAGACGTAAAAAAGGGCTAAAAACCCCCTACAATTAAGGGATACCTTTTATCGTTCGAGGAGACAGAGCGAGAATGCCTGCTGCTGTTGGAGTAATTCAAACATTAGGGTTTCCGGCTGTGCTTGCCGCTGCTGATGCGATGGTTAAAGCCGCCCGAGTCACCCTCGTGCATTATGATTTAGCGGAAAGAGCCGAGTTTATGGTGGTGATTCGCGGACCTGTTTCTGAGGTGGAAACCGCTATGGCGGCAGGAATTGCAGCCGGAGAGAACACCCCTGGGGGTGTCGTCGTTACCCATTATATTATTGCCAATCCCACCCACAATGTGGTCGATGTCATGTCGATCGCCTACACCGATGCAGTGGAACAGTGGCGATGATTCCTGCCCCTACTCCGGACCCGAAAATTATAAAATAATCCGCATCTCAAGACGAAATGTGTCAACAAGCTGCGTAAAATTGGGTTTGGGAGTTTTACAGTTTTGATTGAGGAAATTAGAGGATGCCATCACAGCAAGCAGTTGGAGCACTTGAAACCAAGGGGTTTCCAGGAATTTTAGCAGCAGCAGACGCGATGGTGAAAGCAGGTCGCGTCACCTTAGTCGGGTATATTAGAGCCGGAAGCGCGCGCTTCACCGTGATGATTCGGGGGGATGTCTCGGAAGTCAAAACGGCAATGGAGGCCGGAATTGATGCCGTAGAGCATACATTTGGGGCGACCTTAGAAACTTGGGTAATTATTCCCCGTCCCCACGAAAACGTAGCCTCAGTGCTGCCGATCGACTATTCCGATAGTGTGGAACAATACCGGCAAGCAACAGAAGGGATGAGACTGCCTCGGGGAAATGGTGCACCGCCCCTCTAAGCACAGATAAGGGCGGAGTCCCCAGAAGTAGGGCGCACACCATCGTGCGCTCCTTCTCTTGCTCTGGCTGGATAACAGGAGTCCTGTGAAGCCTCAAACCCCTTGAACTCTCCATCATGATGCCCCAGTTAATTGGAGCGATAATAATTAATATCTAACCCAAGCAGGACCTTTTCCGTATTCGCCAAATCCCCAATAAACTTCTGTAGTGGGGGCGGCAGTTTTTTGACTAAAGTCGGAATGGCAATAATTTGTTCTTGTTCCATCATTTCCGGCTGTTCATAAATATCAATAACTTCTAATTCATATCGTCCCGGTAAATATTCTTCACAAATATTTTTAATTTTGTTGAAAGCTCGATTAGAATTGGGCGTATTTCCCGCAATAAATAAGCGAAGTAAGTATTTTTCCTCCTTGGGTCGCGATAAAAACTCTTCAAATACATCGACCTCGGGTTTAGAGATTTTTTCCGGATTGTTTTCCATGTTCTTTTCCTTGAATGAGACACTGATATCATGGGCTACTCCTAAAAGAGAAATAGCAGACGTTTAAACATTTACACAAATTCTTGTGAGTCGAAGGATAATCTCTGGTAACCCACAAGGGAAGGGTGACTCGCTCTTTCAGCCGTCACGGAATAATTTAGACCCGCTATAAGTCACTATTCCCCTCAACCCGTCGCATTTCTCCCATTTTTATTTCAGTTTCTCGGTGAATTTTTTCCTCCAACTCTTCTTTATGGATTCCCCGTTCTATCTCAGCTTTTTCTAATTCAAAATCAGCTTGCAATGCCTGAATTTTGGCTTCAATCACCGCCCGTTTCCGTTCGATGTTTCGTTGTTTGGTTTCAATTTCTTTTTGCCGCAGTAATGTCTCTGCTTGTTCGCGAGATTCCTGGACGGCGCGCGCTGAACCCGTGAGTACACCGCCCGGTCCAAGATAGGCTTTGATTAATTCTACCCCAGATGAACTCAGGCGAAATTCCCGGACTTGATTCGAGTGTTCCATCCCGCGAGATTTCAGCAGGTACAGTAATCGATTACGTTCGCCGTTGGTTTCCATATCCCGCAGCATCAGCCAGGTATCCATTAATGAAGAAACCCCGATATCTGTACGTTCTAAGGATGTACTGCTGCTGATGGTGAGGCTCGTCATCAAACTGGTGATAATGTGGGTTTTGAGAAAGTCTATCAGGCGCATCAGAAAGGATTTGACTTCGATATCATTTCCGACATAATGCAGGTTAGAAATGGGATCAACAATCACAACCTGGGGTTTTAAGGTTTCGATCGCATGATAGAATTTAACCAGGTGCATTTCTAACCCGTACAGGGTCGGTCGGACGGATTCAAAGACGAGCAAACCATCTTGAACGCAACTTTCTAAGTCTAACCCAATCGATCGCATATTCCGAATAATTTGGTTGGGAGATTCCTCAAACGCAATGTACAAACATCGTTCTCCCCGCCTACAAGTTGCCTGAGCAAAATGTGCCGCTACCGTACTTTTTCCCGTACCTGCGGTGCCACTAATTAAAACACTACTACCGCGATAAAATCCCTGGCCGCCTAACATCATATCTAGGCGATGAATTCCAGTGGAAATTCGTTCCGTAGACACTTGATGATTCAGTCCGATCGAGGTAATAGGAACGACAGAAATTCCGTCTGTTTCAATTAAAAACGGGTATTCATTACTGCCATGTTTGGACCCCCGATATTTGACAATATGTAAAGTCCGGGTGGCAATGCGATCGCTAACTTGCTGTTGCAGACGAATCACACAATCAGAAACATATTCCTCTAATCCTTGGCGGGTGAGGGAATTTTCCCCACTTTCTGCGGTAACAATTGCCGTCACCCCTTTATCTTTCAGCCACCGAAACAACCGCCGCAGTTCGGATCGCACGATCGCCTCATTATCCAATCCGCCAAAGAGCACCTCTAGGGTATCCAAGGCAACCCGCTTCGCTTGGACTCGATCAATGGCGATCGCCAGTCGCAGAAACAATCCTTCTAAATTGTATTCTCCAGTTTCTTGAAACTCACTGCGATCGATATGCACATAATCAATCCCTAATTTTTTTTTGTCTTGTAATGCTTTAACATCCCACCCGAGGGAGATGACATTTTGTCTTAATTCTTCAGCAGTTTCTTCAAAAGATAGAAACACACCGGGTTCATCATAGTCCTCAACACCCTTGATTAAAAACTGCATCGCCATCAAGGTTTTCCCACAACCGGCAGTTCCACAGACTAACGTTGGTCGTCCCTGGGGTAATCCACCCCCGGTTATTTCATCTAAACCTCGAATACCCGAGGGACATTTTTTTAACTCCTGCGGTTCAGTTTTCCCCTTAAAATTTTGTTGAATCATAATTTTACAAATCTATTTTTGAAAGCTTAGACAATGATTACCCTGTAATTATTATATCGCGCCCTCGGTTCTCTCTCGCGCTGCATCAACGCGGATAACGACTGAAGTCGTTACTACAAACGGGGGAATTGCCGGTTTTCTTTGTTCGTAGTAACGACTTCAGTCGTTTCTTTCCCCAGGGATGAACCCGGATAACGACTGAAGTCGTTACTACAAACGGGGAGATTTTCGGATTTCCTTGTTCGTAGTAACGACTTCAGTCGTTTCTTCCCCAGGGGTTATCGCCGGGTTCATCCGAACCCGGATAACGACTGAAGTCGTTACTACAAACGGGGAGATTTTCGGATTTCCTTGTTCGTAGTAACGACTTCAGTCGTTTCTTTACCCAGGGATGAACCCGGATAACGACTGAAGTCGTTACTACAAACGGGGGAAA
>NZ_JAMXOT010000277.1 GCF_024220515.1 Oscillatoria sp. HE19RPO
AAAAAATAAAACCTTCAAAAAACCCGCAGGCTCAAGCCTGGGGCTACACGGACAAAGCGGTGCCTGCGCGGGCTAAAAGAGCCTTGTTAGGTGCGATCGCATCAAAGCAAGGATGATTTATTTGTTGGAATCCCCTAAGATTAGGACAAGGTAGTGCCTTGTCCTAATCCGATGTCCGGATGAGATTAGGTGGCGTTTTGCAAAGCGGGGGCAGAATTGGAATGAGAGGGGAAAGCATCCAAATAAATGGTTCTAATATCCGTGGGTAAGGCGGATTCTAACCGTTGATATCCTTCTTCCAGTAATGCCTTGACCTCCCCTGGGGCGATGGTTTCTCCTTCCGCTTGCAGATAGGCCGAAATACGAGTTTCACTCCAGTGAAAAGTCTGGGCCATTAATACTGTAATTCTTAACAAAGGAGAGAGCAGATCTAAAGCTTGTTCCACATAACACCATAACGGAGGTGGGGAAGTCTGTAAGGAATAGTGAATAGATTCAACCGGGGGTAATTCCGCGTGTTCGATACACCAAGCGGTCATATTAATCAGCCAGGTTTGTAAGGTAAAGGGAGTGGAAGCGCCTTCCTCAAAGCGTAAATCAAGTCCCCGGAGTTCGTGATAGATATGCCGCCAAGTCATGGCAAAGAGATAATCCCCTTGAACCGGGGATTTGGCTTGATGTTGAATGAGGGTATAGACGATGGAACTGTAGCGCCCAAAAATAGCGGTGAAGTATTTGCCTTCATCGGGGTGGCGCTGAAACAGGGTCAACAGTTCGCGATCGCTTCTTTGAAACAACGACTGCACCAGTGGATGCTGACATTCAGAAAAAACAGGCGGTTGCATAAGGTCGAACTTCCTTTGAAAACGGGTCAGTTGCATCACCCACCAGGGGGTTAAAGTCCCTAGAGGACTCCAGATGTCCCGGACGGATGCTTGTAATATATCCACAGTTGAGGCAAATTCGCATCCCCAACCCTAACCGGATGCTTGGATGAGTTCTGTCTAGCTTTGTTACAATTGATTACAAACAGATTGATTTAAAATGAAGGGGGTCACCACCCCGACGGTGCAAGCGATCGCTCAATCTAACCCTTGGTTTACCCTATTGAAACGTACATGGCTCTAACTGTTAGCATTCCTCCAACATTAAGCTCGTTGCTGCCATCCCTGCCTCTGGATAGTCTATTTTCGACCCAGGGGATTATGGTCATGCTACTCGCCGCCTATGGCGTGGCGATGTGGATGTTCCTCACCAGCGCCCCGAAAGTTTACACCATTATGGTTTCAGATTTGGAGACTGCCCGACAGCTTTATGAAGGGTTGCTGGAACTGCCCGCAGCCGAAGTCCCCTTACATTATTACTATAATTACGAACAAACCCTGGGCGGCACCGGCATCGACCCCCTTTATATGTCCTCCCCAATGGGGTCCTCGGCGACTCAAACCATTGCGGGCCCTGATGGACTCTGGTATCAATTACAGAAGAATACTCAACTGCACGTCATTTCTGGGGCGAGTTTAGGCAGCAAGAACCGACAACGCCATGTGGGATTTGACCATGACTGCCTCGAACAGCTGCTTTTGCGGGTGCAAATGAGTGGAGTCAAGTACAAAATCCGCCGAGAAAAGCCCCTAAATTTCTTGGTGAAAGATCGCCAAGGACGGGTGATTGAGATGACTGAGGTTTCCAATTAAGTAAGCTCAAGAATAATCCGGCGATCGCCTGTGTTCGGTTCGCCGGATTTTGCGGCAAGGGGCGATTTATTCCTGCTGCTGCTGCGCTAATCTCGTGGAATTCTCGATCGCCTGCTTCCCTTCATTCAGAAGATAGTCAAAAAAGGTCCGCGCCACCACAGAAAGTTGTTTCCCACTGGGATAAATGGCATACCACTGCCGAGGAATGGGAAAACCCTCCACATCCAGAATCGTCAGTTGATGCTGCCAACCATCCAGGGTCAAAACATGACGAGAGAGCACAGAAATTCCCAATCCTCCGGCGATCGCCTGTTTGATCGCTTCATTACTCCCGAGATCCAGGCGCACCTTCACCGCCACCCCCCGATCTTCAAACATTTTTTGCACCGCTTGCCTCGTCCCCGAACCCGGTTCGCGCATGATAAATGGCTCTCCATTCAAGCGTTCAATGGGGATATTTTTTTCCGATGCCAAGGGATGACTCATCGGTGCTAACACCACCAGAGGATTGTCCAGAAACTCATGACAGGAGACATCCGGACTCGCCGGAGGTTGGCTTAAAATATATAAATCATCAAGATTGTCATTGAGCCGTTCCTGCAATCCTTCGTGGTTCGTCACCTTGAGGGAGACGTCAATTCCCGGGTAGCGTTGACAAAATGGCCCGAGTAAGCGAGGAATGACATATTTGGCCGTGGTAATCACGCTGAGTTTTAATTGTCCCTGTTTGAGACCTTGCAGATCCGCCACCGTCATTTCAAATTGGGAGAGGCGATCGAAAATATCTCGACAAGTCCCTAATAATTCATCTCCCGCTTCCGTCAAATAGAGCCGTTTCCCGACTTGTTCAAACAGTGGCATTCCCACCGACTTCGCCAACTGTTTCACTTGCATCGAAACCGAGGGTTGCGTTAAAAATAGTTCTTCAGCAGCCCGAGTAAAGCTCTTATGGCGAGCCACGGCTTCAAAGACTCTAAGCTGGTGCAGGGTTGACTGCTTCAATGCCCTTTCTCCTAAGAATAACCCTTCAGTATAGACTTCAGTCTATTATATTCATAAATAATTGCTCTTTCTGTTTATGGTTTTTGGGGTTAATATAAATTTACATACAAAACAACTGTATTACTCCCTTCCTGTAGCGTTGCACTAGGAGTCGATCCTCGGTTGGTTCTTGCTGTGGCTATTATCTCGTATTTTCGACAGCCTGCGATCGCCTTTTTCGTGCAACGCTCTTTTTTCCTACTGCCAAAGCTTGCTACTGCTTCTGTCTGCCTAAATTTCTCCCTGATTCCTCTGGGTTCACCTTGCACCGATCGCCCCCCTTAAAAACTCAAGGGCGGTGGTCCGCTGAGGGGACGAGATAGAACCATGCGGGGGAAGGCTCCAACCGAGGGCAGAGTTCGGCGATCGCCACAACGCCAAATGTTCCACCGGGGGATCCGCATAGAAACTCTCCCCTCCCGGTCCCAACAGAGCAGAACTCCAGTGAGTAAAATAATCGTGACTGACTCGGTGGATGGGAAAGGGTGCAAATAGCGGGACCCCCCAACCATCAATGGCAATGAAGGCTTGAATCGGACATTGAAGAGAATATAACCCCCAGGCGGCCCCAATTGCACCGACGACTCCCGCGCTGAATCCGATCCAGATTAGGGGTTCAGTGGATGCGGGTCTATTCCAGTCGATCGCCCCACTTTGGTGCAAAAACTGCAAGATTTCCAGAGGAAAATAGGGGCGATCGCCAGGGGGGAGAATCCAAACCGGGGGAGTGGTATCCGACGAGACAAGGTTCGGCAGCAAAGTCGAGACAAAACTCTGAGTCAGGTTCTCCTCGTGAATTCCCGGACAAATAATTAGCACCACATCCCTGCCTTCATCAAACTATAAATTTTTGTTTGCGCTTTTCTGCCATGATAGTCAAATCAGTACCCAGCACAAAGAATTGAATCGGGTAGGAATCCGAAACATCGGGGTGCAAATTCTTTGATCTCAGGCTGGGGGTGGCCTGGAAGCAACGAGGGGTCCCAAGGGCTGAGGGATTGACCGGATGAGCGAGAATCTTGGTCTCCATCGCTATCCCAATTTTAGGACATTCCTACAGGATTAAGTCAGTAGGACCAGAAACTGGGCCTCTGTTCCTAATTCTTGGCTAATGGGTGAAAGGTCTGGGGAGACAAACCGGGTTGTTTTCAGGGGACTGAATCCCTGCTTGATGATTCCGATGATGACTTGCCTGATTGACAGCAGGCGGGATGACGGGAATACAACGATGGGTTCCGAAGCGGTCCCTCGGCAATCAGGAAGAGTTTGAGGCGCACAGAGGAAATTACCTTACACTGCGATCGGGGTGATTCAATGGGCAGATGTAGCACTCGATCAGTCTGCGGCTGAAAGACGCGATCGCCTAACGATTGCGCTACTCTAATGGATGTGATGGATGCTCTTAGGGGGGATCATCTCAACGCACCGATGTTTCGTACCTTGTATTGAAAAAGAACCTCAAAAAAGGATATAAACCTTGCCGTTAATCTGGTGTAAACAATAGAACGATGCCGTTAATTTTGATTGTAGATGATGCACAATTTACCCGTCGGGTTATCTGTAAATCCTTACAGAAACAGGGATACCTTACCCGAGAAGCCTCCAATGGACGAGAGGCGATCGGTCTGTTAGATGAAGAAATGCCGGATTGTATTCTATTAGATTTATTGATGCCGGAATTTGACGGATGGGATGTTTTAACCTTTTTAAAGGAGAACGGCTACAAGATTCCTGTTATTGTTATTACAGCCGATATTCAAGAAACCTCCCGTCAACACTGTTTTGATTTGGGAGCAAAGGCAGTGATCAATAAGCCGCCTAAACCGGATGAATTGAATAATACCCTGAAAAAAGTATTGGGTTTTACAGAGGAGAATACTCGATGAATTTAACCGTTGACCAACTGGATACCTTGCAGGAATTGGTCAATATTGGGGTTGGCAGAGCAGCAAGTGTCCTCAATGAAATGATTGAGTGCCACATCCGCTTGCAGGTTCCATTTATCCGCGTGTTTTCCCCCGGAAAAATGAAGGATGAACTGGAAAATCGCCTGGGAGTTTCTCTGGTTTCAGCGGTACGCCTTGGCTTTACAGGCTCATTTAGTGGTCTAGCCCAGCTTGTTTTTCCCACAGATAGCGCCTCTAAATTAGTGGCCTTATTGACTAATGAGGAAGTCGGAACTCCCGACCTCGATGCCGTCAAAATTGGGACGCTCACAGAAGTGGGCAATATTGTGATCAATGGGGTGATGGGTTCAATGAGCAATTTGCTCCGACAGCATTTGAATTATTCCCTGCCCATGTATTTAGAAGATACCGTCGAACACTTGTTGAGTTCTAAGCAATTAGAGCCTAACACCACGGTCTTATTAGCTCAGGCTCGCTTTACGATTGAGCAGCTCCAAATTGCCGGAGATATTATCTTAATTTTTAAGCTCGGGTCCTTTGATGCCTTACTGAAAGCCCTAGATAGGATAGAAGAGGGTGAGGAAGAATGAATGAGATCCAACAGGTTGAGGAGAAATTTGGAATTCTTGACCGAGTTCCTGTTGGTGCTTGCGTCCTGCGGTCAGATTTTATTGTTCTGTTTTGGAATAGTTGCCTAGAGGATTGGACAAAAATTTCAAAAAGCGAAATCGTAGGCAAGAATTTAGGCGATCGCTTTCCTCATTTAACCCAACCGAAGTATCACCACCGTCTCCAACAAGTCTTTGAAGGCGGCCCTCCAACTATTTTTTCCTCCCAACTGCACAAACACCTGATTCCGGCCCCCCTTCCCGATGGGGAATTGCGGATCCAACATACCACGGTAACTGGGGTGAAATCCTTTGACAATCAGGGATTTTACGCCCTGTTAGCCATTGAAGATGTCACGGACCTCACCCGCCGCCTTCAGGATTATCGGTCCATGCGCGATCGCGCCCTAGAAGAAATTGAGGAACGCAAGCAAGCTCAGGAAGCCTTACACCAAAAAACCCTAGAACTAGAAGTCCGTCAGCGCGAATTAATCTTACTCAGTGAAATGAGCGATTTGCTGCAAGCTTGCCTAACCGTCAAAGAAGCCTACAGTGCGATCGCCCAATCCTGCAAATTACTCTTTCCCAACATTCCCGGGGCAGTTTTTATTATTAACTCCCTCAATAATTTGCTCGATGTCGTTGCCAGTTGGGGAATTACCTTTAGCAGTCAGAAACTATTTGCCCCCAATGAATGTTGGGCATTGCGACGAGGACGGGTGCATTTTGTCGGGAATATGCAAAATGGCTTAATTTGCCAACACCTCCATCAAAATCTCTTACCCGCTGAATATTGCTGCGTCCCGATGATGGCTCAGGGAAAAGCCCTCGGTGTCCTCTATTTATGCGCCCCAGATAAAGGACCCTTATCCAATACAACCCAACTGTTAGCCATGACAGTTGCCGAACATATTGCCCTCGCCTTAGCCAATTTAAAATTGCGAGAAACCCTCCATAACCAAAGCATCCGCGACCCCCTAACCGGCTTATACAATCGTCGCTATTTAGAAGAAGCCCTGGAACGGGAAGTCTATCAAGCTGAACTCAAAGGATATCCCCTCTCCCTGATCATGATCGATGTGGATCACTTCAAAGAATTTAACGATACCTTCGGTCATGAAGCGGGAAATCAAGTCTTACGACAATTGGGAGAGTTTTTCCAAAAAAATATCCGCCCCACGGATATCCCCTGTCGCTATGGAGGGGAAGAGTTTACCCTCATTTTACCCGAAGCACCTTTAAGCGTCACTCAAGAACGCGCCCAACGCTTGCGAAAAAAAATAAAATTGTTACAAGTCGAATATGCGGGCCAATCCCTCGGCTGCATCACCCTCTCCTTAGGCGTTGCCAGCTTTCCCCAACATGGCAAAACCGGACTAGCCGTCCTCCGTGCCGCCGATGTCGCCCTCTATCAAGCCAAAGCAGCCGGTCGCGATCGCGTCGTCACCGCCTCTTAATAAATACGAACCAGTAAACAGCAGCCTCCACCCGTTCGTAGTAACGACTTCAGTCGTTCTCTTAAGTTCGTAGTAACGCCTTCAGGCGTTCTCTCATGTTCGTAGTAACGACTTCAGTCGTTATCTTCTCATGTTCGTAGTAACGACTTCAGTCGTTCTCAACCCCCTCTCACATTCCCCCTCTCATGCTCCCCCAAAACCTCCAACCCCCGATTACACCAGAGGATTTTGAGCCGGTATCCCCACCGCCCGGGGAAATTCAGGACGAGTCGGCGCAACCTTTCGCAAATAAACGCAAGTGCGAACACTATCCGTAAGCGGGGTCGTAAATTTCTCCACAAAATCCACGATTCCCCCCAGTTGCTCAACCCCAACCGAGACCACTTGCGCCTCTTCCTCAGTCCAATGACCGCGATACAGAATCGCCAACCCGCCAACTTTCACCAAGGGAAGGGCATATTCTGCACAAACCATCGTCGGCCCGATCGCCCGCGCAAAGGCAAAATCATACCGTTCCCGATGTTCAACTGCACGCCCAATCTCTTCCACCCTGCCGACAATTGCCCGGGCATTTTCCATCCCCAACTGGTTAATCAAACCCTGGAGAAACGTAATTTTTTTGCGCGTCGAGTCCAAGAGAGTCACCTGCCACTCGGGACAAGCGATCGCCACTGGCAACCCCGGAAAACCCGCCCCGGTACCAATATCGATCGCCCGAACGGACCCATCCCCCCCTTCCGCAGGAACCATCCCCGTTGTTGGGGAAGAGACTGACTCCGAGGGAGAACCCAACGGTTGAGATAATAAGGGCGTAATTCCGCGCAGAGAATCCCACAGATGCTTTTCCCAAAACTCATCTGGTGCAGTAATGCGAGTTAAATTTAGGGATTGATTCCCTTGGAGAATGCCTTCATATAGGCTTTGAAATTCCAGCAGATGACCCGCATCAGGCTGCCAATTCATGGTTTTTTCCCATAACTTGACATGGTTAGGCAGGATGGGTTGATCAGGTTCACTCATAGTTCGTCGTTCAAATGCAAGCAATTTTGGGTCTTTCTGAGGTTTGGGTGGGGGGGGAATCCAGATTTTAACGACTGAAGTCGTTACTACAAACGGTTAGGTTGAGAGTCAATCAAGAACTAACCACCGAGAGTTGAGTGCTGATGGCGAGTTTATTGGGTTCAACACTTTGGAGTTCCCCGTGATTGAGGGTCCAACAACAATCGGCGATCGCCAACAGGTCCCCGGCATCATGGGTCACCACCAACAAACTCCAGTGCTTCTTCAACTTCGCCAACAGCATGACTAAATTGCGTCGCATCGACCAATCTAAACCCGCCGTCGGTTCATCCAGTAACAGCAAATGAGGCTGCCGAATTAATTGTACTGCCAATGCGAGTCGCCGCTGCTGTCCCCCACTGAGGGATTGGGGCGCTGTCTGCAACGATAACCCATCCAGACCCACTTCTTGCAACGCCTCATGGACCCGTTCAGACCCCAGTTCCGGATGTCCCAAGCGCAACTCTTCCAACAGAGTCCCACAACAAAAATGCCGTTCGGGGAACTGAAACACTAACCCCCCTAGTTGTTGCAAATGAGCTGGAGTCAAGAGTTGATCCCGCCAGAAAATCTCGCCTTGGGTTTTTTCTGCCAACCCGCCCAAAATTTCTAACAAGGTGGATTTACCAGAACCGCTGGGCCCAATAATCAAGCCTAACTGTTGTGGGGCAAATTCTAGGTTAAGCGACTTGAGAATCGGGGTGGGAGTCGCGGTGGGATGGTAAGTTAGGTTTTTCAGATAAAGCATTGAAACCCTTGTCAACAATAGGGGGATTAAACGATACTGTACAGACTCCACAGCGTTGTGCTGCTCAGATGTCTATGTCTATTGTGACAAACTTAACCGGATTAAACTACTCCAGGACGGTTTGGAACTTGCCCCTAATCAGGGCGTCAGTAACAGCTTAGAGTTGAACAGATCGCGTTTTAGCCCGGACTTCTGCTGTAACGGGATTAAAATTCTAAAATGAAAATAATCGGCCTGGGTCGATCGCGACTCAAGGGGGATTTAGGATTTTTTGGCATCATCGAGGCACAACAGACGAGGTAGAGTATGAACTATCGGTTTTCTATGGCGGGTCGGTTGCTCGCTGCGATCGCAGGCAGTGCGGCGATTGCCTTGACTTTCAGTATCAGTCCGACTCTGGCTTTAGACCCGTTCCGCACCGAAAATCGTCATGAAATTGGCGATCGCACTGCAACTGCATTTAGAACCCTCTTTGAACAGGGAAATTATCAAGAGGCACTCCGCAAACTCCAACAAGCTGAACAAACTGAACCCAATGAACCTTTAGTCTATGCGATGCAGGGGGCTTTGGCCTATTTAGATGAAGACTGGGATCGCTTAAATAATTATGCAACCCGCACTCGCACCGCTGCTGAATCTTTGTTGACTGAGAATCCTTTACGCGGCAATCTGTATATCGCTGTGGGTCATTTTTTAGAGGGCGGTTATATTATCAGCACCGAAGGAACGTTGCGTGGAGTTCCCAAAGCAATGGGGAAACTGCGAGAAGTGTTCAAGCATTTTGATGCGGCAGAAAAAATTGAGGCGAATGATCCGGAGTTAAATCTGATTAAAGGCTTCATGGATTTAATGTTGGCAGTGAATCTGCCTTTTGCCAATGCCGATGATGCGATCGCCCGCTTGGAAAATTATGCGGCCCCTTCTTATTTAGCCTATCGGGGAATTGCCGTGGGCCATCGCGATTTAGATAATGTGGATCAAGCGTTATCTGCGGTGAATAGGGCTTTAGAAATTACCCCGGATAATCCAGAACTGTTTTATTTGAAAGGACAAATTCTGGTTAAAAAAGGTAATGATCTGGATAATATGGAATTGCTGCAACAAGCTGAATCTCATTTTCAGACAGCCCTTGTTCAATCCGAGGAAAAATTCCCAGAAACCTTAAGACGGCAACTGCAACGAGAACGCGATCGCAATGTTCGCAAAATGCAAGAGTTAGCCGCTGCCTCCCGATAACCTCCAACATCTCTCCCCGGAAATAATGAACCGACGCATCGATATGTTACTCTATAAGGCGTCGGTTTTTTTGACCTTTAATCTCCCCTTGATGTAGAGACACAGAAATATGCAAGTAGAGTTTCGGGAGTTTAACCCCTTTGATGTCTGGATCTGGTTAGAGTTTAGCACCAGTCCGGGCAAGAGTGAAAAGCAGTATGTTGAAGAAGTCTTCGATTCTTGGTTTTTTCTGGGCAAACTGGGGGGATTTAATGCAGAAAATCTCCAAGTTCAGGACACCGGATTAGAGATTAGCTATATGCAGTATGATTCGGTGACTGCTGAAAAAAGTTTGATGGCGCTGATGCACAATATGGGAGACTTTGAATATAATGGGACCTGGGGGCGCTGCTGGTTTGACCTCGGGACCAGTGATGCGATCGCCCTCGATGTTCTGATTAATGCCCTCGATCGCCTCAGTCAAGAATTTGTAGTCATCGAACGTCTAATTATCGGCGGTGAAAATGCCGATTGGCCCGTCGCTGATAGTGAAAGCCGCTCCCGATTTGCTGAAAATAATTAGTCTGTTTATTGACAATTTTCCCAGTAAAATTCACTGGGACATGACTTACGCACTCTCTAACATTTAACCCTAAATGTAGAGGCGATTCGCGAATCGCCTCTACATTTAGGGTTAGACCTCCCCAAAGGCATAAATCCTGGGGAAAAATTTATTTTATCTATTAAAAACATGAGTAAAAAACCAAAAATTCGCGTCATTACATTAGGGCTAATTCAAGACACAAATCGCCTGTTTGTATCGGAAGGCTATGATTCAGTCAAACACCAATCATTTTATCGTCCTTTAGGAGGCGGTCTTGACTTTGGTGAAACCAGCGTAGAGGCTTTAAAACGGGAATTCCAAGAAGAAGTCAAAGGGGAATTAACCAATATTCACTACCTAGGTTGCCTAGAAAATATTTTTATTTATAACGGCAAACCGGGCCACGAAATCATTCAACTCTATCGCTGTGATTTTAGCGATTCCAAATTTTATGAACTCGACTCCATCCCCTTTTTTGAAGGAAACCGGGAAGGAAAAGCCATCTGGGTCGGAATAGACCGATTGATATCCGGTGAGTTAGTTCTTGTCCCTCACCAATTGTTAGATTTTATTCAAAAATGATACTGAATAAAAATGCTTAATAAAAATCATATTCGGAGTTAAAAAATGCTACTAGAAATCAATAGAATTACCGTTCCCCCGGGACAGCGAGTCTTACTCAAAGATATAAGCTGGAAAGAATTTGAAGCCATTTTAGAAGACTTAGGCGAACATCGAGGAACCCGAATTGCTTACGATAACGGAACTTTAGAAATCATGACCCCATTACCAGAACACGAAATCGGGAAAGTTTTAATTAGCAACTTGGTAGAAATTCTCCTAGAAGAACTCGACATTGAATTTTGGTCCCTGGGTTCGACTACTTTTAAAAATCAAGTTATGGCACAAGGCATCGAACCGGATAATTGCTTTTATATCCAACATGAGGCAGCAGTGCGGGGTAAGGACCGATTAGATTTGACCGTAGATCCGCCTCCAGATTTAGCCTTAGAAATTGATGTCACCTCCCGTACCCATACGATGATTTATCAAGGGTTAAAAGTACCGGAATTATGGCAGTTTGAGAAAGGAATCCTCAAAATTAGCCGACTGCAAGAAGATGGCACTTATCAAGAAGGCGATCGCAGTCAAATTTTTCCCAACTTTCCCCTAACTGAAGTCATTCCCCAATATTTAGAACAAGCGAAAACTGAAGGGAGAAATAAAACAATGAAAGCCTTTCGCGCCTGGGTTCAGGAAGTTTTAGCAACCTTTTAGGCGGCAAAGTCTGTCGTTTTTTGCTTACCCATGCCAAAAGCCGGTCAACACCCTGAGTTCACCGGCACCCTTGCATTGTATGAGTCAGAGTTTAGACTTCTAAAATATCCACTCTCAACGCGCTGATTCTTATTTTTCTTCCTTGCTCTCCCCAGAAGCTCCCGGTGAGGCATCATATAAAGCATCAAGGCGTTCTCGGGCATCATCCATCGTCATGGATTTCATCACCATCAACGGTTCATTGACCACATTTCCGGACGCATCCAGCAGTTCCGGGTGGGGGACCGGACGTTGATAGCGTCCCATTGCGGAATTTGGGGACCCAGAGTTCCACCGTCCCGGTGGATAGTTTCTGGATTCACTACTGAGCATGACCAAACTGCGGATCAAGTTTCCGACAGCGAGAAACGCCAAAATGGTAAAGGCAAAAATGTAAACTAAGTGCAGCATATTGATATTCTCCGGCGCAGTCAGGTGATTAAGGGGTAACTCAGGGGCTAGATTAAAGAGTGTTTCTGAAGTTAATAGCTCAGTGTTTACTCTTAAAGTGGATCTAGAGATTTAATTTAGGGGTGGTCGAGGGAACTTCCATCAAGGACAGACTAGAGGGAATTTTCCATACGAAACCGCATCGAGACTTGCCAGCATTCGGTTAGCAATTTGTGCCACGGCATCAGCACTTCCATTTCTACGCCCACCTGGCCCTCTGTGGCCCGGAGTAGCATTTGAGCTGTGGTGACTTCTTGCTGTGCGTATTGCACTCGGGCGAGTAACTCGGTTTGGCCCTCTTTCCCCAAAAAGGAGATTTCCTCATTTTCCAATAACTTGCGCGATCGGGCAAACCAATATTGAAAATCCTCTAATAAAGGTTCTAGTAGGGTTTTGAGTAAGTTGGGCTCGGGAAGATTGGGATTGAGCATGATTTTTAGATAATCGGGGTACTGAGGCTAATTTTAACTTATTTTACAAAACTTAACATTATGCGGGTACAGTTTACAAGGGATTAGCGATCGCCTGGTAACAATTGGCTGGCGATCGGTCTAGCGCAGCCGTGGCAACACCCGGCCGCCAATCGTTCAAACGATTGGCGGCCTAACAGAACCAAGTCGTCTAAAGACGACTGAAAGTCTTATCCCGTGGTATTTTCAGTCGGTTTCAACCGACATTTTGCACCAGTGGCAACAACTTCAGCCAACCACTCCCATTGGGGAACCGAACCTTTAAAATAGAAAAGAAGGTAATACAAATCCGAGATTAAAATCCAACGCAAATGGCTAACTCATCTCCGGCTGTCGAAGCACCCGCAGAAAAAATTTCCTTGCCGCGTACCGGCGAATCCGAGCAACTCAAAAAGATTCGCCACACCACCTCTCATGTGATGGCGATGGCAGTCCAGAAGCTTTTCCCCAAGGCCCAAGTTACCATTGGACCTTGGATTGACAATGGATTTTATTATGATTTTGACAATCCTGACACCTTCACCGAACAGGACCTCAAAGCCATCAAAAAAGAGATGGTCAAAATCATCAACCGGAAATTACCCGTCACCCGCGAAGAAGTCACCCGAGAAGAAGCTACCCGACGCATCCAAGCCATTAATGAACCCTACAAGTTAGAAATTCTCGGGGATATCAAAGAAGAACCGATTACCATCTATCACCTTGGGGAAGAGTGGTGGGATTTGTGTGCGGGTCCCCATGTGGAAAACACCAGCGAACTTCACCCCAAGGCGATCGAACTCGAAACTTTAGCTGGGGCCTACTGGCGCGGTGATGCCAGCAAACAACAACTCCAGCGCATCTATGGCACCGCCTGGGAAACCCCCGAACAACTCACCGAATACAAGAGACGCAAAGAAGAAGCCCTCAAACGAGATCACCGCAAACTCGGCAAAGAACTGGGACTATTTTTGTTTGCCGACCCCGTAGGTCCCGGATTGCCCTTATGGACCCCCAAAGGCACCGTCCTACGGAGTGTGCTCGAAGACTTCCTCAAACAGGAACAAGTCAAACGCGGATATCTCGGTGTCGTCACGCCTCATATTGCCAGAATTGACCTGTTTAAAACCTCCGGTCATTGGCAACAATATAAAGAGGATATGTTCCCGATGATGTCTGAGGATGAAGAATCCGCCTTAGAAGAACGGGGGTTTGTGCTTAAACCCATGAACTGTCCGTTCCATATCCAAATTTATAAAAACGAGTTGCGTTCCTATCGGGATTTACCCATGCGTCTAGCGGAATTTGGCACGGTTTACCGCTATGAACAATCGGGAGAATTGGGCGGATTAACCCGAGTTCGGGGCTTTACCGTGGATGATTCCCACCTGTTCGTGACTCCAGAACAACTGGATGATGAATTCCTGAGTGTGGTGGATTTAATCTTATCGGTCTTTAATAGTTTGCAACTGAAAAACTTTAAAGCCCGGTTGAGTTTCCGTGACCCAGAATCGGATAAATATATCGGGTCGGATGAGGCATGGAATAAGGCAGAAAATGCCATTCGTCGCGCCGTTGACACCCTGGGAATGGAGTCTTTTGAAGCGCCAGGAGAAGCGGCATTTTATGGGCCAAAACTGGACTTTATTTTCCAGGATGCGCTTGAGCGCGAGTGGCAATTAGGAACGGTCCAAGTGGACTACAATTTGCCGGAACGCTTCCAATTAGAATATGTGGGAGAAGACGGCACTCGCAAACGTCCGGTGATGATTCACCGTGCGCCTTTTGGGTCATTGGAACGGCTGATTGGGATTTTAATTGAGGAATATGCGGGGGATTTCCCCTTCTGGTTAGCGCCGATTCAAATGCGGTTATTGCCGGTGAGTGATGAATTTTTACCGTTTGCGAAAGAGGTGGCGACTCAGATGCGAATTGAGGGAATTCGGGCTGAAGCGGATACCAGTGGAGAGCGTTTAGGGAAGCTGATTCGCAATGGAGAAAAGCAAAAGATTCCGGTGATGGCTGTGGTTGGGGCTAAAGAAGTGGAAGCGAATCAGTTAAGTATTCGCACCCGCGCAGGCGGTGAGTTGGGAACGATGGCGGTGGCAGAGGTGATTGAAAAGATGAAGGTTGCCAATCGCGATCGGGCTAATTTCTAGTTCTCATACGGAATCCGGTTGTCGAAGGTTTGAAAAAACCCCGCAGGCTCAAGCCTGGGGCTATACGGACGAAGCCCGCCTGCGCGGGCTAAGAATCTGAAAAAAGCCCCGCAGGCTCAAGCCTGGGGCTATACGGACGAAGCCCGCCTGCGCGGGCTAAGAGCGAGAATCGAGTTGAGACAACCGGATTTGGTATCAGACCATGATTGAATACAAGGAAGTTGTTGTACATTTAGTTTGAATAAACCGGGTTGCTTTTATTTTTGATTTTACGCACCCAGTTAATAATGAGTCCTTCTTCATTTAACAATCTATTTCCTAAAAATACTCCCCCGAGGTAACAGAATTTTATGAGCCAAACCAAAGAACAAATAAAAACTTTGTTGAGCAAATTACCTGAAGATTGCTCCCTCGAAGATGTACAATACCATTTATATGTACTTGAAAAAGTGCGTCAGGGATTACAAGTTGCTGACACTGAAGGTGTCATTTCACAACAAGAGGTAGAAAAACGGTTAAGTAAATGGCTTATCGAGTAGTTTGGTCTTCCAAAGCTATAGATGATGTTGATGCAATAGCTACTTACATAGCACGGGACTCACGGTCTTATGCAGCAGCGATCGTTCAAAAAATGCTCGACCTAACCCGCAATTTGAGTAATTTTCCTTTCTCTGGACGCATTGTACCGGAGTTTGAGGATGAGATGATTCGGGAAAAAATCGCCTATAGCTATCGCATCATCTATCGGGTTCAGGATGAAACGGTAACCATTGCAGCAGTAATTCATGGAAAAAGACTATTAGAGATGGATATTGGCATAGAGTAAAGCCAAAAATACCAAGTTTTTTAAGGAGAAATTACGACGATGCCTTCACCGTTTGTTGGGATGGATCCGTATTTAGAAGGGCCAAATTTTTGGCCCGAGGTGCATCACTTGTTGATCAGCCTCCTTCTGGAATCATTAGTCCCGCAGTTGCGACCTAAATATCGAGTTGCCCTGGAAAAACGGGTGTATGAAAGTGCGGGAAATGAGAGTTTATTGGTGGGAATTCCTGATGTCATTGTGCAGCGTCGTACCCCTGCACCACCGGGAGAGTCTAATGTAGCAGTGGCAGCGCCTCCGACTCAAAAACCCCTTCAGGTGCAAGTGCCGATGAGGATGGAATTTCGGGAGGCATATTTAGAAGTGCGGGAGATGGCAACGGGGGAAGTGGTAACGGCGATCGAGGTGCTTTCTCCTGCCAATAAACGCCCGGGAAAAGGGCGGGAGATGTATGAAGAAAAGCGCAGCCGCATTTTAGCCAGTCGGACCCATTTGGTGGAAATTGACCTGTTGCGGGGTGGGGAACCGATGCCGGTTTTAGGAAACGATGTGGAGGCGCATTATCGGATTCTGGTCAGTCGAGGCGATCGGCGTCCTTATGCAGACTTATATCTGTTTAATTTACCCGATACAATTCCCACGTTTCCCCTACCGCTACGTTCTGGGGATACGGAACCGATGATTGATTTAAACCAGTTATTAAATCATCTTTATGACCGCGCAGGCTATGATTTTGTGATTGATTATCAGACTGAACCCATCCCCGCTTTAGCTGAATCTGAAGCGGCTTGGGTGGATGCACAGTTAAGGGAACAAGGAATAAGGGAATAAATCCAAATTGGGCCAGGTGGTCCCACGGGCCGGATGGATTGCACAGGAGTGGGAAACAGTGGCGGTATTTCTGGGTAGTGATAAGAATCAAAGCACATTGATTCACAGATTAGGATTTTCAGGGTCAATTTTTCTTAAACTTGCGATCGCCTCCCTACGGGTATATTCATTCTGAGTATTTTCAATAACTTGAACCAATCCGGCAATAGCTTGAGGATTTCCGACACCGATTTCCCCTAAACTCTCAGCCGCCCTGCTACGGGTATATTCATTCTGAGTATTTTCAATAACTTGAACCAACCCGGCAATAGCTTGAGGATTTCCAACACCGATTTTCCCTAAACTTGCGATCGCCTCCCAACGGGTATATTCATTCTGAGTATTTTCAATAACTTGAACCAACCCGGCAATAGCTGTAGGATTTCCGGGGTCTATTTTCTCTAAACTCTCTGCCGCCCTGTTACGGTTACGTTCATCCTGAGTATTTTCAATAACTTGAACTAACCCAGCAATAGCTTGAGGATTTCCGGCACCGATTTCCCTTAAACTCTCAGCCGCCCTGCTACGGGTATATTCATTCTGAGTATTTTCAATAACTTCAAGTAACCCGGCAATAGCTTCAGGATTTCCGGGGTCTATTTTCTCTAAACTCTCTGCCGCCTGTAAACGGGTATATTCATCGTGAGTATCTTCAATAACTTGAAGTAACACAGCGATCGCTTCAGGATGTTCGACACCAATTTTGCTTAAACTCTCAATCGCCTCCCTACGGGTAAGTTCAGACTGAGTATTTTGAATAACTTGAACCAACCCAGCAATAGCTTCAGGATTTTCAACACCGATTTTCTCTAAACTCTCTGCCACCCACCTACGGATATATTTATTCTGAGTATTTTCAATAACTTGAACTAACCCAGCAATAGCTTGAGGATTTCCGGGGTCGATTTTCTCTAAACTATAGGCCGCCCGCCAATGGATATCTTTATTCTTAGTTTTTTGAATAACTTGAACTAACCCAGCAATAGCTTGAGGATTTCCAACCCCAATTTTCTCTAAACTCTTAGTCGCCTGACAACGAGTATTTTCATCCTGAGTATTTTCAATAACCTGAACCAACCCCTCAATAGCTTCAGGATTTCCGGGGTCGATTTTCCCTAAACTCTCAGCCGCTTGCCTACGGGTATATTCATTCTGAGTATTTTCAATAACTTGAACTAACCTCGCAATAGCTTCAGGATTTCCGACCCCGATTTTCTCTAAACTATAGGCCGCCCGCCTACGAGTATGTTTATCCTGAGTATTTTCAATAACTTGAACCAACCCAGCAATAGCTTGAGGATTTCCAACACCGATTTTCCCTAAACTTGCGATCGTCTCCCAACGGGTATATTCATTCTGAGTATTTTCAATAACTTGAACTAACCCCGCAATAGCTTGAGGATTTCCGGGGTCGATTTCCTCTAAACTATAGGCCGCCTGCCAACGGGTATATTCATTCTGAGTATTTTGAATAACTTGAACTAACGCCGCGATCGCTTGAAGATTTCTGGGGTCGATTTTTCCTAAACTATAGGCCGCCTGCCAACGGGTATATTCATTCTGAGTATTTTGAATAACTTGAACTAACCCGGCAATAGCTTCAGGATTTCCGACCCCGATTTTCTCTAAACTCTCAGCCGCCCGCCTACGGGTAAGTTCATTCTGAGTATTTTGAATAACTTGAACTAACCCGGCAATAGCTTGAGGATTTCCGGGGTCGATTTTTCTTAAACTCTCAATCGCCTCCCTACGGGTATCTTCATCCCGAGTATTTTGAATAACTTGAACTAACCCAGCAATAGCTTCAGGATTTCCGACCCCGATTTTGCTTAAACTCTCAATCGCCCACCTACGGGTATATTCATTCTGAGTATTTTCAATAACTTGAAGTAACCCCGCAATAGCTTGAGGATTTCCGGGGTCGATTTTCTCTAAACTATAGGCCGCCCACCTACGGATATCTTCATCCCGAGTATTTTGAATAACTTGAACTAACCCGGCAATAGCTTCAGGATTTCCGACACCGATTGTGCTTAAACTCTCAGCCGCCCACTTACGGATAGGTGTATGCTGATTATTTTCAATAATAAGTTGAACCAACTCCGCAATAGCTTGAGAATTTCCGGGATCGATTTCCCCTAAACCTGTGATCGCCCGCCTACGAGTACATTCATCCTGAGTATTTTCAATAAGTCGAACCAACCCGGCAATAGCTTGAGGATTTCCGACCCCGATTTTCTCTAAACTTGCGATCGTCTCCCTACGGGTATATTCATTCTGAGTATTTTCAATAACTTGAACCAACCCCGCAATAGCTTGAGGATTTCCGACCCCGATTTTCCCTAAACTTGCGATCGTCTCCCTACGGGTATATTCATTCTGAGTATTTTGAATAACTTGAACTAACCCAGCAATAACTTGAGGATTTCCGGGGTCGATTTTCTCTAAACTCTCAGCCGCTTGCCTACGGTTACGTTCATTCTGAGTATTTTGAATAACTTGAACTAACCCAGAAATAGTTTCTGAATTTCCGACACCGATTTTCTCTAAACTCTCAACCGCCCGCCTACAGGTATCTTGCTTTTCAGTATTTTGAATAACTTGAAATAACCCAGCAATAGCTTGTAGATTTCCGGGGTCGATTTTTCCTAAACTCTCAGCCGCCTGCCAACGGGTATGTTCATTCGGAGTATTTTGAATAACTTGAACCAACTCAGTAATAGCTTGAGGATTTCCGACACCGATTTTTCCTAAACTCTCAATCGTCGGCCAACGGTTAAGTTCATCCTGAGTATTTTTAATAATTTGAACCAACTCAGTAATAGCGTGAGGATTTTCGACACCGATTTTCCCTAAACTCCAAGCCGCCTGCCAACGGTTACGGTCATTCTGAGTATTTTTAATAACTTGAACTAACCGGGCAATAGCTTGAGGATTTCCGACTCCGATTTTCTCTAAACTGGCGATCGCCTTCCTACAGGTATCTTCATTCTGAGTATTTTGAATAACTTGAACTAACCGGACAATAGCTTGAGGATTTCCGACACCGATTGTGCTTAAACTCTCAGCCGCCTCCCTACAGGTATCTTCATTCTGAGTATTTTCAATAACTTGAACTAACCGGGCAATAGCTTGAGGATTTCCGACCCCGATTTTCTCTAAACTGGCGATCGCCTCCCTACGGGTATATTCATTCTGAGTATTTTCAATAACTTGAACTAACCCGGCAATAGCTTGAGGATTTCCGACCCCGATTTTCCCTAAACTCTCAATCGCATCCCTACAGGTACGATAATTCTGAGTATTTTCAATAACTTGAACTAACCCAGCAAGAGCTTCAGGATTTCCGAAACCGATTTTTTCTAAACTCTCAATCGCATCCTTACAGGTAAGTTCAGACTGAGTATTTTCAATAACTTTAAGCAACTTAGCGATTTCTTTATTGTCAACAGTCTTGATGACAGGTAACAACTCTCGGGGAATGGGAATCTTAATATTGTCACCCACAGAAACCACCCCGTCTTCAGTCGGTAACTCTGCAATTGCTGCCTTCGCTTCCTCAAACTTCTTGCGGCGATAATGAACCATCGCCCGGGCAAAAATTCTCAGGCGGTCAAACTCCTCAATCGAGTGACCAATCATCTCCGTCAGCGTCGCCAGCCGCATTAAATCTCTGGGGTTTTCTTCATAGGCCCGCCGGAAAGCCGCCGCCAATAACTCCACTGATTTCTCCGGTTCTTGATAAGCCCAAGCCGCCCAACTTTGCGACTGGGCAAACTCTCGATCATAACTATCCTCACTGTCTAAATCTCCCTGCACATACTCCAATAAAAAACTCGCCACTTCCTTCAGGCGTTGTTCTGTAAATCGAGGATTAGCTTTGAACTGGTCTAACAATTCTTGGCGGACTGTGGCATCAATTGCATACAATTCATGCCACACCTCATCACACAAACTCGATAAAATTAAATCCGAAACCGCAATCCAAGGAATATCCATAAATTCATTATGAATATCCTGCGGAAAATCCACCCAAATCTTATAAAGCAAATCGGGAGTTATCGCCAAAGGTAACGCCGCATGATAAGCCAACAAAAGGTGAGGCTCACCAAACCTTTTCTTAAAAGTATTAATCCGACGTTGAGCGGCTTCCACTTTCATGATATGGAGTCAATGTTAATAATTTGGTTATCCCCAAAATTTCTCGGCTATTTTTTCAATGGATATTTCTAATTCTGGTAAATAGTTTTCAACAATATCCCAGACAACATCTAAATCAACATCTAAATATTGATGAGCTAATTTATTCCTAAAACCAACAATTTTATGCCAAGGGGTATTAGGTTCTGATGCTTTCCATTCATCAGGTAATTTTTTAATGGATTCACACATCACCTCCAGATTTCTCAGAACGGCATCTTGAATTAACATTTGTTCATAAAAACTATCTTTCCCTGTACTGGTATAATCTTTCACTCGCCTTAAACAATCTCGGATGTGAATCAAATAAAGTCGATACTCCTTCATAATTCAATGGCCTCTGCTATAACTTTATCTCGAATAAAATAATGTAATGATTTAGCCGTTACCACATCAACTTTTCGATTTAAGAGTTGTTCTAAATCTTGGATGAGTCCCACCGGAAACCAGGAAGAGATTTTAGCTAAATCATAATCAATCAAAAAATCAATATCACTATCCTCCCGTTCTTCTCCCCTCGCTACGGAACCGAATATCCGCACATTAAACGCACCATGCTGTTGTGCAATGGCTAAAATTTCATCTCGTCTTTGTTGTAATTCGTCTTTCATATTCATACAGTCATCCCCTTAACAATTTGATTAAAAACTGCTCTGAGGTTACGAATGATTCACTAAATTACCCCGTAATACCTTAACGGCATTTTGCAATCCAAGCCGATCGCATTCAAACATCGGGATTAACTCAGCAATTTCCCCAGCCGTCGTCATTTACCACCGTTCCCTCGGTACAGGATTCACCCAAACCAGATAACGTAAGCGTTGTTGACACTCCCGCAAGAATTGCTCAGTCAATTCTAACCTATCTTTACTATAGCCCCCCGTGCCGCTCCCGCATCACTAAAAATCAGCAGACAGGCGAGATTGGGAGATAACCCGCTTAACATCTCTTCCACCGTCACCGCTGGAGAATATCCCGGACCCCCATCAACATAATCCATCGGACAGTTATGGAAATAATAAACCCGCGATTCGGCTAACCGTCCCCCCCGCATGGCAGTTTCTTTAATTCTATTCTCTAAAGAATGAAAAGCCACTATTGAACCATCAACATTCAACAGCAAAACCAACTCGATTCCTCCGTTAGCAAATAGCTAATTGCCATTTAACTCCCTCAAAAACCATGAGCTTCAACCCCCGCCAATTTTTCGGATTTAAACTGGCGTAGCTTCTCGATGAATGGAGGGGGATTTTTCCGTTGTTCTTCCCGCATCTGGTGGCTCCAGGCCAACCAATCGCTCAGATAGGCAGCGATCGCCTCTTGGTTCTGCAAATAGCACAAAATCGTGGCATAAACTTGTTCTAGGGTAACCGTGCGAAACTGTTCAGCGATCGCCTCTGGGGTTTGAGCGCGATGAATGTATTGATACAGAATATGCTCGATGCCGATGCGCGTTCCTTTCAGGCGAATATCATCGGCAGCTAATTTATCAAAATAATTTTCTAACTCCATCCATCCTCTCCTACTTTGAAATTTCCAGAACCGGACAAGGGACTTGTAAAATGGGTAAACCGCCATCTACTCAGGTGGGGCCGCCCGTTTCCTGAAGTGCCTCTACAGTTCGTTCGCGGCTCTGTTCAAAGTCCCTACAGCAATCATAAGCCGCACAGGAGAGTAATAGATTGATTGATCGCTCCTAAGTGGCGATCGGGTCAAGTGACTTCCCCACGGACAGAACCCACAGATAACGGTTGATACGGAATCCGGTTGTCAAAGGTCTATAAAATTCTCCAGAAAAGCGAAGGCTGGCTTCGTCCGTATAGCCGGGTTTTTATTTAGGCATCTATAAATGTAGGGGCGATTCGGGAATCGCCAGTCCATATTTACAGGCGATTCGCGAATCGCCCCTACAGATAAAATGGCTCCTCGATTTGACGGGATAGAACAGGGTGCAGGTTTTTATAGACCTGCATCTATAAATGTAGGGGCGATTCGGGAATCGCCAGTCCATATTTACAGGCGATTCGCGAATCGCCCCTACAGATAAAATGGCTCCTC
>NZ_JAMXOT010000278.1 GCF_024220515.1 Oscillatoria sp. HE19RPO
GTTGAACGGTTGAATGATTTATATTTTGCAATCCCCTCAAGTCGCAGGACTTACGCAATATTTGAGATTAAGACCTAAATGTAGGGTAGATTCGCGAATTTAGCCCGCGCAGGCGGGCTTTGTTAGTATAGCCCCACCCTTGAGGGTGTGGGTTTTTGCCCAAGAGTACCGAATTTGGTATGAAATCCCGCAGAATGCGACTTATGGCTAATGGTCAGTCTCCGGTGAACCCGTTAAAAATGGGGGCTAAATGATCCAGCCCATAATTAGAGGAAAATCATGTTTCCTGTAGCAGTATTAGGAGATGTAGCCGGTGGGAGTCCCATTGTAGGGCCCGGAGCACCCACGGTTTTAGTCATGGGACGACCGATCGCTTGTATGGGGGATGCGGTTGCCGGAGCACCGATGGCAGCGGGGACCTTGGTGATGCCTGCTTCGGTGACGGTATTGGCGATGGGACGTCCCGTAGCGCATACCATGACAATGGCAGTCGGGATGAGCGTCCCGGCACCGGTGCCCGTTCCCTTGGCGTTACCCGTGATTGGCACCGGGGTGACGGTGTTGGTTGGACCTCCGTAACCAGGAACACCCCTGAAAGGATCAGGGGTGACCGAGTGGCTACAATTCCTTTAGACTCGACTTTTGGCGAATATTCCTCAGTCTGTAGACTTTAGTAAACTAGCGACTAAAGTCTGTGGGCTAACTGTTTCATGGCAAACGATTACAACCCCCAACCGCCTCGGGATTACGTCGGAACGGGATGCTCATTTCCGTTACGGATCAATGTCCAGGGCAAAATGCAACTGAGTTCCGATGTCCGCAATGTGGAGGAATCTATTCGGATTATCCTCAATACCAAATTGGGAGAGCGCGTTTACCGCCCTAATTTTGGGTCGCGCCTGTCGGAGTTGGTGTTTGCGCCGATGAATACTCAAACCCTCTTACTCATCCGCGTGTACATTGAAGAAGCTCTGGAATTGTGGGAACCGAGGATTACCATCGAGGGAATTTACACCGAACCCGATCCGGTTCGAGGTCGGGTTGAGGTTCGGATTGAATATAGTCTCAGCGACAGTTACGAGACTCGTAGCATGGTCTATCCGTTTTATTTAATGCCGTCATCTTAAAGGGGTCATTGGTCACTGGTCATTGGTCACTGGTCATTGGTCACTGGTCATTGGTCACTGGTCATTGGTCATTGGTCACTGGTCATTGGTCATTGGTCATTGGTCATTGGTCATTTGGATTTCTGAATAATTAGGACAAACGACAAATGACAAATGACAAACGACAAATGACAAACAACAAATGACAAACAACAAATGACAAATGACAAATGACAAATGACAAACAACAAACAATGGACTTTAATTTTTTACCGAATTTACCTAAATCAGATTTAGACGATCGCAAGTTTCAGGACTTGGTGGATGAATGCCTGCTGCGGATTCCGCGCTACTGTCCGGAATGGACGAACTATAATCCCAGTGACCCTGGGGTAACTCTGGTGGAACTGTTCGCCTGGATGACGGACCAAATGTTGGCCCGGTTTAATCAGGTGCCGCGTCGCAATTATGTGACGTTTTTAGAATTACTGGGGGTGCGCTTACGTCCACCGACTCCGGCTAAAACGGAGGTAACGTTCTATATGAGTGCCTCCTTACCGGAGAATTACACGATTCCGGCAGGGACGGAGGTGGCGACGGTACGGACGGAAGAGGAAGAGGCGATCGTGTTTAGTACCGATGCGCCGGTGGCAGTGGGTAAACCTCGGATCCGGCATTTGTTAACGGCACCCTCTGCGGAACAGGAACCGCAGATTTTGCGCGATCGCTTCATTGGGTCTTGGCGGATGGAACGCACTGGGGAATGGCAAGGATTAGAGTTACCGTTTTTTGACGATACCCCGGAACCGGGCAATTGCTTTTACCTCGTCTTCGATTCCGAAGCGCTCATCGAAGGCAATGTCATCGCCCTCACCTTGAAAGGGGAAGCGGCAACCTCCACTGGGATTAACCCCGAGATGCCTCCGAGGCGCTGGGAAGGGTGGAATGGGGAAAAGTGGCAACCGATCCTCCTCCATGAATCGGACGATCAAACCCAAGGATTCAGTTTTAGCGAAATCGTCCGCCAAGGGGGCGACCCTCTCTCTGGGGCCGATGTGGTCCTGCATACCCCGAAAACTTGGCCGGTGACCCACTTTTTTACCTACCAAGGTCGGTGGATCCGTTGCGTTTATACTCGACCGGGGGCCTATCAAGCCGGATATACGCGATCGCCCCGCATCGTCGGGTTGAGCGCCCGGTCCATTGGCGGTAGTGTCACCGCTTCTCAAAGCACCCTGATTCGCAATGAAATCCTCGGGGAAAGCGACGGCAATCCCGGACAAACCTTTCAGTTACAGGGAGTGCCGGTCCTACCCCGACGGGAAGACGAATATATCCTGGTCACCCCTTTGGGGGGACTCCCCCAAATCTGGCAAGAAGTCAATGATTTTTCCACCTCGGGGCCGGAAGACCTGCACTATACCCTAGATTCCCTCACGGGAAAAGTTCAATTCGGACCCCTGATCCGCGAACCGACGCAACTGCGGGAGAAAATGGCTTGGCGGGCGTCGGAACAAGGTATCCGGGGGGGTCAGGGGGCCTTGACTTTAGCCAATGGCCGCCAGGGCGATCGCAATGCCTTTCAACCGATGTCCGCCACCGGAATCGAGTCGATGGAACGACAATATGGAGCAGTCCCTCCGCGAGGCGCTACGATTCAAATCGTCAGTTACCGGACTGGAGGCGGACTGCGAGGGAATGTCCAAGCCGGAACCATTCAAATTGTCAAATCAGCGGTGCCTTATGTCGCAGCGGTGATTAACCATCTGCCAGGACGTGGGGGGGCCGATAGCGAATCCCTGGATGAAGCGGTGATCCGTGCCCCGCGAATGCTCCGCACCCGCGATCGGGCCGTGACTATCGAAGACTTTGAAACCCTCACCCTAGAAGCGGGAGGCGGTGCAGTTGCCCGGACCCTCTGCTTACCCCCCACCCAAAAATCCGAAGCCGGAACCGTCCGGATGCTGCTCGTCCCCAAACCCGATACCCTGAGCATCGAACGCGGCGAAGGCATCGACCCGGACCTGTTCGCCGTTTCCCCGACATTGGTCAATCGAGTTCTCACCTACCTGGACGATCGCCGTTTGCTAGGAGTACAGGTCCTCTGTAACCAACCCGACTACATGGGAGTATCCGTGCAAACAGAAGTTGCCCTCAAACCCGAATATAAAAACCCTAGCGCCCAACAGCAAATCATCTTTGCCATGCAAGTGGCGCTGTATCGCTTCCTGAATCCCCTCACCGGGGGACCTGATGGGACGGGATGGCCCTTTGGACGGCCTGTCTATCCCTCCGATATCGTCACCATCCTGCAAAACATTCCCGGCGTCCTCTACCTCGGTTCCGTCCAACTCTTTGAACTGCGTCGCCGCAACGGGGTTTGGGTGCGAAGTCTCCCCCGAGATCCGGTAATCAACCCCGGTCCCTTGGGTTTAGTCTGTTCCTGGCGCAATGATACCCTGCGATCGGGTCACACCATCAGCGTCATCTAAACCTCAGTGAAAATCCGTGCAATCCGTGGTTCAACCATCATGACTCAAGCCCGTGACATCCTCCCCTTAAAACTGCAATTGGTGCCCATGCAAGTGCCAGAAGCACCGACTGAGCCGGTGGGACGGTGGCACGAAGCCTTGGAGATTGCCGAAGGGGTGCGATCGTCCACCATCAACGCCAGAAAGGCTTTGCCACCCCCCCGAAATCGTTGTGACCTCGTATTGCATCCAGGAGAACCCAGCGAAATCCTGGTCAAACTGGAAAACATCGGCGATCGCACCCTTGCCGTCAATGCAGCGGTGACGGGCAATTTTCCCCCGCAGTGGTGCCAACTGGGAACCGAAGGGCACGAACTGCCTCCGGGAGGCAAGATGGAAGCGGTCCTCTATTTTAACGTTCCCCCAAATTTCTTCGAGAGCCCAGAGATTATCAGTGCCAATCCGGCGCTTTTGGACTTTCAGGGCCGCTTGAGCGTCGCTTGCACCGAAGAAAATCGCACCGGAGAACATCGGGATTCCGCTGCCTTCAACCTCTACCTCCGTCCTCGGAGTCTCTACCTGGAATTTTTACCGGAACTCTACCAGGAAGTAGACTTTATCGGTCGATTGCTCTCGATTTTTGAGCAGAGTTTTGAACCCACAGTTCAGGCGATGGATGCCTTATGGGCCTATCTTGACCCCTTGATGGCTCCTGAAAGTCTCTTACCCTTTTTGGCGTACTGGGTGGGTTGGGAAATCGACCCCCATCTGAGTCTGGCACAGCAACGCTATCTGATCCGCTATGCGATCGAACTCTATCGTTGGCGCGGCACTCGTCGAGGATTGCGTTTTTATCTATATCTTTATACCAATTTGCCCCTGGATGACCATCTTCCAGAAGATGAAAAACATATCAGTATTCAAGAAGTTTTCACCCAGGGATTAGTGCTCGGAAAAAGCCGCTTAGGAGAAGATACCAGCGTCGGAGGGGGACAACCCTATCATTTTATTGTCAAGCTGCGACCCGACTATCCCAACCAAATTGATGAAAGATTAGTTAGAAAAATTATCGACCAAGAAAAACCAGCATTTTGTACTTACGACCTTTATATTAATCCTGTGAATCCTATCCAACGCATTGAGTAGATGGTTGTTTGTCATTTGTCATTGGTCCTTGGTCATTGGTCCTTGGTTATTGGTCAAACAACAAATGACAAATGGCAAACAACAAATGACAAACAACAAATGACAAACAACAAATGACAAACAACAAACAACAAATGACAAACAACAAATGACAAACAACAAATGACAAACAACAAATGACAAATGACAAATGACCAATGACAAACAACAAATGACAAATGACAAATGACAAATGACAAACAACAAATGACAACCCTCCCCCTATTTGGTAAATTCCTAACATGACACTACCTTGGCTCCCTCCTAATATCAAACCTTTAAATCGGCTGCAAGTCACCGATGGACTGTTAATTGATGCCGAACGGTGGCGCTTGGCTCATGACTACCACCGCCATCGCCAAAATGCTCATTTTCAATCCTTGAATCAACCAGGAATTGTCAGTGATATGGGGGTGCGGTTAATTGACCCTCCTGATGATATTCCCTCTCAATATCGGGATAAACGATGGTTGCAAGTGCAGCCGGGAATTGCGATTGATTTGTTTGGGAATTTGATTGTGATTCCGGAACCGATTGATTTTCGGATTACTTCGGCAGCGCTGATGGGAAAACCGTTGATGGTTTATCTCGTGGTCAGTTATGTAGACCCTGATGGATTGGTGCGGGAGGAAAATGGGACTGGAGATATTGTCACCGAATCTTTTAGAATTGATGAGAAAAATAGCCCTCCGGCAGAGTGGGAGGTTGAACTTTGTCGGATTTTGCTGCAACCGGGAGAGGTGGAACTTTCGACCGCTTTAGATGCTTGGTTTCCTGGGGTGAATAATTTAGATTTGCGCTATCGACCCCAAGCGAATGCGCGAACCCAGGCGGTGGTCCGGTTGGCACAGGTGGTTAAAAATACGCCGGAAGATGGTCAGATTTATGCGAATTTGGCCTATCTGAGTCAGGCGATCGCCGGTCTTTATCCGGTTTGGCAAGGATTCAATGAAATTGGGCAGTTTACGTTAAATTCTGCCTCGGAAATTAATGACTTAGTTACTTATGATGTCCTGTATTTTAAAACACAACCTGCCCTCTCTCTCAGTCCCGGAGAATTTGACATTTTAGGGCAGTATATAGAAATGGGAGGGGTGCTGTTGGTAGAGGCATCGATTAAGGGAACAAAAGTTGAAGAATTGATTGGGTTACACCATCAATTACAAGAGGCGATCGCCCGGGTGGAAATGAGCTTAAATCTTCCCAATGAACCCACTGAAACTCCCGATAAAACCGCTTCCGCCTCTCGGAATCAACAACTGGCAAATCACCGGGAAATTTACCAATCCTTAGAAGAAGAATTAATTTCGGTGAAAACCGCCTTGAGCGAAGAAATTAATACTCTCTCTTCGGCCTTCAAAAAATTTGCACGAGACTTAGGAATTCCTTTAGAAGACCTAGATAACCTCAGCCGGAATCACCCCTTGAGAACTCAGCCTTTTCTATTTTCAGCTTTACCGACGGTCAATGGACAAGCCTTAAAAATCTTAACCGGAGGAGGAATTATCATTTTTATCGGTAATTTATCCGCTGCCTGGGGATTAGATCCCAAGCTTTCGTTAGGCAGAGAAACGATTCGGACGGCACAGGAAATGGGTATTAATATTTTACATTATGCCCGCACCCGCCGGACACTCACCCAATTACAAAAAGCCAAAGAATTTCCACCGACCCAACTCCCCGATTTGAGTTGAGATTCGCGTTCCCGTCGCCTGCGGAATGCCAGGGTCAGTTTAAGCCACATCATGGGTTCAAGAGATGGTTTCAATCCGCAAAATTATACCCGCATTGATTGTTGTTCCAATTTTTGTCGCCGTCGGAGTGACTGGATGGCTGTCCTTTCGCAGTGGACAGCAGTCGGTTGAGATGCTAGCTCGCAAGTTAAGTGAAGAAGTTAGCGATCGCATTGAGTCCGAAGTGACGACCTATATGAAACACCCCCAGGTTTTTCATGAATTAACCTTGGCTGCCATTCGCAGTGGCAACTTAAATGTCCAAGACTTTGAACAATTAGAACGCTTCTTTTGGAATCAAATGCTTTGGGATGATTCCATTATCTATTCTTATTACGGAAATGAAGCGGGAGAGTTTATTGGAATTAACGTCGTAGATGACGGGAAAAGAGTGCTGCGAATTCGTCAGCAAGAGTCGGGTTCTTCCCGCAGAACTTATGAACTCGATAGTCAGGGAAATCGACTCGGTGAAATTAGCGTTGGGGAGTACGATCCGCGCGTGCGACCCTGGTATCAAAATGCTAAAAGCCTCGGTAAAACGACCTGGAGTCCTATCTATAAGTTTCAGTCCCAAGATGTCCTAGGCATTACAGCGGTTGCGCCGGTTTATCAGGCCGGTGGGACTCTAGAAGGGGTCTTCGCGATTAATATTTCCTTGGGTCAATTGAGCGACTTCTTAAACAGTTTAGAAATTTCTCCAGCCGGAGCTGCTTTTATTGTAGAACGCTCAGGAACGATTGTGGCCAGTTCGGTGATAGAGAATCTATTAGTGGAGGGAGAAGCCGGACAAACTGACTCTCCGGAAAATCCGAACCGACTGTTAGCGGTTGAAAGTGTCAATCCAGCCATTCAAGGCACAGCACGGGAATTATTAGCACGGTATAACGATCTCGATAGTATTCAGACTTCTGAGAATTTTAAATTTTCCCTGGATGGCAAAATGCAACTGGTAGCGGTGAATCCGATCCAGGATGGTCGGGGTTTGGACTGGCTAATTGTGGCGATCGTCCCGGAATCTGATTTCATGGGATATATCTATGAAAATACGCGCAATACGGTTGTCCTTTCCCTTGCCGGTTTGGTGGCAGCAACCCTCTTGGGAATTGCGATCGCCAGATGGTTGATTCAACCCATCTTACAACTCAGTGCCACCGCCCATGATATCGAGTTAGGCCATTTTGACCCCAACAGTTTGACAGATGTCACCAACCGTGGCGATGAAGTCGGTCAGTTGGCGAGGATTTTTCAAGATATGGCCAACAAAATCTATGCGCGGGAGCAAGGATTTAAAAACCAGTTAAACTTGCTGCAAGACGAGACAGATAAAGCCAAAAAAGCCATGCTGTTAACTCAAATGAGCGACAGCAGTTACTTTCAACAGTTGTTGATGAAATCTAAACGCACTCGCAGCAAAGCCGAAGAATTTAAAAAAATAGATATTGCCGATTTGTTAAAAAAAGTCTCTTATTTCAACAGTTTTAGTGAGGCTGAAATTCAGCGGCTCATTGAAATGGGATATCGCAAGATTTTGTATCCGGGGGAATATGTTTGTCGGGAAGATGAACAGGGAGATGCGTTTTATATTATTCTGGAAGGGTCGGTGGAAATTTTTGTGGAAAAAATTGATAAATTCCTCACTAATTTAGGTGTGGGAACCTTTTTTGGCGAACTCTCCTTACTTCTGGGAATTCCCCGAACGGCCACGGTGCGGACGCGAGAAGATACGGTTTTATTTGTTCTGGACCGCGAAGGCTTGCAAAAACTCTTAAGGAATTATAAAGATTTAGCTGAACAAATTGCCCAAGCTCTGCACGAACACAAAGCCGAATTAGAATCGAGAAAAGAACTGCTACAAAAAATGGGGTTATTGGATGATGAGGAGGGGTTCAATCAAAACCCCTTGGGCTGGATCCGCAACCGAATGTCAACGTTATTTGGCTTGTAAATTAAATAATTTTTTAGACAAAAGCAATCATAATGGCAACGACAGCAATTAATACAATTGTCTCGACGAAAGAACTCCATTTCCAACCGGGAGGAGTCCCGGCGTCGTTTGAAGTCACTGTGGTGAATGGCAGCGATCGCTTTGCCAGCTTTCAACTCGAACTCGTCGCCGCCGGTGCTGCTGCCGATCGCAATGGCGACTGGTACAGCATCTCCCCCACCGCCAGCAGTAAAAAACCCCCCGGTGCAGCCACCCAGTTTCATGTCTCCATTCTCGATACCCCAGTCCCGGGATTTGTCGGGATGATGAACATCCGGGTACGGGTCTTTTCGATGGAACTCCCGGATGAAACTCGGGAAATTCTCCGATTGGTGGTGGAACGGGGGACGGGATTAATTGCCCTGCAACTGGAACTCCCGGTCAAACAATTTCAAATTAATCCCGGGAGTCGCATCGAAGTGCCGGTGAGGGTTTATAACCCAGGGCAACTCCTGAGTAATGCTCTTTTGACCGAGAAGGCGATCGACCCTAGATGGCTCCCCCTTTCCGGGGAACGACGGTTACAAGTGCCTCCGGGTAAATCCGTGGAAACAACCTTTACCTATCAACCGCCCTTTGGTGCCACCGCCCCCAGTCAAGCCTACCCCTTCACCCTAGAAGCCACCCATAATAATGGCCCTGCCTCTCGGGTTTCCGGGACCCTAGAGGTGATGCCAATGGGGTTTGTCGAGTTTACCGCTACGCCCAAGCAGCGGACCATTCCCCGTAAACTCCGGTGGAAATTTTGGCAGTCTCACCCAGTCACCTACAACCTGGAAGCCAAAAATGCCAGTAATTTACCCCAGGAAGCTACCCTGGAACTGGCTGGAGAAAATTCCCCAGAATGTGACTTGACCCTAGTCCCGGAAACCAGTGCGATCGCCCCGGAAGAAACAGGCGAATTCCTCTTAACCGCCCGTAAAAAACGGCCTTGGTTTGGCAGAAACCGCAAGTTAGTCATCGATTTGACCGGGATTTGGTCCGATCGCCGAGTGGATACCCGCAATGAACATCAAACCCTAGAATTAGTCGTTAAACCCGTCCTCCCTCTGTGGTTACAACTCCTAGGCGGACTCTTCCTCCTTTATCTTCTCTGGTGGTTATCCTGGCTAAATCCCAGAAATCCCTTTTTTGGACATAATGAACCCGTCAACACCGTAAAATTTAATGGGGTGGGGGAAAGACTGATTAGCGGGTCCAATGACCAAACCATCATCGAATGGAACATCAGCGGATTTTTTAATCCCATTGTTAACCCAGAACTGCGGAAATTCCCCAACAAAGGAAATCGATTCTGGCAATGGCTGACTCATCCCTTTCAAAACTGCCAATCCCCTGGCTGTACCGACTTAGTGGCCGAAAAAGCGGTGCGAGTCTTGCAGTATCGCCCGGTTAACAATAATTGGGTGGCAACCGGGTTAGAAAATGGAGAAATTCACCTCTGGAATTTGACCGAGAACCGACCGGACCCGTTACAGTCTTTTGTCTATCAGAAAGATGACCGGGTGTTTGCCTTAGAATTTACCCAGGATTCTCGCGCTTTATTTAGTGGTCATGGGAGTGGGGCGGTCTTACAATGGGACCTGAAAGAGGGGGAACGGCCTGATTCAACCTTGGGCGCAAGGGCGCCGAATCTCAAACAATTTAACTTTGCCGTTTATGCCCTGAAATTTGTGGGCAATGACGATCGCACCCTAGCTGTAGCGGGACAGTTAAATCAGTTAGTGCTGTGGAATTGGCGAGAAAATACCGAAGCGGTCGTACCGTACCCGGAAGGAGGAAAGGATGACTATATTAACAGTTTGGATACTGCGGAGTTCAATCCCAACCTGCTGGCTACTGCCGATACTCACGGATATATTACCTTATGGAATATGCAGCCCTGTTTGAATGGGGGCGCAGATTGCCAAAGAATCGAACAATGGGAGGACGGTCACAAGGGCCAACCTGTGCGATCGGTCGCCTTGAGTGAAGATGGCTGTTACCTGGTCAGTGGCGGCGATGATGGCAGGGTGATGTTATGGCCGCTCAACATTGATGGCAGTCGCGCTCAACCCCAGGGAGAGCCAATTATGGGGGCTAAAAATAAAAACTTTAATAGTGTCGATATTAAAGAAGTGGATGACCATCTGTTGATCGCTGCCGGTAGCGACGATCACCTAGAGGTCCGGGTTCAATCCCATTCCCGATTACCGAACTTGGGGTGTGATTTGCCTTAAGGGGGGATTGGTCATTGGTCATTTGTCGTTTGTCATTGGTCATTTGTCGTTTGTCATTGGTCCTTTGTCCTTTGTTATTGGTCATTGGGGGTTGGTCATTTGTCATTGGTGGTTCGTGGTTGGTGGTTGGTGATTTAAGGAGCAAAACGAATGGTAATGCAGGGTTACAGTCCCAAATCGGGGCAGATAGTCAATGGATTTGAAGAGAATAATGGCGATCGCCCCTTGATTCGTCCGATTGGGATTATCCTCAATCCCGCAGGCGTTGCCTTAGTCACTGCCGGGGAGGTATTAGAACTCACCGCAACCATCACCAATCAAGGGTCCGTCAGTGCCATCATTGATGTGTTCATCGCGGAAACCTCCCAACCCGTTCATCAGTGGTTTGTTTCTCCTCGGGAACGACTGGCCTTAAGTCCGGGACAATCCAGTGAAGTTGTGTTTCAGGTGCAGATTCCCGTAGATGCCATCCCCGGCACCTACGACTATACCCTGGTCATTGATGCGCCTCAACATTACCCTGAAGAAACCCCCATTGACCAAAAGGTACGACTGCAAGTCATGCCCTTTGTTCAGGAAGCGCGGACCGTCAGCGACCCCACCTTTACCCTCCAACCGCCCACCAGTTCGGTCTCCCCCGCCCTCCTCCAACCGGGACAACCCCTGGAACTTCAGGTCACGGTTCATAACCGTTCGGACCGGGTAGACCGCTTTTTTCTCACCTGTCCGGACCTGGAATCCCGGTGGTTTACCATCATCTATCCCGAAGGATTCCAACAAGCAGGCATGGCGATCGCCTCAGATGGGCTCGAACTCAATCCCGGGGATATCGGTCAAATCCTGCTGTTTATCAGCCCTCCTCCTGATACTTGGGCTGGCGTGTATGCCCCCACCCTCCGGGTTTACTCCACCAACCATCCGGACCTCGCCCTGTTAGATGTCGTTTATCTCCAGATTGCTCCCCTGCATCTGGTCACCATTGAACTGCTCTCCCTCGTCGCCAAAATTAAGCGCGAGGCAGGACTGTTTGAACTGAAATTATCCAACCAAGGCAATGTCATCCGCGAAATTGCCATCCATGCCAAAAGTACCGATGAAGAGGACATCTGTACTTATACAATTACCCCTCCGGTGGTGCGACTCTTACCGGGAACCTCGGTTACCGTCGGGGTTTTGGTCAAACCCACCAAGGGATGGCGGCCTTTCTTCGGGCGGATGATTAATTTCAGCATTGAACTCGAAGACCTCCAACAATACCCCTTAATTAGCGATCGCTTTCAAGCTTCTTTATTCTGGGAACCCCGTCCCTGGTGGCAATTCTTACCCATCGTCATCCTGATGTCGGCCAGTGTTGCCGCCCTGATTTTTCTGATTTGGTGGCTGTTAACTCGTCCCCCAGTGCGCGCACAAGTCTTGCAATTTTCCCCAGAAAGCAATTCTTATCAAGAACTGAATAATGAAGCAATCCGCCTTAACTGGACGATTTCCAATCCCAATCACCTCAAAACCGTCACCGTAGTCGGGTTTTCTCCCGATGGACGGGTCAGGAGTGGACCGTTTATTTACGAGTTTACTCCGGGATTGCCCAATTCCCTGGAACGGTTTTGTACCCAAGCGGCACAACTGATTTGCCGCAATGTTTGGACTGACGCCAGGGAGGCGGGAGATTATGTATTTGAACTCAGCGCCATTCCGATTAATCCCAAGGCCGAAACCCAAACTATCCGCACTAATCCTATTCGGATTTTACCCGTTCCTGAACCCAAAATTGAGGAATTTTCCTCCACTCAACCCGTCTATCAAGAGCGCCTGTTGCTCCCGGGTACTCCTGCTAACCCTACAGCAGCTAACCCTCCGGCTACCCCACTCTCTACCCAGAGTAATCGGATTCTATTAAATTGGGCGCTTTCTAATCCGGATCAGATTCAAGAGATTAGATTACTCGGGTTGGGTCCTGATGGAACAGTTAAAAGTGTGGAAAGGCGCTATAACTTTGCCGATGGAATTCCCGAAGAGTTGCGGGGATTTTGTGGAGAAAACCCCGCCAGTCGCCAAGTAATTTGTGCCAATGTTCCCACCGATGCCATTCAACCCGGGGACTATATTTTTCACTTAACGGTTATCCCCAAAAAAGGACAACCGGAACAATTAGAAACCCGCCAAACGAATACCATCAAAATTCTGGCTCAAAAGATTCCCAGTCGGATTGTCGAGTTTACCTTTAATGGACAACCCGCACCCCCGAAGTTGGTGCGACAAGCTAATCCCCAACAAAATTCGCTGATGATTTCCTGGAAGGTAGAAGGGGGGAACGGGATGAAAGTTGAACTGCTACCCGCCCCGGGAACAGTGCCTCGGGAAGGGAGAATGCCCTATCCGGTGAGTCAACAACCGGGCAGTGAAACGATTACTTTGCAAGTCACCGATGAAGAGGGCAACCAACAACAGCGATCGGTGATTATCGAGACATTAGCGCCCCCGCCACCCCCAGAAATCGTGGACGTTCCGCCACCCCCGGCTATCCCACAAGCCCCAGCAATGGTGCCTACTCCCGGGGCACCCGCCAGTTCAGAGGGTGACCCTGCTGCTGCCCCTGCTACTGCCCCCGCACCCGGGACTCCAGACGCCGCCTTGGTTATTCCAGCACCCCCCACCCCGGGCGGCGATGCTGTGGGTCCACCCCCCGTAGAACTCCCGGTTCCTGGGGCAAATCTCCCCGGTGGTGTGGATGGTGCAGCCCCAGGAGGAACCTCTGATAGTGCTGCCGAGGGTGCTGCCGAGGGTGCAGAGGAAGCAGAAGAAGCAGGGGAAGCGGAAGAAGAACCGGGTCCCAAGTTCTTTGAGACTCAACCCCTTGCGCCAGCCGAACTGCCTCCGCAGTTTAATTAAATTGGTCATTGGTCATTGGTCATTTGTCATTTGTCGTTGGGAGGCTGTTTCTACTTTGCTTCTCACCCTCGGTAAGCGGGGTTGAAAAAATATCTATCTTGAGCGTAATAGTTATGTTGACTCACTGAAAATAGGGTAATAAACATGAAAAAATCCCGCCCGCCTATTCCTATCTTTTGTTATTGGTCATTGCTCATTGGTCATTGGTCCTTAGTTTAATTAAATAGGTTAAGGGTCATGCTTCTGTGGCAGGGAAGTTCTCTCCCTGTTAGTAGTAACGACTTCAGTCGTTCTTAATTGAAGAGGGTTTGGAAACCAAACCCCTACATCCCGGATTTGGTATTACCCCCAGAAAAACTCATAAACATGAAAAAATCCCACCCGCCCATTCCTATCTTTTGTTATTGGTCATTGCTCATTGGTCATTGGTCCTTGTTTTACTTGATTTCCCTCCCGACTCCCGTCTTCGCTGCCAAGGGTTCCGATGTCGCTAAATTGCAAGAAACGGGTCAATGTAATCGCTGTAACCTGCAAGAAGCAAATTTAATGGGGGCGGAACTTCAAGGTGCGGATATGTCCGACTCTAACCTGAGATTGGTGAATCTCAGAGGGGCGAAACTGGATGGGGCAAACTTTTCGCGATCGCGAATGAGGGAAGCGGATTTAAGCAATGCCACCCTCGGCAGCGCCACCCTAGAACAAGCGAACTTAGAAAAAGCCAAATTCAACGGAGCAACCTTATTTAGAGCCAACCTCAATCAAGCAAATTTAGAAAAGGCAGAACTCTTAGGCGCTAATCTAAATTCCGCCAATTTAGAACTCGCTAATTTAAAAGAAGCTAATTTAGAAAATGCCGATTTACAAGACGCCACCCTCCCTCTAGCTAATTTAGAAAAAGCCAACCTCAAAAATGCTAACTTTAAAAATGCTGACTTATCCGGCGCTAATTTAAAAAAAGTTAATTTAGAAAATGCCAACCTAGAAGGTGCAAATCTCAGCAGTGTCAACTTAGAAGAAGCCAAACTCTTTAGAACAAATCTCAAAGGAACTATCCTGAATGGTGAAACAATTCTCGATAGTAAGTGGCAGTTTATTTGGACCGTTGTCAATCAACCCTTAGCGGGTCAAATCCTTACGGGAAGTGACTTATCCGGCGCAAACCTCGAAGGTATGAACTTAACCGGCATCAACCTAGAGGGAGCCAACTTAGAAGGCGCTTCCTTATTTATGTCTAACTTAGAACGGGCAAATCTGACGGGAGTCAATTTAACCGAGTCTTATCTCCATTATACGGATTTCACTTCAGCCAATCTCGTCGGCGCAAATCTACATCGGGCTGATTTACGTCATAGCATTTTATTAGGAACTAATTTAACTCGGGCTGATTTGAGTTCTGTTAATTTCCAAGGAGCAAATCTGCGGGATAGTAATCTATTCGCGGCAAATTTAGAACAAGCAGACTTAGGCAATGTCAACCTGTTGGGTGCAAATTTAGGAAATGCCAATTTGCGGGATATTTTAATTAATGAAGAAACAGCCATAGAAAGTCAATGGTTGTTTATTTTAGACTTAATCAAAAATGGGGCAGAAAACCAAGATTTAACCGATGCGAATCTGGTGGAAGCTAATTTAAGCGGGATTAACTTAAAAGGAGCAAGACTGGCAAATGCCAATTTGCAGGGAGCGGATTTAAGTCTGGCAAATCTGGAAACCGCCCATTTGTTTGGGGCGAACCTGCAAAATGCCAATTTAAGTGGAGCGAATTTAAACGGAGCAAATCTGGGCAGTGCAAATTTGACCGGGGCAAATTTAGAAGGGGTGAATTTGAGTCAGGTTTATTTATGTAATGCGATTATGCCCAATGGTATTGAAAATCGCTGCAATTCCGAAGAAACTAATCCAAACCCATGATGACAAAAGCAGGAAAATATTATGAATAAACAGCTTGTAAAAACCGGAAGCAATTCAGTAAAAATCGGGGTATCTGTTCTATTGATGATGGCGGGGATGGGGGTGGGAGGCGGCAACTCCAAACTGTTGGCACAGGAGGGGTTAGAGGATTTTTCCCATTGGGCGGGGTTATGTCGCACCTTGCTGGAACAAGGGCAATATGAGGAAGCAGTAGCCGCCTGTGATGCTGCGATCGCCTTGAATACCAATGACCCCATCGTTTGGAGCGATCGCGGAGATGCCTTATTTGCCTTAAAGCAGTACGCCGAAGCTGTCGCCGCCTACAACCAAGCCATTGAACGCGACCCCAACAATTCCCTGTTACTGACAAAACGCTGTTCTGGTGCAGTCGAACTCAGTCAATATGAAGAAGCAGTCGCCTCCTGTGACACTGCCTTACGCATGGATAACAACTGGGAAAACCAATCCCCTGCCGTCGCCTGGTATCATCGCGGAGTCGCTTTGAGTCGTTCCGGCCAAATCGAAGAAGCCCTCGCCTCCTACGAATGGGCGATTAAAATCAATCCCAATTATTCCATCGCCTTGGCGGGACGATGCGCCATTCTCTCGGAATTGGGACAAGGTGCAGAAGCGCTAACTGCTTGCGATCGCGCCTTGCAAGTCAATCAAAATTGGGGAACCCTCAACCCCGCCATTGCCTGGGCGAACAAAGCCAGACTGCTCAAATCCCAAAGACGCTATGACGAAGCCTTAGCTGCCTACGATCGCGCCTTGGGATTGGAACCCAATGATGCTGCATCCTGGACGGAACAAGGCATCATCCTCGGCATCCTCGGCAGACACCCGGAAGCACAACTCTCCTTCCAATGGGCGGTCAAAATCAATCCCACCTCTTCCTTTACCTTGCTGCATCAATGCGCCAACTTGAACCGATTAGGCAGCTATGAACCGGCAAAAGCGGCTTGTGAAATGGCACTACAGGAGGGCGATGGCAACTGGGGCGACTTGGGACCGGCTTATGCTTGGGTGCAGTTAGCCAATGCATTGACGGGACTGGAAAATTATGAAGAATCCCTGGCAGCGTCTAATAAGGCGATCGGACTCAATCCGCAGTTAGCCGATGCTTGGAGTAATCGCAGCGTTCCCCTGTGGCATTTGAACCGAGAACAAGAAGCCTTAGCCGCCACCGAACGGGCGATCGCAGTCGCCCCGGGGTCATCCTTAGCTTGGTTCAACCAAGGGCGAATTCTCACCGGATTAGGCCGATATGATGAAGCGGTGGATGCGTACAATCGCGCCTTGAGAGGGGATGCCAACGTAGGCGATCGGCCCACAATGGCGGATATTTGGGTGAATCAGAGTGCCGTCCTCTATCGCTTAGAACGCTATGCCGAGGCAGTCGCCTCCGCCGACAGCGCCCTAGGAATGGCCCCCGAATTCGCCCCCGCGCTCTATAATCGCGCCCTCGGACTAATGGCACTGCGCCGCTATGGGGAGGCGGTTACGACTTACGAACGTGCTATCCAAATTAATGCTGAAAATGCTGATTTTTGGGCGGGGAAAGGCATCGCCTTAAGATTTTTAGAAGAATATGGGGATGCCTTAGCGGCGACCCAAAGAGCGTTGGAACTGAATCCGACACATTCTCAAGCGTTGATTAATCAAGAGATTATTATGGAGGAGATGAATAAGGGAACTCCAAAAAATAAAACCTTCAAAAAACCCGCAGGCTCAAGCCTGGGGCTACACGGACAAAGCGGTGCCTGCGCGGGCTAAAAGAGCCTTGTTAGGTGCGATCGCATCAAAGCAAGGATGATTTATTTGTT
>NZ_JAMXOT010000279.1 GCF_024220515.1 Oscillatoria sp. HE19RPO
TCCGTCACTACGAAGGAACGTTTTGGAGATTTTATTTTTTGGAGTTCCCTTAGCCCGCGCAGGCGGGCTTTGTCCGTATAGCCCCACCCTTTAGGGTGCGGGGTTGGTTAAAAATTATGCAAATTAAAAGTATGAAAACTGGGAGTGTTCGCCATTACCCCAGAGATAATTCTACAATGACAGCTAGATCTAAACTCTAAACTTTAAAATTCATGCTTAAAGGGTTAGGAAAACAAGCTTTTAAATGGATCGTGGCCGGATTAGCCCTATGGATGGGGATAGAACTCTTTGCTTTTTTGAGTGCCGAAAGTTTCTGGTTTGACGAACTGGGGTACGAACGAGTCTTTTGGGTTCGCCTCCTCACCCGCTTAGTGCTGCTGGCACTAGGACTGGGAATCACTGGCGGTTTAACCTTCAGCAATCTATTTCTGGCGAACCATCTTAAATATGGCAAACTCGATCTCCTCAGCCGGGGACTGACGGAACCCCCAGGAGGGCGCGATCGCTGGAAACGCAATATTAGCCACCCCATCGCCCGCCCTAACATCCTGAGTCCTAATTCCTATACCGCCCTCAACTTAGAATCCCTGCTGGCCCTCGTCATTCTCCTAGCTTTAGGAATCTCCACCCTCCTAGTGTACTATGCTCAGGTTGTGGTGGATTATTGGCATCCCGGTTCCTGGTTACTGTTGAATTCTCCCTCAGTTCCCTTGGGATTTGGACTCAACTCCGGCCAGGAAATGTTACAGCAAATGACAACAGACTGGTGGCAAATTTCCCTGTTGTTGCTGTTTACGGTGGCGATCGTTCTGGAACCTCGCTTACTCTATGCGATCGCCGTTGTCTTAAGCCTGTTCTTCGGTCTCGTCTTTTCGGGTCAGTGGGCAAAAGTGCTGCTGTTTTTCCACCCCACAGCCTTTAATATTACCGAACCCGTTTTTAACCAAGATATTAGCTTTTATATCTTTAACTTGCCCATTTGGGAACTCCTAGGCTTTTGGCTATTGGGAGTGCTGTTTTTCCTCTTCGCCGCCGTCACTGTCATCTATTTAGTCTCGGGCAATAGTATCAGCGAAGGGAAGTTTCCCGGATTTTCTGATGGGCAATTGCGTCACCTTTATGGATTGGGTGCGGCACTCACCGGGGCGATCGCCTTGCGCTATTGGCTGTTGCGCTATGAATTGCTCTATACCAGCAATGATGTAATTTATGGTGCAGGCTATACCCAAGCCAATGTAGAAGTCTGGAGCTATGGGGGCTTAACCTTATTATCTGCGGCAGTTGCCATTTTCTTACTCTATCTGACCTTTCGCCCACTCGAACAACAGAACTTTAAACAGCTCAAACAGTCCTTGGGACTCTATGTCGCAACGGTGGCGATCGCCGGGTCCCTCCTGCCGTTCGCGGTGCAACGCGTGATCGTCCAACCGAACGAAATCGAACGGGAGCGTCCCTACATCGAGCGCAGTATCGCTTTCACCCGCCAGGGATTCGACCTCGATCGCATTGATGTCCAACTCTTCAACCCGGAAAATGCCCTAACCTTTGAGGATATCCTCGCCAATGACCTGACCATTAATAATATCCGCCTCTGGGATACTCGTCCTCTTCTGCAAACCAATCGGCAACTCCAACAAATTCGGCTGTACTATAAATTTGCCGATGCGGATATCGACCGTTACACCCTCAGAAAAACTGACCCCGAATCTGAAGAACCCATCACGGAACGGCAACAGGTCCTGATCTCGGCTCGGGAACTGGACTATCGCGCCGTTCCCACAGAAGCTCAAACCTGGGTCAACGAACACTTAGTTTATACCCACGGGTATGGATTTACCTTGAGTCCGGTGAATACCGTGGGTCCTGGGGGATTGCCGGACTACTTCGTTCGGGATATTGGCATGGAACGCCAAACTGTGAGTGAAACCGTCAACGATGGCATATTAGGAACCGCAAATGAACTGATTCGCGCCAGCATTCCCATCGGACATCCCCGGATTTACTATGGGGAACTGACGGATACAGAGGTGATGGCACCGAGTAATGTCCCGGAGTTAGATTATCCCCAGGGGGATGAAAATGTTTATAATACTTATGAAGGGACGGGGGGCGTTTCGATTGGCTCTTGGTGGCGTCGGTTAATCTTTGCCAAATACCTGAACAACTGGCAGATGTTGTTCACGGACAATTTTACCCCAGAGACGAAAGTTTTATTTCGCCGCAATATTAAGGACCGGATTCGGGCGATCGCCCCGTTTTTGGAATTTGATAGTGACCCCTATCTGGTGGTTGCCAATACCCGATTATATGAGCCGGGAAGCACCCCAATGGAACAACCGTTTCCCGATGATGATAATTATCTCTACTGGATTATTGACGCCTATACCATCAGCGATCGCTATCCCTATTCTGAACCGACTTCTCAGGAATTTAACTACATCCGCAACTCGGTCAAGGTGGTGGTAGATGCCTACAATGGCAAGGTCAAACTTTACATGGCTGACCCGTCGGACCCCCTGGTTCAGAGTTGGCAAGAGATTTTTCCCAAATTGCTCCAACCCCTGGATGCTCTGCCGGTGACCCTCCGCAGCCATATCCGCTATCCCCCGGATTTTTTTGAGGTGCAATCGGAACGGTTGCTAACGTACCACATGACCGATCCGACGGTCTTTTATAATCGGGAAGACCAATGGCGGGTGCCCAATGAGATTTATGGCACTGAGCAGCAAGCGGTCGAGCCTTATTATTTGATTATGAAATTGCCCACGGAAGTCTCAGAAGAATTTATTTTGTTGCACCCGTTTACGCCGATGAGTCGCAATAATTTAATTGCTTGGATGGGCGGGCGATCGGATGGGATTCATTATGGGAATTTACTACTGTACCAATTCCCGAAACAACAGTTAGTTTATGGTCCGGAGCAAATTGAAGCCAGAATTAACCAAGATCCGGTGATTTCTCAACAGATTTCCCTGTGGAATCGCCAGGGGTCTCGGGCCATTCAGGGGAATTTGTTGGTGATTCCTATTGAGCGATCGCTGCTGTATGTCGAACCGCTTTATATTGAGGCCGAACAAAATAGTTTGCCCATTTTAGCTCGGGTGATTGTCGCCTATGAGAACCGCATCGTGATGGCAGAAACCCTTGAACTGGCCCTGAATGCTATTTTCCAGGGAGAAGAACAACCCACGGACCCGATTATTCGTCCGGTGGAAGACTTGACGTTACCCCCATTGAATTAAGAGGATTAATGGGGTTGCTGGAAAATTAGTCCAGTCCGCTACACTGACAAAAATCGCTGACTCAAACCTCGGAGGGATTGATGAAACTGCTCAAAAAAAGAGTTAGAAGTTTGCTGGTGCAACTCTATGAGGAGGTAGAGTTGCTTCCGGATGATGATTTGCAACAGGTCGGTGCTGTGGTAGAAAGTCTTTATTACGATCTGTATGTGCTGCGCTTCATTCAGCAAGCGAACCGCAGCGTTAAGCCTGGAGATAGCTTCACCCGTGAGGAAGCTTTGCGATATTTGCGATCGCTTTGAAGGTGTTGCTGCTACTTATCTCCAAGTCAACCTTTAGATTCAGGGGGAATCGAGCTGTCCTGTGATTCTTGAAGCGCGCTATAGTCGGTCTTTCCTTCTCGATCTTCGGCAGTTAGACCGAGCTAGTTTCGAGCGGGTTTACGAATTCGTCTTTTTCAAAATTATGCAGATTGAACGGATTCAAGAGTTGCCGGAGTTACACCAACTCGGCGCTCATCCTATTTTTTATCGGTTTAGGCTGGATAACTATTTGGTGGCTATACAAGTGATTGGGCATTTTGTCAAGTTTTTACGAATTTTACCTCTGCCAGACATGAACGAGCCTTAAGCCTTCCAGGGAAGTCATCCCGGGATTGGCGTGATATCCCAGCTCAGGTTAACCACTGAAAGGGTCTAATTGTATCCGCATCCTTCGTCTCATTCCACTGATATCGGTACACTTGTGTGTGGTGAAACAAAGATAAGTAGAGAATTGTTATGGATGCTCGATCGCTCTGGAAACGATATCAGGACTGGCTCTATTATCATGAAGGGCTAGGACTGTACCTGGATATCAGTCGAATGAGATTCGATGATGCCTTCGTCGAATCGATGAAACCGAAGTTTGCTCAAGCTTTTGAGGACATGAAGGCCCTAGAAGCCGGGGCAGTCGCCAATCCTGATGAAGGCCGGATGGTGGGTCACTATTGGTTAAGGAATCCGGACATTGCACCCACCCCAGAACTGAAACAAGAAATCCTCGAAAACCTCAGCCATATCCAGGAGTTTGCCCAAAAAGTTCACAACGGGACAGTCCACCCTCCCAGCGCGTCTAAATTTACAGACATTCTCTCCATCGGCATTGGGGGATCGGCCCTCGGACCCCAATTTGTCTCCACAGCCTTGGCCCCTGAGTCTGCACCCCTAGAAATTCACTTCATTGACAACACCGACCCCGCAGGGATCGATGCCTTGTTAAATCACATCAAAGACCGTCTGCCTACCACCCTGGTCCTGGTAATCTCTAAATCTGGCACCACCCCAGATACCCGCAACGGCATGATTGAGGTCCAAAAAGCCTTTGAGAGCATGAATCTCAAGTTTGCCGACCAAGCCGTGGCCATTACCGGCCATGATAGCGCCTTGGAAAAACAAGCCCAGAAAGAAGGCTGGATTGACATTTTCCCCATGCATGACTGGGTGGGAGGACGCACCTCAGAACTCTCTGGAGTGGGATTAGTCCCGGCTGCTTTACAGGGCATTGATATTCAGGGTATGCTGGCTGGGGCCAAAGAAATGGATGATGCCACTCGCCAACCGGACCTGAAGGGCAATCCTGCCGCATTGCTGGCCCTCTCCTGGTACTTTGCAGGCAATGGACGAGGGGAAAAAGATATGGTGGTGCTGCCTTATAAAGACAGTCTGTTGCTGTTTAGCCGCTATCTGCAACAGTTGGTGATGGAATCTCTAGGTAAGGAGAAAGATTTAGCAGGCAATACGGTTTATCAAGGGATTGCCGTCTACGGAAATAAGGGGTCTACGGATCAACACGCTTATGTTCAACAACTGCGCGAGGGGGTCCCGAATTTCTTCCTAACCTTTATTGAGGTTTTAGAAGACCGTCAGGGCCATTCCCCAGATGTAGAACCGGGAATCACCACCGGGGATTATTTGTTAGGGTTTTTGTATGGAACTCGCGAAGCGATTTATGACAATCAGCGCGATTCCATTTCGGTGACGATTCCCCAGGTGAATCCGCGCATCGTGGGGGCTTTGATTGCCCTGTACGATCGCGCCGTGGGGTTATATGCTTCGTTGGTTAACGTCAATGCCTATCATCAACCGGGGGTGGAAGCGGGTAAAAAGGCAGCTTCTGAGATTCTCCACCTCCAAACCCGAATTATGGAGGTGATTGCCGCAGAAGGGAAACCGTTATCCCTAGAGGAGTTGGCTAAGAAAGCCGATGCGGGCGATCGCATTGAAATGATTTACAAAATCCTGCGCCATCTCCATGCCAATGGACGGCAAGTGACTCTATCGGGTAATTTGGCCCAACCTGAAAGCTTAACTGTGTCTACTCGTTAAATCGAGTTGGCCTGACCCTGGATTTGACCTACGCTAGAAGTATAGACGCTACTCGGTGGCGTCTATACTTGTTCAGTTCCCCCTTGAGACCCCATGCCCTTGACGATTCTGATTGTTGATGACGATCCCGCTATTCGTCTGTCTATCTGCCATTATTTGGAGCAGTGTGGTTATTCTGCGATCGCCGCTCAGAATGGTCAAGAGGGTCTTTTGAAAGTAGAAGAATTTCAACCTCAGTTACTGGTAACGGATATCATCATGCCGGAGATGGATGGGTATGAATTGGTCAAGCGCGTTCGCAAAAAACCCGCTTTACGGTTGTTACCTGTGATTTTTTTAACCGCACGCACCAGTACCCCAGAACGGATTTTAGGCTATCAACTCGGCTGTGATTTGTATTTACCCAAGCCGTTTGATTTGGAGGAACTCGGTGCAGTGATTCGCAATTTGTTGGAGCGCTCTCAACTCATCCAGTCCCAGTGGCGATTTAATTCCGATGACTCCCTCTCTCCCCCTGCGGAATCCAACAGCAACCCGTTTTCTCCTGACGATTCTCTCCCGGCTAGTTTCAATCCAGGAACTACGGAATTAACGGCACAAGAGTCAGAGGTTGCTATTTCTTTAACGCCCCGAGAACGAGATGTTTTAGATTTACTGGCGGAAGGTCTTTCTAATGCCCAAATTGGCGATCGGCTCCACTTGAGTCCGCGCACGGTGGAAAAATATGTGAGTGCGCTGTTGAGAAAAACAGAAACAACAAATCGCGCCGGACTGTTGCGGTTTGCGATCGAGCATCACTTGGTTTAGGGAACTGCACACAATAAAATATCTAAAAAACCCGCAGGCTTAAGCCTGGGGCTATACGGACGAAGCCCGCCTGCGCGGGCTAAAAGAGTCTTGTTAGGTGCGATCGCATCAAAGCAAGGATGATTTATTTGTTGGAATACCCTTAACGGGTTCTTTGTTCTAAATTAATCTCAGACACATCAACGTGGGGGGATAAAGATACAATCCAGTCAATACAAGAAACCAAATCCTCCAGGGGAATCGCTTCCTGGGGGGGAAATCGTCCCTCTTGAATGTCAGACAAAACTTCTGCCGTTGCCACATTTCCGGGATTAATGACTGAAAATCCAATGTTGCGATCGCGAAGTGCTAATCTCAGGGATTGGATTGCACCTCGGAGGGCAAACTTTGAGGCGGTATTGGCAACTTCCCGCGATGCTCTGTGTTCCCAACCGGATAGGGAACCGATAAAAATAGCTCTCGGGTTTTTAGATTGGGACAAGTTATTGACCAGTTTGCGCGTAATTTCAATGGGTGCGATCGCATTCACACTGAGCACATATCGAGTTTCTGCATCTGAGCTTTTCATGAAATCATATTGCTCAGTAAAAGCGTTATTTTCCCAGACCCCTCCCATATAGAGCAAGCCATCCACTGGCGCATCCCCGACGGCATTGGCGATCGTCTCAATCCCTGCGGGAATAGAAACATCCGCTTTCACCCACTCCCCTGCCACTGGCGCACTTCGACAAACCGACATCACCCAGTCCCCCTTAGACACAAAATGCTGGGCTACTGCTGCACCAATTCCCCGACTCGCCCCCACAATCACCCATTTTTTTGCTTCGTGTTTCATCCCTCTAATTCCTCCTGGACTGACTCAATCTTTAACATTAAAACCGGGAGCATCTCAATTTTGCAAAGAGACCTAACCGCCGGTACCCCCTTCCCTACGAGGTCAGGGGGAGCAAAACGTATAAATTCCCCTTTGAGGCCAAATTGAGATGCTCCCTTAAAACCTAAGTGTAGAGGCGATTCGCGAATCGCCTCTACACTTAGGGTAATTTTTTAGAATTCGTCTAAGTCCTGTCTCATAATTTTAAACATTCATTTCGCCTAAGCTCATGGGTAAAGTTCGCCAGCAACCCCAGGGCTATAATTGTTCTTTAAAAGAGCCGGGTTGTTCCTCGGGGTTTTGAGTGTACCACCAAGCCCAAGCAATCAAGACAGCCTGAAAAGGCAGTCTAACCCAGTAAAGCACAGGATGATGAGGAATGCCCTCAATGGGAATACTATTAAGTGCCTGATTGATATTAGCGGGAAAAACCGCTATAAACAGAGCAATCAGTCCCCAGGCAGCCGCAACGCTGACAAATGGAATCAGTAAGCCAATACCTCCTAAAATCTCGAAAAAGCCACTAATGTAGACCAACTCAGTCGGGTAAGGTAATTGAGGTGGCACAATTCTGACATATTGAGCGGGGTGAGTAAAGTGGGTAATGCCTACTACGATGATGGCGATCGATAAGAAAACCCGGAGAATTTCTTTAAGCCGATTGGGCCTGTTGTTGTTTGAAGTCATAGGGTCAAAGATAGAACTTACCCCAACCCTAGCAATCTTTAGGTTATCGTTACCTCTACCTTGAGTATTATTACAGAACTCACCCAAATTGTAGAGAGGGCTAAGAAACTCGCGACTTATATTTAGAGGCTATGTAACTGGACAGTGAAAAGTTCTGTATAACCCCAAGTTGGTCGCTCATGGGGCCTCAGAAAAAATGGACCGGCATAAAGCCAGTCCATAAGTCATACTGGTAAGTATTTGAAGCTTAACCAGTGTTACCATTATGCCCCCCTTTGAGCGAATTTACCTTCCCTTCAAAGTCTACGGCCTGCATTCAGCCGTGAGGCGGCGTTTGAATGGTTAGCGATCGTGGTCTGGGGGATTTTGTTATGCAACCGGACCCCGGCCATCACCAGTTATCTGAATGCAGTGGGACTGAGTGATTACTACTATGGACACGCTCTGCATTGGTTTCACGCCACAAGTTGGAGTGCCAAAACATTATCAAACAGATGGTATAAATGGTTGATTTCTCATGAAAATGTCAAACGGTTGAAGGGTCAACCTATTTATGTTGGGGATGGCATTAAAGTGGCGTTCATAAGGCCGAAAAATGCCCCTAGTTAAAAAATTACACAAAGAATCAGGTAATGTGACCTTGCCCTGAATGGATTCGGGGTCATTATTTTGGAGCTATTAGTCTGTTATTACAATCCGGGGATTCTTTAGTCCCTGTCACGGTTACGTTCGTTCCTTCAAGATGGACTTCAAACATCTGATATAAATTCACCGACTTTAGTTGATAAAATGTCAGGCTTATGTAGGGCTTACATAAAAACTGGAAATTACGTCATTAAAGAATGCCCATTTTGCTTCAAAAAAATTAATTAAGCAGTTTCGGTCCGATTCAATTCATTTAATTACTCGGGTCAAAATTAATACGGTTGCCAAGCATCCGTTACCACCGTCCCCCGTGAAAAAAGGTCCCGGCAGACCTCGCACTTGGGGACGATCGCTGGAATTACGCACGTTATTTAATGACCCAAATTCTTTAAAGACTGAATCGTTATCCCTTTATGGAAAAAAACAGAAAGTCAGTTATCGTACCCTAGATTTACATCTTCGTCTGTCCCGAAAATTTAGGGTGTTTTGTTTTAGTATTGTGGCCCGGAGGAAAACCCAGCATTCTGCTTTCAACAGACCTGGATTTATCGGGAGTAGAAATCATAACGGCTTATAGTTAGCGGTTTAAAATTGAAGTAACTTTTCGGACCTTAATCGAACTTTTATCCGGCTTCAACTATCGGTTCTGGATGAAAAATATGGCTCCATCTTCCCGAGGCACTAAAAATATGAATATCCAAGACTACCCTGATAAAGACCGGGTGAATATCCAAGATAAAATAGAAGCATTTGAACGATTTGTCATTCTTATTGCTTTAGTTTTAGG
>NZ_JAMXOT010000280.1 GCF_024220515.1 Oscillatoria sp. HE19RPO
ATTGAGCAATTGTAGGGTGGGCATTGCCCACCCTACTCCTCCTACAATAATGTAGAGGCGATTCGCGAATCGCCTCTACATTATTTAGCGATCGATGTTATAAACTGCGTAATTCTTGTTAGCCTGAATCTGTTGTTTATCTTCTTGAACTTATGACCATCACCTGTCAGGAAATTCTCAAAAACCATCAACCCATTTGGCAGGAAGCCACCGTGCATCCTTTTTTGGATGGATGTAAACAAGGCACGATTACTCCTGAGCAATTTAATACTTGGTTGGTGCAGGATTATCAATTTGTGGTGGAATTTACGCGGATGGTAGCCCGGATTTTATCCGTTGCTCCTCGCCATCATTTTGATGTACTGTTAGGAGGATTAACTGCCTTAAAAGATGAATTGAATTGGTTTCAAGTCAAAGCGGCTGAACGGAATTTATCCCTGGATGTCGCTAAACAGCGCACCTGTGAAGAATACAGCCAGTTTTTAGAAAGTTTGGCCCGAACTCCTTATGCGGTGCAAGCAACAGGATTGTGGGCGGTTGAGTTGGCTTATAATCAAGGGTGGCAATTGCCTGGACCCATGCCTGAACCCTATACCGAATTTGCCGATCGCTGGGGAAATCCGGGCTTTACGGATTACGTCAAATTGTTAGAACAACAAGCCGATGAAATGCTCAGTAATGCCTCACCGGAGGTTCAGAAAGAAGCGGAACAAACCGTGATTACCGTGGCTCAATTTGAAAAAGCATTTTGGCAAATGGCATTTAATGCCACCTAACCCTCGGGGTGGTCAAGCGGGTATTAACTCCCGCTTGACCACCCCAGAAATCCACTGGAATTATAGTTCAGCGTCCATCCCCATCATACAATTATAATTTCCCTCACCTACGGATTTATTCAAGGTATTAATAATTGAGGCAGAATTATCGTAGGGTCCGCTCGTATAGAATGGCTTGCCATTTTTTCCAAATTCGAGTTTTACTTCCCCATCCCATTCTCCTAAATACTTTTTGGCTTTTTCAAAATCATGATGGGGTTTAAAGCCTAATGTTTCAGCATATTCAACCGCACCCCAGACAAGGGCTTGAGCCTGAGTTAATGAAATTTTCTCAGAACCCCCGATGAACGAGTCATAATACAAGGAGGCAATTCTTCCATATTCACTGCGATTGTATTTGCGAGGTCCCGAGGCATCTTTGACCCCCAAACACCAATAATCCACCAGGTAAGTACAGCTAATAAAGCGGTTCAATCCCGGCGATCGCGTCACCGTCACAATAGCCATACCAGGGTCGGATGTGCTCTCAAAATCATCCTCGGATTGGGTCGCGAGTTCATCTTCTGGCGGAAACAGTCTGGGGATACAATTGGCATTGACTAAACACTCGAAGACGGGGGGTAATTCTCCGGATTCCTCACGGGCGATCGCCGCTTGTTCCGCTTGTTCCTTCAGAAATCGGGTAACGTCCGAGACTTTCAACCCCATTTTACGGGCGATTTGCTTCGGTGTTAACTTTTTCTCCCGCAAGCTGAGAATTTCTTGGGTTTGTTCGCTATCCATAATTTTCCTCTAATTTTTTCTGTAATGATTAGATTACAACAATCCAGCACCAATCAACATCATCCTCCGCAACGATGAACTCAAAAAATTCATCTCCCCAACCTCCCCAACCTCCCCAACCTCCCCCACCTCCCCCACCAAACCAAGACAAATGACAAATGACAAATGACAAATGACAAATAACCCATCTCCCCAACAACCGACGCTTATCAGGTAATATAGGTCTGTCGTGGGCGATCGACCCACTGAGAACCTGCTTAATCTGGCTCAATTCAAGGAGAAACCTATGCCTCGTGCCATTATGGAAACCGAAAAAGGAACGATTCATCTGGATCTGTTCGATAAAGATGCCCCCAATACGGTAGATAATTTTATCAAATTATCTGAAAGTGGGTTTTATGATGGATTAACTTTCCATCGGGTGATTCCCAATTTCATGATCCAAGGGGGATGTCCCAATGGAACAGGAACCGGGGGCCCGGGTTATAAAATTAATTGTGAAATTAACCCCAACAAACATCTATCGGGTACGTTATCAATGGCCCATGCAGGGCGCAATACCGGGGGAAGTCAATTCTTTATTTGCCATTCTCCCCAACCCCATTTAGATGGACAACATACGGTGTTTGGTAAAACCGAAGATATGGATGTCGTCAACTCGATTCGGGCTAAAGATAAAATCCTATCGGTTAAAATCGAGAAAGACTAAGGGAGTCCAAAAAAATAAATTATCCAAGTTCTGCGGTGAAAAACTTGACTCTTCAGCCTGCGTAGGCAGGCTTTGTCCGTATAGCCCCACCCTTGAGGGTGTGGGTTTTGGGTATTTTATTTTTTGGAGTTCCCTA
>NZ_JAMXOT010000281.1 GCF_024220515.1 Oscillatoria sp. HE19RPO
CAAGCATTGCGCCCCTACAGTGACGGAGCTACTCCATTGAGTAGTCACTACGAACGAACGTTTTGGAGATTTTATTTTTTGGAGTTCCCTTAGAGGCTCAAAAGGGAAAGGGCCGGTTGCTGCGATCGCAGCAACCGGCCTTTTCTTTATCTTGAAGGTTTTATGTTTAGGGTCTTTATATTGGCTGACCCCATTTGAACTTTATTGATTTGATTATGACCGGAATTTTTCCCGACCTGGAATTTCGTAATCTTTTCTTTAGATTTATACTCATGGGACCAATCGGGATTTTTAAAAAACTTTTAATTATAAGACCCATTGCCGTGAAAGGATAGTCCTATTGAGATTGTTTTACCTCACCGGCAACTTGGGGAAAAATCAGATATTCTTATCAGGGGATCAGAAACATTAGAGAAAAACCCACCGGGGGAGCATTAACAGCGATAAGCAAGAAGAAGACTTCCATGCGACCAAATGCTTCCCAATCCGGTAGAGTAAAAGCGCGATCGTCCTCCTGTCAGGAGCAGAACAATCGAGCATTCAAGGGCGGCTTCAGTCGGCCTTTTCTAACCGAAAGAGCCACACCATTAGGGCGACAACCCCGAGTTGCAGAGCAAAATTAGGCAGTGCTGCGCCAACTTCACGACCGGCTAATAGTTGCGCCAAAAACACAAAAGCGCCAATGCCACCGGAAGCCCCACAGACCACATAAACAAATTTACGCAGTCCTTTATAGGGCGCAGCCGCCTCAGCCCTTAACCGAGCATATTTTTCAGGGGGGAGGGATTGCTTACCCCGGGGTTTAGGGTTGCCAGAACGAGGGCGGGTGGGTTCAGAACTGCGGGAGGACCCAGTAGGGGAATCGGGAGTTTGATCGGCCATAAGACTCAGAAAAACAGAGGGTTGAGGTTCGCCTTTCCATTATCCAGAACAATGGGGAACTCGGAACCCCAGGGGACAAGGTCTATAGAAACCCGCACCCTCAAGGGTGGGGCTATCCGGACGAAGCCCGCCTGCGCGGGCTCGAACCCCCACCCTTGAGTGTGTGGGTTTTTAGACTTGGAATGAAAGAGCTATTTTACTCTTCAGCCTGCGGAGGCAGGCTTCGTCCGTGTAGCCCCACCCTTGAGGGTGTGGGTTTTTTAAACTCTGATCCCCTAAAACTTCTTTTCCCGGGAGAATTTCTGCCTGGGGTTATCGGGGAGGGTAGATGACTCGGTAAGATGGAATCGATCCCCCGGCGTTTTTCACAGCGTACCTCTGGGACAGATAGCGGGTTCAACCGCATGATTTGTCGCAGTGGGATGATCATGAGCGATCGCCCGGGCGGTGTCTGACCAGCATTTATATTGAGGACATGGATATCGCAACAGAGAATGCTGCAACAATTGCTATCGTGTTTGTCGCCCTAGGAATCTTGGGGTGGGGATATTATCGCGCTAGGGATTTCGGAAAACTCGGCATCTTAGCCTGGTTACAGTCTGCGGTACTGATGTTCCCTTGGCTGTTGTTCTTTGGCTTATTCTCCGCCGGAATCTACTTGAACTTAGTGGGGATTCTGCTGCTGGTTCTCGCCTCTGCGGGTTTGTACATCTATCTGGGCAAACAACTACGAGCGGCGGGTCAGGAGGAGGTCCTGCGAGAACGGGCCGCCAAACGCTTGCAGTCCGATCGGACTCCTGTGGGGGCCAACCCAGAAAACCCGACGAGTTCCGGTGTTGAAGATCAACTCAAGACGATCGCCCCGGAGTTTGTCAGAATTCCTGAAGAAGACCTCAAAAAGATCCAGGGGATTTTTGGCATCGATACCTTCTTTGCCACAGAAACCATTTCTTATCAAGAGGGGGCTATTTTTAAAGGGAATCTGCGCGGGGATCCGGATGAGGCTTACGATCGCCTCGCCGAGTCCCTCCAAGAACGAATGGGCGATCGCTATCGGCTGTTTTTAGTCCCCAATCCTGACGAAAAACCCGTGGCGATCGTCTTACCCAGTACCTCCGACCCCAAACCCTCCACCCGAGGACAAAAAATCCTAGCCGTGGTCTTATTGGTCGCTACCATTGTCACCAGCTTAGAAACCGCTGGATTATTCCTGGGATTCGACTTCTTTACCAATCCCCAACGCCTTGGGGAAGTGCTCCCCCTAACCTTGGGAATCTGGGCAGTTTTGCTCTCTCATGAAATTGCCCACCGGGCGATCGCCCAAAAAAATAACGTCCGCTTAAGCTGGCCCTTTTTCATCCCCACTTGGCAAATCGGTTCCTTTGGGGCAATCAATCGCTTTGAAACCCTCTTGCCGAACCGAACAGTCTTGTTTGATGTGGCCTTTGCCGGACCTGCTGCCGGTGGATTAGTCTCTCTGGCGATGTTAATCGGGGGTTTACTCCTGTCCCATGAAGGCAGCTTGTTCCAAATTCCGGCAGAGTTTTTCCAAGGGTCTGTGTTAGTCGGTACTTTAGCAAAAGTTGTGCTGGGTTCGGCCTTGAATCAACCCTTGGTTGCCGTCCATCCGATGATGGTGATGGGTTGGCTAGGATTAGTGATTACCGCCCTTAACCTCCTGCCTGCGGGTCAACTCGATGGGGGCCGGATTGTCCAGGCGGTCTACGGACGGACCATTGCCGGACGGGCGACGATCGCCACGGCAGTTGTCCTCGCGATCGCTGCCTTCTTCAATCCTTTGGCCTTATATTGGGCGATCGTGATTCTCTTTCTCCAACGGGGTTTAGAACGCCCCAGTTTGAACGAAATTAAAGAACCCGATGATGCCCGGGCAGCCTTGGCTTTGTTAGCCTTATTTTTAACGATCGCCACCTTACTCCCCTTGAGTACCTCCTTGGCCGGTCGTTTAGGAATTGGCGGATAATAATAGAAAGAGAAAGCCAGAACACAGGACCGAAGAAAAATACTGAGGTCCTCGATGCAGTAGAAGTTAGAAACCGGGTTTCTTGAAAAAATCTTTACTTCATAAGCAACAAGTTTGGGCGAGAAACCCGGTTTCTTGTTCTCTTTATTAAAAAAACCCTGGTCCGTAGCGTTCGCGCTTTCTTCTTTCTGTTTTACCCCCCTTTAACATCATGAGTGCTCGACCCCAGATCCTACTTGTTTTTGATACAACCTCTCTGTTAGCCGGTGATACCAAGATTTGGAAAGATTACAAAGGGGTGGGGAGTTGTTTTGTCCCCAAAGTTGTCTTTGACGCCATGCAGAACTTCGCCGATCGCGCTGCTGAACCGGGACAGGAGAAGACGGCAAAAGAGTTTATGGCATTTTGGCCCAAAAGTGGCTGGCAGCAAACCACCGCCACCGCTACCCATCGCAAGTTAACACCGCCTGAAGGGGCATCCTTGAGTTTCAGTGCCCGGTTAAGTTTAGAGATAGCACAAGCTGCATACGGTGTGGCCCTAGAACGGTCAGATGCGATCGTTGTCTTTGTCTGCAATGGACAACCCCTACTCAAACGGATCGCCGCCTTACGCCAAGATAATCTCTGTGGGATTACCTCCGCGATGTTGTTACAGTGGGCTCGGGCGAAGAAAGAACCAGAGGTGGTGACTCAGCAGGTGGAGAGATGGGAACAAAGCGATGATACCTCCGGAATGAGCACCGCCTCCCAAGCGAGATCGCCCTCCAAAGGCCACAAAAAAGCCGCAGCCTCCCGCAAACCTGCTGCCAAGCGTCCCGCAGCCAAGGGAACTCAACCCGTCCCCATCCAGGAAGAAATCATTGATGATTCGGCTTATGTCCTCCAAAATCGCCGACGGGGATTTTATGTCAAACCCAAGAAATCCAATATTTTCGCTCAGTTGAGTACCGGACTTGCTGCCTTAGTCATGGCAGCATTCATGATCGCAGTCCTTGGCGTTACGTGGAAAATGGTCTTCCCTGAAAGCTTTAATCCTTTTTGGCAAAAGCACATCCAACCCCAGTTAAAAAATTTACCCCCCATCCCCGGACTATAGCGAGTTTAAATCAGTTTGCTATAAAAATAGCAAATCTCGATACTCGCACTACAAAGTGTGCGAAAACTTCCTCAAAGTTCGTAGTAACGACTTCAGTCGTTATTTTTGTTTGTAGTAACGACTTCAGTCGTTTCTGATGTTCGTAGTAACGACTTCAGTCGTTTCTGATGTTCGTAGTAACGACTTCAGTCGTTTCTTATGTTCGTAGTAATACGGAATCCGGTTGTCAAAGGTCTGTGAAAACCCGCACCCTTAAGGGTGGGGCTATACGGACGAAGCCCGCCTGCGCGGGCTAAAACCGAAAATCAACTTTTAACAACCGGATTGGGTATAACAACTTCAGTCGTTTCTTATGTTCGTAGTAACAACTTCAGTCGTTCCCCCTCCTATCCTTTTACCGCAACCCCTTTGTACAAATATCCCACAGTCTTAGGAATCTTAGGCGCATAAAAGCGATCGAGTTCCAAAATCTGAAACTGATTTTCTACTAACCTTTCAATTGGACGATTCAAATGACATCCATCCCCCACAATTTTTTGCAGAGGCGTGAGGAAATTCTGCCACCCTTGAATCTTCGGTTCCTCACTCAATCCATGTTCCAAAAAGAAGAATTTTCCACTAGATTTGAGAACCCGGTGAATTTCTGCTAAAGCCCGTTCCACTTGGGGAATACTACACAAAGTCCAAGTGCTCACCACACTATCAAAACTCTCATCGGGAAACGGTAAATTCTCACCACTAATCACCCGAACTTCTACATCGATATCCGAGGACTCAATCCGGTTTTGGGCCAACTGATTCATCCCGGGATTTGGGTCTACCGTCGTGAGCTTTTGGACGGTTTCGGGATAATGAGGCAAATTCAATCCAGTTCCAAAACCAATTTCTAAAACATTGCCAGACACCTCAGATAAGACCTCTTCTCTATACTGGGAAATCCGTGGATCGGACATTGTAATATCCAACAGCTTTGGTAAAATAACCTGGGAATAAAATTTCATAATTAATTATAAGAATTGGCAGCTTAGTATTTCATTATAACAGATGAAAATTAACCCTAAAATTAAGGTCTAATCATCAGGCTAGGTTAACTGAGGAGTGATGGCAATTATTCCACTTTGACTAAAGATAAGGCTTTGATTAACTCTTCGAGACGAATGGGTTTGGTAATGTAATCATCCATTCCAGCCGCTAGACAGATTTCCCGATCGCCTTGCATGGCATTGGCAGTCATGGCAATCACTCTGGGCTTATGTAAGTGTAAACTCTCGGCATATTTTTTACAAATTTGACGAGTCGCTTCTAACCCATCCATTTCGGGCATTTGCACATCCATGAGAATGACATCATAGGATAGTCTCTGCAAGGCTGCTAAGACTTCGAGTCCATTGTTGGCGACATCCGCACGATATCCCATGCGCTCCAAGATGCGTAGGGCAACTTTCTGGTTGACGATATTATCCTCGGCTAATAAAATCCTTAAAGGCATTCGTTTCGCCATGTCCGCATCAATCAGAGATTTTTTAGACCGGGTGCTAGGCTCATATTTGACGGGACTATTGGAGGAGGTTTCATCCAGAACTTGTATTAAAGTATTATACAGCTGAGATTGTTTAATGGGTTTATTAATAAACGCCGCAAATTCAACGGAAATTCCATCTATTTCTAACGATTCGGGTTTACCCATCGAGGTGAACATGACCAAGGGAAGGGATTGCCATTGGGGTTGGGTTTGAATCCGTGCGGCGAGGGTTAATCCATCCATTTCGGGCATTTGCATATCCAAAATGGCAAGGTCAAAATGATTGCTAACTTCTAAAAGAGCTAAGGCTTCGGAACCGGATGCAGCATTGTGGGGGAACATTCCCCAATTTTGAGTTTGTTTGAGCAAAATTTGTCGATTGGTGGCGTTATCATCGACGATGAGCAGTTTTTTACCCTTAAGCAGGGGCCGATCGCTTTGGTGATAGTCAGGGGAATCGATCGCCTTGGGGTTGGAGTGAGCCATTAAGGTAAAGTAAAAGGTAGAACCCACTCCTTCCTCACTTTCAATCCACATCCGACCCCCCATTAATTCGCTTAAGCGCTTGCAAATTGCCAGTCCCAGTCCAGTCCCGCCAAACTGACGAGTGGTAGAGGCATCGACTTGAGAAAAGGGTTGAAAGAGGCGATCGCGACGATGGGAGGGAATCCCAATTCCCGTATCTCGAATGGAAAATTGGAACTCGTAAGCCACCGGGGTGGACCGATCCGGTGATAGCGGTTGTACACCCAAGGGAGTTTCCCCATTCGCCGGATTACCCCTCACTAAAGGAGTGGCAAGTTCTGCTTGAGAATTCCGAGAGGTTAACCGGGTGGCATTGACGGATACGAGGATTTCGCCGGTATGAGTAAATTTAACCGCGTTTCCAATTAAATTGACTAAAATTTGCCGCATCCGAGTGACATCGGAAATAATTTGTTTGGGGGTGTTAACTTCGATTTGATATAATAATTCCAGCCCTTTTTCAGCAGCTTTCGGCGCAAACAAATCTAAGGCTTCTTCGATGCAAGTTTGCAGATTAAAGGGATGATTTTCTAGTTCGAGTTTGCCCGACTCAATTTTAGAAAAGTCAAGGATATCATTAATAATCGTCAGTAAGGCATCGCCACTGGTGCGAATGGTATCAATATAATCTCGCTGTTCCTCGGTTAAATTCATATCCAGTAATAACCCGGTCATGCCAATCACGGCATTCATGGGAGTGCGGATTTCGTGACTCATGGTGGCGAGGAATTCGCTTTTGGCCCGGTTGGCGACTTCAGCGGATTCTCGGGCTTGTTTTAAGGCTTGATTTTGCTCGGCGAGTTGCGATCGCGCGGCTCGTTCCCGCTCAAGTAATTGCGATTGAGCTAAAGCAATACCGAGTTGCACCGCAACCGCTTCGAGGAGTTCAATTTCCTGGGGTTCCCAATGGCGGAAGCGATCGCATTGATGTAAGCCAATGGTCCCATTTGGTTCCCCTTGATAGGAGGTGCGAACGGCTAACATTGACTTGATTTGAACTTGATGGCATAGGGGGAGTGCCTCCCGGAGCAAGGGGTCAATATTCACATCATCCGATGCCACGGCGCGATCGAGAGCAAACACCTTTTGAAGGTAGGGATTCCCTTCCACCGGAATTTGAAAGCCTATCATCGATGGATACCCAGGCTCTACATATTCTGCCACGGTATCTACCGTACTCGCTTCGGGGGTATAAGAGAGAATCACACAACGATTGAGGTGAAAACCGCGACCCATTAAATCCGTCGCCGTTTGTAAAATTTGTTGAGAATCTAAACTTTGGCGAATTTCTCGGGTAATTTGCCCCAGTAACAAGGTGCGTTGGTATTCAGCGCGGAATGCATTCTGGGCCGTGTCTCGTTCGATTTCCCCGCCAATCCACTGCGCCATCAAGGTCACCAGTTGGCGATCGCTATCTTTAAAGGGGGTATCCCGGGGACTATGGCTGGCAAAGCTCAGAGTCCCGTAAACCTCTGAGGCAACGACAATCGGCGTGCCAATATAGGCTTGGAATTTACGGACTTGATAGGCGCTATGGGTTTGCCACAGATCAGATTCGGCAGCGGATTCGATACAGAGTGTAGCTTGTTCGGAGAGGGTATAGGCGTCATAGGTTTGACTTAAATTGAACGCATCCCCGGGAAACAGTTTAAACAAACTGGTCGGAGGATAGCAAGTGGCGAGGATCTCGATGCGATCGCCCTCGACGCGCCCTAACATCCCAATTTCTAACTTAAATCGCTCAGAACCCATTGCTAACATCCGCTCAAGGCGCTCTTGCAGGCTTAAATCCACCGCTGCTTGCACTTCAATCAGCGATCGCAATGCGGCCTCAGTTTCGTACTGTTGTGCTTCGACACCCTTGCGATCGCTGATGTCGCTGCCAATCCCCAAATATCCGGTAATTTCCCCGGTGCGATCGCGTAGGGCCGAAATGGACAACAACACCGGAAACCGACTGCCATCTTTACGAATATATGACCATTCGTATTCGTCCGGTTTCCCCTGCTGGATTTTGGCGATAAATACCTCAAATCCAGGCGCTATCTCCACCCCCAGTTCTTCAGACAACTCCTGTGCCCTCTGGACCACTTCCATCGGGTCATGGAGAATCGCCGGAGTCATTTTCCCGACCATTTCCTCGGCAGTATAACCCAGCCAGCGTTCAGCGGTGGCATTAAATGTATAAATCATCCCATCAATCCCCGTGGAGATAATCGAGTAGTTGGCACTATCTAAAATCGCCTGTTGCAGGGTGATGGTTTCTTCCGGATTATCTTGAGGGGACTGTTGTTTATCCCGATTTGGAAAAGCGGTTAGGGGAGGGTGCATCACCTCAGTGGGACGGGCGGATTGCGGGCGATCGCCTCCAGTATCAGGACAATCATTCTCCTGAACTAGGGCGATCGTTTTCCCCGTAAGCGGATCAATAATCTGACGGACAACGACTGCCTGGAACCCTATATCGGTTTTCTGCGGTAACGCCTTTCCCGGTATGAGGGGGTTGACAACCTCTCGGTGATGGAGAATCTCCGGACTCACCCCCTCTACCAACAGGGCCAAACGTCCTTCGTCAATCTCCATTCCAGAACAAAGGCAGGGAATCTGTACCGCTTCTCCCTGGGGATAAAACGTCCATTGTTCCATCGCCGTTTCCCCAGACTTCAACCGTTTGTAATAGCCCTTTAATCGGGGGCGGGTTGCCCCTAAAATCTCCCGGAAATCTCGCTGTCTGAGTTCTTCCAAACTCGCTGCACCCCAGAGTTGCAAGGCGGCAGGGTTCGCCCACCAGAGTTGCAATTGTTCGAGATCGAACACCCAAATGGGCGATCGCAACCGGGATAAGCAAGAGGGCAGTTTAAATGGAGTCACGACAGTTTTGTTGATTTCCCACATAGATTATCACTTCAGGGGTTCCTCCCCCTCGGAATTCCCTTCTGGAACGTTCAATGTCCATACCCCGGTAATTAACCTTCCAGTGGAGAATGAGATCGGTTAGATGAACCCTGACTCAATCGCGCAATTTGTAAACAAACAGAGCCTTAACGAGGGGTAACTTATCGAGGGGGGAGAGATTGAGTGCAAGTTCCCAGGCGATCGACTTGAGATTCTAAACTCAACAATAAGGGGGCGATCGCTTCAAACACTTGGGCCCGCACTTGCTCCTCGATTTGGCTGGAAATGGCCCCGAGCGCCCGCGCACCCATATTCAGACTGGCTCCTTTAATCCGGTGAGCTTTTAACTCCACCGTACTCCAATCCTGGCGATCGCAGGCGGAACGAATCACCTCGATATCCCCTCGTAGGCTATCCACAAAGGCTCTTAGCAGGCGTTCTTGCAATTCCAGTTTACCTCGGGAAATCTCCTGCAAACGGGCCCAATCCAGGGGTGGATCTTCCAGGGTTCCCTCGGGTAAATCTCTAGGAGAGAAGGACCCGGGTGGTTCCAAGGTGCTAGAACTGTTGATTTTCTGATGGAGAGTGACTGGCGCTTGGGGGTTCTCGGTCAAATTGGGTTCCGGGGTCTGAAGGGGGATGATCTGGGGAATCCAGCGATCGAGTGCTGCCTGCAACTGTTCGAGGAGGACGGGTTTACTCAGGTAGTCATCCATTCCTGCCTCCAGACACTTCTGGCGATCGCTATTCAGAGCGTGAGCAGTCAGGGCGATGACGATGGTATGACGCCGGGTTCCTTCACACCTTCGGAGTTCTCGGGTCACCTCATAGCCATCTTTCAGGGGCATCTGACAATCCATAAAGACCAGATCATAATCTTCACGGGCAAGGCGATCGAGGGCTTCGAGACCATTATTGACACAATCGGCATGGTAGCCCAAGGTATTGAGTTGAAAGACAATCACTTGTTGATTGATCTCGTGATCTTCGGCGATTAAGATTTTCAGAGGGGACAAAGGGGGAGAAGCCAAGGAGAAGGTGGAGCCAGAGAAGGGTTCTCCGGGAACCCCTTGGGAGCGCACAGACCCCTGGGGAGCTAAAACCTGTTGCAAGCTTTCCACAAACTGAGACCCCCGTAAGGGTTTGATGATATAAGCACTGATCCAATGGGGGGCTAAGGCTTCGGCGATCGCCCGTTGATTAAACTGAGCTAGGGCAATTGTCCGGGTTGTCGCCAAATTGGGTTCCTGCTTCAGAGCTTGTAACAGGGTTGAGCGATCGCCCTCCAGGAGGTTCACACTTGCCAAGATTGCATGATAGGGGGTTCCCTCTGCTGCCGCTGCGCGCAATGCACTCAGGGCGCTCTGAGGGTCCGTGACTTGATCCACCGTAATTCCCCAGCGATCGGCAAAATGCTGCACCGACTGACGATGCATGGCACTCTCATCGGCAACCAGCAGTTTTAGAGACTCCATCTCCAAGGTTGTCCCCCGGGAATTTTCCCGTTCTGTGCGATTCTGCTGTACCGGCAGGGTAACAGTAAACCAGAAAGTAGAACCCTGATGCAATTCGCTTTCGACGCCAATTTTGCCCTGCATCAGTTCCACCAATTGTTTAGAGATAGCCAGTCCTAACCCGGTCCCCCCATATTGCCGGGTGGAGGAACTATCCACTTGGGAAAAGGATTGAAATAACTTGGTTTGATTCTGGGGTAAAATCCCAATTCCCGTATCGGTGACGGCAAATCGCAAGGTGACGGGATTGCGCTGTTCTGGGGGGAGGGCATCTGTTTCTGAGGTGGACTCTGCTGAGACAGCATCCACGGCGATCGACACTTCCCCAACTTCGGTAAATTTAATCGCATTGTTGACTAAATTCAGCAAAATCTGACGCAACCGCGCCGGGTCTCCAAATAGATGGCGAGGAACATTGCGATCGATGCAAATCCCTAAATCTAGCCCCTTCTCCTGGGCTGGAGCAACCATCAAATCCACCACGGATTCTATACATTCATCCAACTCGAAATCAATCGGGTTGAGATGCATTTCTCGCGCTTCTAATTTAGAGAAGTCGAGAATATCGTTAATCACCGTTAATAGATGTTCGGCACTGGAAAAAATCGTTTGAGCATAATGTTTTTGTTGGGGGTTTAATTCCGTTGCCAGGAGCAATCCCGTCATCCCGATTACCCCATTCATGGGGGTGCGAATTTCATGGCTCATACTGGCTAAAAATTCACTTTTTGCCCGATTAGCGGCCACTGCCGCCTGTTTCATTTGAGCTAAAATGATGTTTTGTTTGGCCAGCTTTTGGGAGATGCGGGTTTGCTCCGCCAGCAGTTGCGCTTGAGACAGAGCAATGCTGACTTGATTGGCGAGTTGTTGCAGCAATTCGGTTTCAAATTGGGTCCACTGGCGCGGGGTGGAGCATTGATGGGCAATCAGTAATCCCCATAGTCGTTCCCGCAGGGGGTCCTCTGGGGTATCCCGTTGGAGTAATGGCACGACGAGGTTGGCTTTGACCCCAATTCGTCTGAGCAAGTCCCGATAGCAAGGGTGAATTTCTGCGGATTCAACATCGCAGATGGCATTGACTCTGCCTTGTTTGTATTGTTCTAAATAGGTGGTGGGAAAGCAGGTATCGGTAATCTGATTTCCTAAGAGGGGTTGACAGGTTTCAACGACGGCTTCTTTGACGACAATTCCGGTGCCATCGGCCATCAGTTGAAAAACGATCGCCCGATCGGCGTGGAGAACTTGTCGGACTTCTTCAACGGTGGTTTGGAGAATTTCTCCAATATCTAAGGATTGACGAATTTTGATGGTCAATTCTGCAAAGAGTTGAGCACGTTGATTCTGCTTGATAATTTCCTCCTGGGCTTCTACCCAATCGGTAATGTCTTCAGAAATTCCCATGAGATATTGAGGGGTGTTAGTTTCATCGATAATGGGGACTTTACGGGTATGAAGCAATCTCATCCCTTGATGTGGAGTTTGAACGGTTTCTAAGGGAATATCTGCCATTTGTTGGGTTAAGAGGGCTTGGCGATCGCTTTGAGTGAAAAAATCAGCTTCTTCTGGATGAAAGAGGTCATAGTCGGTTTTGCCTAACACTTGCTCTTGGGAATAGCCAAATTGTTGTTCACTGGCTTTATTCCACCGGATAAATTGCAAGGTTTTGGCATCTTTGATAAATAAGCCGAGGGGCATATTTTCAATGACTGAGTTGAGAAAGGTTTTGGTTTGTGCTAATTCGGCTTCAACTTCTGCATAGTGGCTGATCTCGAAGGGTGATTCGTCGCGGGGATCTCGGCGATCGCAATTCTCCTCGGGAGTGGGGTTTTGTGGAGGTTCGCCGATCCCCGGTTTGATCCCCGTGGAACCAGTGGTTCGGCTGACTAGGAGCAGGTTGCCGATCGCCGTGGCGATTGCCAGGGAGTCGCCAGCGAGTCCGAAAAATGGGGGGGTGATTCCCACCCAATCTAAGAGGCTGAGGAGGATGAGGCTAACTCCTGGGGTGACAGCGAGGATCCAGAGGACCTGGGGCGCGATCGCCCCTCCCCTGATTTGATGCTCAACTCTGAATAGGTCCCGTTTCATGACTTCACCATTAATAACCGCAACTCCGATCCCAGCAGCGATCGCCATCACCAACAGGGACAGCATTATCCTAACCTCCTCAGTAAACGGCTGGTTCCTCGTTTCTAGGGGGGGTCCGGTTAAGTACATTCCAGTGAACCAAGCTGAGGCTATTACGGTACTGGTTGTCAACCCGCCTCGGTGCGATCGGGCTTCCATCTGAATGGGTCCATCCAGAGCGATTGTTAGATAAGACACCGCGATCGCCATCCAAATTGACAGCCCCACTATGTGAGGAGCGTAGCTGCCGGTTACCATAATCTCGCTATAGCGATTGATTCCCATTCCCTGAAGCATACAAATCACTTGAACCTTGAGTACATTTCACGGAACCCAGGCAGCGAACTTCGTTCTCGCCTTCTTCTTTTTTTCCCTACCTTTTCTTCAAATTTTGATACCCGTTCGGCTTCGAGTTTGCAGTCCTTCCCCCGAAAAGCTCCATATATTTTCTCCGCTGTAAGCTTTTTAATCTGTCTTTAGGAAGATGACGCTCATTGTTTATTTTTTACCAATCGTTTAGCTTCTGACTAAGTTTGTCACTAATTTTAAACCATCAATCTAAGATTTAAAGATTAATTAAATCTTAAATTTTCTTCGAGAGCCTCACTTTCGTGACCCCAATAACATATCTTAAACCTGATAAACCTTTCCCGGAAAATAGTAGTTTAGATTACATTTTTTCCCAAAAATCGGTTAGATATTATTTTATCCTTCAGAAATGTATTCACATCGCTTCAGATTTCTGAAAAATAGTTTTCTGCCCTGCACTGACTCCGGTCCATTAAAATTGCCCTAGGGCAATCGCCCTGACCACTCCAATCTCAGGCTGATGCCTGATACCGATAGGTTTTAAAAAACAAATCGACTCAGGTTCCCGACCGCCTAATCGAGTTTGAAACCGGAGTAAACCCTGGATTCAGGGATTGGGCTACCCCTCCCTCCATCCTCTTTCAAAGCGGAGGTCTACCCAGTAATAAAGTTAGGACCCTCTCGCCGTTTAACACTCTTCCTGACCTTTTTTCTCGGATTTAGCATAGTCTGACCGCCGCATCCTCAGTTGAATATCTTCTAGCAACTTGCGATTCACCGCTAATAAATCAGCCACCAGACCCAAGATAATGAGCTGAACCCCAATTAAAATTAAAATAGCCGCTAAAATTAAACTCGGAATACGAGTCCGGTCAGTTCCCATTAAAAAGAACCCTAACCAGCGCAACCCCAAGGCTACCCCTAAACCCAAGGGAAAACTTCCCAACAGCAGGAAGAACCGCAGGGGTTTGTAAGTCATGAAAATTCTAAAAATCGTTAAAATAGACCGATGAATATAGCTGGGAATACTCTTGACTAATCGAGAAGGTCGTAACTCTCCATTGGTGCGGATGGGAACCGAAGTAATCGCCATCCCTTTCTGTCCCGCTTGGATAATCGTTTCTAACGTATAAGTATATTGATTAAACACATTTAATTGCATCGCTGCTTCGCGACTAAACGCCCGAAAGCCACTGGGTGCATCGGGAATTCTGGTATTACTAGCTAGACGCACCACCCAACTCCCCAGACGTTGTAAGAATTTTTTAGTGGGGGAAAAATGTTTAATTTCTTGAATCGGTCGCGCCCCGATCACAATTTCCGCTGTTCCGAATAAAATCGGTTGAATCAAAACTGGGATATCTTCAGCACAATATTGATTATCTGCATCGGTATTAACAATAATATCAGCCCCGGCTTTTAGAGACGCTTCTAATCCCGCCATAAATGCCTTAGCTAAACCTTGATTATTGGCAAGACGAACAATGTGATCCACCCCACAAGCTTTGGCAACTTCCACCGTGCGATCGCGACTGCCATCATCAATCACCAACCACTCAATTTCATCAATCCCCGGTAACTGACGGGGGAGTTCACTCAGGGTAAGTCCCAGGGTCTGTTCTTCGTTATAACAGGGAATTTGAATAATCAGTTTCGTCATAGCATCCTTGCAGGTTTAGCGCTTAAATTTTAGCGCTTGGAGGGCAGGTTGGGGAGATGGGGGAGATGGGGAGGATGGGGAAGAAGTTTGTAGTAACGACTTTAGTCGTTACCGCGTGACTTGGCAGGAGCCAAGTCACACCCCAATGTCAGGCGCTTTCTCCAGTTCCCAAGCAGGCAAGCGGGTAGACCCTCAGATTGCTCGTGTTATGGCGGATGCCATAACACGAGAGCAACGACTAAAGTCGTTACTACAAACTTCTTCCCCATCCTCCCAATCTGCTATGATTAAAGCGACCTCAAGAATCAAGTGCCAAACCATACACCCACTAACTGCAACAGACAGATTATGCCGCTCTATACTTATTTCTGTCCTAGTACCAATCAAAAACTGGACGTGACTCACTCCATTAAAGAGAAAGCGCAAACTTGGGGAGAATTGTGCCAGTTGGCAAACCTCGAACCGGGTGAGACGCCTCTATCTGCACCCGTGCGACGTCTGATCTGCGCCCCAGCGGTGATGTTTCCCACCGGCAACAGCGAACTCAAAAGTCACGGGTTCAGCAAGTTGGTGAAACGGGACGATGGGGTTTATGAAAATGTCACAGCAACCGATGGAGAAAGTCGGATTGTCCGACCCGGCGATCGCAGCACCTATCCTGATTTGAAACAAAAAATAGGCGACTAAATTCCTATTATCAGATCGTTCTATTCAAGAGTTGAGTGGGGAATACTCAGCTCTTTTTTAGCGGTCCTCTGGATTAAGTTGAACCATTGCCCAAGTGGTATAAGTTCCAATCGGACTCCAAATCATATAAGGAATTAATAAAACGACCGCCCAAGGTGAAACCGGCGAAACACTTAAAGCTAATAAATAGCTCAGTAATCCTCCAGTCGCGCCAATAATGGTTCCAACGGTGAGACTTCGTAATTTACACATCACCGGAGTATAAGAAATAGTGACAATTTCTAGGACTAAATAAAAGACCATTAAGACCCAAGTCAGTTGACTTCCTGGGTCGGCTTCCCAAACCAAATAAGCGGACCAACCGCCACAGATAAAAATGACCGTCCAAATGATGGGAATTGCCCGTTCAAACGTCAACCATCGCGGACGCTGCAACCGATTAAACCAGCGAATATCGGCCCCGGTCAATGCACTCCCCAGACCGGCCACTAAAATGGCGATCGCCCCAATAACCATCCAAGACTGAATCATAACTCCCCACCTCCATACCATCCCACATTTTCCCCTCCAGTATATCCTAAATTTTCATTTCATAATAACAACCTCCCTATTTCTCGTAAGTTCGTAGTAACGACTTCAGTCGTTCTCTTCTCATAAGTTCGTAGTAACGACTTCAGTCGTTCTCTTCTCTAACGTTCGTAGTAACAACTTCAGTCGTTCTCTTCTCATAAGTTCGTAGTAACGACTTCAGTCGTTATCCCCAAACCCAAAACAAATCATCCAAGAGAATACATCCAACCATCTCGGGCGCAAATCCTAACAATTCCATCCCAAACAATTGGGGTAGCTTCAAAGGAAATACCCGGTAAAAAATGTCCTGATTTTTCAACCTTGACCTGATAAAACTCTCCCCGTTGATTCGGGACGGTATTCCCTCGATCGCCCTGGGATTCTTCAAAATGTAAGTCAAACAAATACACCCCATTATATCCTGCCGCTATCAATTTATTTCCCTCGGTAAAAATCGGAGTAGAAATCGACCCCCCAATATTCACTTTAAATACAATCAACGGCGTTTCATAATCTTTTTTCAACCAAGGCCCCTTAACTTTTTGACCCGTGATTTGAGTTTGCGACCCAATATAAAGATAACCATCGATCGCATTCGTAGCAAATAAGGCCGGAAATTCTCCATTCGGATTATATTCATCATTGAGAGCAACCGACCCAATAATTCCCCCTTGCCATCCACTAAAATTACGATTTCCAGTGGGTAAAAACCACTTGACCGCATTCTCTTCCGGTTGATTGGGGTCAAGTTTAAAAACTCCCCCTTGGCCAGGGATATATTGCCGTTCAATGGTGCAAAATAATTGATCATCTTTAGAAATAACCACACTGCCCTCAATATCGGACCCGGTGAAAAAATCCCAGATAATTTTTTTTGTTTCTAAGTTGATGCCATAGATATGACCCGAACCAGCAGCGACAAACAGTCTGTTTCCCAATCGGGCGGGGGAAGATTCAGTGACGATATTGCCGCCTTGGCGAAGACTATCTTGAGCTTCATAGAGTTGAACTTCCCCTAAAATTTCCGGTTGACGGATGCCGGATTTTAGGGTAGCGGCAGCGGTGGAACTATTCAGAAAATAGCCAATGCCATTTTCTCCAGAATTGAATAAAACCCCATTACCTAAATCTAAGGCACTGCTATCATTATCCCGGCTATAACTGGCGGTTTTTCTAATATCCAGTTTCCAGAGTTCTTGGCCGGTTCTAAAAGAAATGGCGCGAAAGCTGGGAATGGGACCGGAGGAGTTGAGAGAATTTTGGATGCCTAATCGACTGCCTTGTAAGATGACGATGCGATTTTCTTCCGGGGCTTTTTCATCGATATAAAGACTGGCACTCCCTTTAATTACATCATCAAACTGATAGCGCCATAAGACTTCGTTGGTAGCAATATCAATTTTTCTTAAACTGCGATCATAAGCGCCAATGGTGAGATAAACTTTGCCTCCGTCTCGGGTGAGGGTGGGTTGTCCCGTCCATCCGGCACCACTCCAGGTTCGCCAGGAGGTGCCGACGCGGGTTCTGCCGGTTCCGAGGGCAAATTTATCGAGGAGATTGAATCCTTGGGGAATTCCTCGACCATAAAATCGCCGTTGATCGTTGCCGAGAAAGGTGGGGATTAATAATTCGGTGTCTGGGGAGAGTCCTGCGATCGCCTGATTAACGGTTTCAGTAACCGTGGGTAACAAATTCCTCGGGGGTGCAGTTGAAATGTTGTTGATGCGACATCCTTGTAGAATGGGTGGTAGTGAAGAACCCATTAAAAAGAGCAGCGCGTTTTTATTAAAGGTTCGCCGGTTTAAACTCATGGGTAAAAAGGCTAAAATTTAAAAGGGTTGGACCGATCGCCAGGGAACGAAACCATGAGCCAGGAGGATGACGGTGACCCTGATTCCTCCAAGGCCGATCGCCGGGTCTAGGTCCGTCAGTGGCGATGAAAATTGAGCAAGGCGATCTCATCGTACCTGAAACTCTGAGGCGATCGCCCCAGAAAATGGAACTGCTAGGGTCTAACAACGTCTACAAATTCTATATTTTGAATGAATATTTTGAGTCCATACCGCGAGAGTTAAAGGCATGAAACCACAGAGGTTATTACTGAGTATTCTCACCGCTGGGGCGATCGCCACGTCAGGTCTGGTGAGTCCTCCTTTCTCCCCCGTTGCCACCGCCTTTAGCGCGGATGAACAAACCAGCATCAATGTCTACCAACAAGCGAGCCCCTCGGTTGTGACCATCCGCGTAGGCAGAGGTGCAGGGTCTGGAAGTATTATCAGTGCAGATGGCCTCGTTTTAACCAACGATCATGTGGTTAGTTCGGCGCGTAATGGCCGGGTGGAGGTCCTCACCAGTACGGGACAGACTTACACCGGGGATGTGATTGCCACCGATCGCCGCAATGATTTAGCCTTAGTTCGACTTAGAACCGATGATCCCTTGCCTGCGTTACGGATGGCGAGTCGAGATGGTATTCGAGTGGGTCAGCGAGTGTATGCGATCGGCAGTCCCTTTGGACTTTCGGGAACCTTTACTACCGGAATTTTGAGCCGAATTGCTGATAATGGGGATTTACAAACCGATGCTGCCATCAATCCCGGTAATTCTGGCGGTCCTTTGCTCAATTCCAATGGAGAACTCATCGGCGTCAACAAGGCCATTTTAAGCCCGGGTCGTGGGGGTAATATTGGGATTGGGTTTGCCACCAGTGCCACAGTTGCCGAGGACTTTATCGCTGCGAATCGTTCGCGGACTGTGGCCCAAGGGACCTCTAGGACGCCATCGCCTTCCCCATCCCCATCTCGGTCAACTTCTCCCCCGCCTCGGTTAGGGGTGGAGGTGAATGCGGGTTTAGTCATTCAGTCTGTGGAACGGGGTTCTCCTGCGGCGCAAATTGGGTTGCGGTCCGGCGATCGCCTCTTAGGGGTGAATGGCACTCGGTTACGGCGGATCGAGCAACTGCTGGCGTTTTTAAATACCCGTCCAAATTCGGCAGTGTTCACCATCAGTCGCGGACGGCGAGTGGCAAATGTGCGCGTGAATTTTTAAGGGGTAACCACCCGGACCCTTTCAGTTCCCGAAACAAAACCCCAGCATTTTGCTGAGGTTTTAGGGTTCATGTTTTGAGGTGAGGAGATAGGCAGAGGTGTTTTCCGCTGCCGAGAACCGAATTTTAGAAGTAGCGGACCATCAGGGGAACTAAGACTTCCATCGTTTCTCCAGTGACGGTATCGCGGACCCGAGCTTGACGGAAGGCGGTGCGTCCAGTATAGGAGAAAATACTCCGGGAACTCATATCGCCAATTAATTCAACTAATTCATAACGGCCATCGGAACTGGTCTCGGGAGTGATAATATTTCCCCGAGAAGCACGACCCCCGGTGCGATCGAGAATCACTGGCAAAGAACGAATCACCGGATAGGTAATGCCTTGGTAGGTGATCATGCGTTCGGTCAGGGCTTGGAGGGGTCTTTGAGCCGATGCTGCTTGCAAGAAGGTGAAACCCGAGGCGAGGACCAGTCCGATACCCAATAAAATGGCTTGAAGTTTGCCTGAATTTTTCATGGATTTTAAAGAAAAGGATCGACGAAATAATTACAAAATAATCCCTCTTCGGCATTTAGCTAAATTGGGATGTTTCTTTTCCTGTGGATTGACCCCCAGGGGGTTGGAAATGTTCCAAGAGGTTGATTTCCCGGGTTTTTGTGTCAGTCAGTCCCTCTGCTAGAATGCCGGTACAGTCTTGTTTAGAGAGGACCAGAAACCGGGTTTCTGTCCGAGATTTGTGGCAACTTGCGGGAGATGTTCTCAAGAAACCCGGTTTCTAACCCCTGAAGTCCCCCCGGACTCGGGAGATAAGTTGCGAGGGTGGTTCTGGAGGCGTGGCGATCGCCTTCCTGGAAACTGTGGGAAATTATCAACAAATGTTGACTTGAGGGCGAATCCATTAGGGGTGAGATTGCCAATTCTCGTTATCAATCACACTGGGGCGATCGGCCCGATTCGGAAACAATTCCCCGAACCCCTGTTCCCGTTGAGTTGGCGTTTCATTGGACCAACTCCACATACTTTCATAGAAAAAGAAAGACACTCCCGCAAATCCTTTTTCCCGAACTACTTCCACCTGTTCTTGAATTTGACTCATGGGAATAGGGCGACCGCGTAACCCACTGAGAATCCCAATCCCCACGGGAATATTGCGTCGGGCCGCTTGCACTTCGGGCCGGTCTAATTCCTCAATAAATACATTAATATCATTCCGATACAGTTGCAAAACGATTTCTTCCACTAATCCCTTTTGTTCCCAGGTTGCCCAATCTGCTAAATAGTATTCATAGGAAAACTCTTGAGGATTGGGAGATAAACTCACGATCGCCTTGGGATTGCGCGCTTTAATTTCTCGGAACATTCGTTCCTTAAAAGCCGTGATTTTATCCGCCCGCCAGCGTAACCAAGCCGGGTCTTTCGGGTCTAGCGGGGGAGAATTGCCGTTATGTTCTTGTTTGTAGAGGCTGACGGTGTAATCATCATAGCCATATTCTGAAGGTAATCCTAAATGGTCATCCAATTGGATGCCATCTACCTTGTAATTCGTAACAATTTCTAGGAGTAAATCGAGGATAAATTGTTGGACTTCCGGGTGAAAAGGATTGAGCCAAACCCGAGGATGTTCTCCTTCCATTTTCACTTCAGTCCCATCGCTGCGTTCCGTCAGCCAGTGGGGATGACGACGGGCTAATTCTGAATCAGCCGGGGCCATAAAGCCAAATTCAAACCAAGGAATCACCCGCAATCCATGCTTTTTCCCTTCGGCGATCGCCTCCTTGAGCATATCCCGCCCTTGTCCCAAATTCGGGTCATGATCGCGATCGATTGGCGGGACCAACTGCATCGATTTCCCCGTCACCCGTTGCGCTACCTGACTCGGATATAAGGTATATCCCCAATTCCAAACCGTGGGATAAACCGTGTTAAAATTAAGGTCAGCCAGTCGTTTTATTCCCCGTTCCAGATTGCGTTTAGAAAAGAGCACATCGCTATCAATATTGGTTAACCAAACCCCACGAATTTCAGAATTCGGGATAGGAATAGGCGCAAGGGCAACATAGTCGGAAGACAGAGGGGAAGTACGTCCCATCAGGGCTTGACAGAGGAAAGCCGAGACATCTGCACGAGAGGCAGTGCGATCGCTATCTAAACGCCGGAGATTGGGATAATTAACAATCAGGCGTTTTTCCGTTGCTGCTGCGATCGCATTGCGAGCATAACTCGGAATTTGTCCCGCATCATCAAACATTTCAGATAACAACTTCTGGGGTTCTCCTTGCACAGAATAATTCAATCCACTCACCAAACTCACCCATGCCTGCACCCGAAGAATATTTTCCGTGGGATTAAACCGATTTCCTGGATATCCCGATAAAAATCCTCGTTGATAAGCACTACGAATCGCCGGAGTTGCCCAATAACTATTAGGAACATCTGCAAAAGCAACTGCATCCCGTCCCGCTGTCGCATTCGGAAAAGCCACATCCAACATCGTGGCAAATTCCGCCCGCGTCACCGGCGCATTGGGACGAAACGTACCATCTTCATATCCATTAATAATCCGCCGAGTTTGCAGAGTTTCAATGCAAGATTGAGCCCAATGTCCTTGCACATCGGTAAAAGAAGATTGCGCCCTTGTCGGTAGGGTTGCCAAGGGAATCAGAGACAGACTCAGCAGAAATGTCGGAAGCAGTTGCCAATTCTGGAAGTTAAACATAGATAGAAAAGTCCTGAACAGTCAAACAGAGCGTGATTTGGGACTAAATGCCCCAGGGGAAACCCTTCATCATGATAGTCCTGGCACTATTAGACACCACTTTAGACCCAATTTCGGGATTCATGACATTTATAGAGGGGAATAAAAACCCGCACCCTGAAGGGTGGAGGCTCACAGGACGAAGCCTGCCTTCGCAGGCTAAGAAAAAACCTAATTTATTCGTTCCAAAGTTCGTAGTAACGACTTCAGTCGTTCTTTTCATGTTCGTAGTAACGACTTCAGTCGTTCTTTTCATGTTCGTAGTAACGACTTCAGTCGTTCTTTTCATGTTCATAGTAACGCCTTCAGGCGTTCTCTTCTCCAAAGTTCGTAGTAACGACTTCAGTCGTTCTCTTCTCCAAAGTTCGTTTATTCTCAAAAATTTTATAAAAAACCCATCCAATCAAAACGTAAGCAAATGTTGACAATCCACCCAAAATGTAGAGGCGATTCGCGAATCGCCTCTACATTTTGAGGTTAATATTAAAAATTGCGTAAGTCCTGACCCCGAAAGCAGAGGGCCATTCAGAAGTCCAGTTGAGGGTGGGAACAGGCATCCCGAGCACAGAAGCTCACCGAAAGAAGTCAGCAGGCACTGTCGCCCTTTAAAATAGACTGTGCTATGGGGTGGGCACAGCGGTGAAAAACCGGGGTTCTTCACAAACGCTCTGCCAATCCGCACCCCAGGAGGGCCAGAAACCGGCTTTCTGGTCCCGTTGATGGAAGAGTGACCCGGAAACTCTGCGCCAGATTGGATGATCACCCCTGACACTGTAGGAATCATGACAGGCTACAATATCGGACTCGATTTCGGCACTACTAACTCGATCGTCTCCTACATGGGTCCGACTGGAGAACTGGATGCTTTCCAATATGGGGGGCCAGACGGTCATAAATATGTCCCTTCCTTTATCGCCTACGATGAGGGATTTGTGGAAATTGGCATGGCGGCAAGGACCACCGCAGCGAATCATCCAGAGGTGGAAAGTTATGGCAATTTTAAAATGCGGTTGCCGTTGGCTGATTTTTCCGAGTATTTTGCGGGCGATCGCACCCCGAGTACCGTCACCGCTGATTACCTGCGGGAACTGCTAATTTCTAAGGAGAATCCCTATAGTTTTATCAACCAACAAGGGGCGGTGAATGCGTTGGTGGTTTCGGTTCCAGAAATTTGGCAGCGAGATATTTATAATCGGGGCCGGGAATCGCTCCAAACCTTAATTAAACAGTTAGGATTACCTCTGATTCATCTGGTGAGTGAACCTGTGGCAGCAGCGGCTTATTATACTTGGGAAATCCAACGGCGCGCTCGACAAGAGGGGATTGCTCCCTTTAATGGAAATTTGCTAGTTTGCGATATGGGAGGCGGGACTTTTGATGTGAGTCTCTGCCGGATTTATGGGGATAAAAAAGTCGAGGTGCTTTATTTTGATGGAGAAGGTGACTGCGGCTTAGATTCTGCTGGAGTTGCCTTCGATCGCCACTGTGTCCAACTCGCCTACCAACGCAAACATGGCCACCCGTTAGATGAAACCGACCCGGAATTCCTGCGCTTACTCCGCGAGTTTGAAACGGTCAAAATTGGCTCTCATGGCCGAGGAACCCGCAAACTCATCAACTGTTTAAAAGAACCGGATATTTATGGCGATCGCGATTTATATGTCTTTGCCGGCGGCTACAGCGTCAGCTTCGCCGAAGTCCTAGAAGCCTTTACCCCCATTTCCACGGGAATTCACCGGGTGATGAACCGCTTACAAACCTGGTTACAGCAACAAAAACTAGAAATTGACCGCCTCTTTTTAGTCGGAGGATTCTCCCAATTTCTCCTCGTCCAACGCGCCATTTCCGAAGCCTTATCCATCAATGAAACCGACCCCCGCTTTGACCAAACCTTTAATATCACCAATAGTGCTTATGCCATCTCTTACGGAGCCTGTTTAATTGCCAATCAACAAGTAGAACCCACAGAAAAATACGTTCATACCCTGGGAATTGTCGTAGATACCATTAATCCCCAAGCAGAACGAGAGCAGCGGTTTATACCGATTATTAAAGGCGGTTCGGGTTTAGATGAATTGGCGAAACCTCAGTTTGCCGAAATTCCCCCCTTAGTGACCTTTCAAAATGATACCCCCCTGAGTTTAACCCTCTGGGTTGACCCCCAATCCAAGGGCATCAGATTGAAAGAATCCCTACCGGATATGGTCAAACTTCCCAGTTATGAATCCCATGATTCATGGCGGGTGGGGATGCGAGTGGATCGGTCTCAAATTGCCTATTTAGTCATAGAAGATATCCCAGGAGAAAAACGAATTGAATACGAGCTAGGCAATGCGATCGCCAAAATGTTTCCTGGTTTCGTCTTAATTGATGAGCGGGAACCGGATAATTAAACAGGGGAGGTTCTTCCTCGTGACTTGGCTTAAGCGAGTCACGGACGATTGGAGGCTCTGCCTCCAGTCCCCATACAGGCGGCAGAGCCGCTGATCGTGCGTGTCACGGCAGAGCCATGACACGAGGTTTCTTATTCTAGCCCTGTCAAGGTGTATTGATTTTTAGGGGCGC
>NZ_JAMXOT010000282.1 GCF_024220515.1 Oscillatoria sp. HE19RPO
GTTGAACGGGAAGGAAGGTGTAGGGGCGCAATGCGCAGGCCCCAGGGCGTATGCAATACGCCCCTACATTGACGGGGCTACTCCGTTGATCCATCACTACGAACGAACGTTTTGGAGAGTTTATTTTTTGGAGTTCCCTAAGACGAAATCCGGTTCTAGCGAAACCCCTGCCCCGCACCCTGAAGGGTGGGGCTATACGGACAAAGCCTGCCTACGCAGGCTAAGACGAAATCCGGTTCTAGTCGGCGAAACCCCTGCCCCGCACCCTGAAGGGTGGGGCTATACGGACAAAGCCTGCCTACGCAGGCTAAGACGAAATCCGGTTCTAGCGAAACCCCTGCCCCGCACCCTGAAGGGTGGGGCTATACGGACAAAGCCTGCCTACGCAGGCTAAGACGAAATCCGGTTCTAGTCGGCGAAACCCCCCACCCCGCACCCTGAAGGACTCTGTTGGTTATAGGGGAGACCTAACCCCCCAACCCCCTTCCCTCAGAGGGAAGGGGGAGCCGGAAAGCCCTTCTCCTCTATAGAGAGGGGTTTGGGGAGAGGTCTCTTTCACCGATTCGCCAACAGAATCCTCAAGGGTGGGGCTATACGGACAAAGCCCGCCTGCGCGGCGTCAGAAAGAAAACTGACTTGAGACAACTGGATTTGGTATCATACGGAATCCGGTTGTCATAGACCTAACAATACTCTTCAGCCTGCGTAGGCAGGCTTTGTCCTGTGAGCCTCCACCCTTTAGGGTGCGGGTTTTTATAGAAATTTAACAACCAGATTTGGTATCAGAACGTTAATCCCGTAAAGAATCCATCGATTGATCATGACTCATTCCATTGCCGCTCCTCCCACTACAAGAGCGATCGAAGTATTTTCTGGTATTCAAGGCGAAGGATTGAATGTGGGGACTCGTCAAATTTTCATTCGCTTTGGCGGATGCGATTTGCGCTGTAACTATTGCGATAGCGCCCATACTTGGACGGCACCGGATACCTGTCGGATTGAAAAAACTCCTGGCGATCGCGATTTTGAAATTCACCCCAACCCCGTCCCCCTGCCGCTGTTTCTGGACTGGATCGATCGCCAAAATCAACCCGGTTTACATGACAGCATCAGTTTAACCGGCGGTGAACCCTTACTCCATACTCCATTTTTGGTGGAATTTCTGCCTCCACTCAAACAACGAACCGGATTACCTCTGTATTTGGAAACCGGGGGTCATCGTCCCCAACAATTGCAGAGGATTTTGCCTCATTTGGATCTGGTGGGGATGGATATCAAATTGCCGAGTGTCAGTGGGGAAACCCATTGGCAGGCGCATCAGGAATTTTTGAGCCTCTGTTGTGCTGCCGGAGTGGAGGTGTTTGTGAAAATAATTATTTCCGATGACACCCTAGAGGCGGAGTTGGAACAGGCGGCGCAATTAGTGGCGGGGGTTAATCCCCAGGTGACGGTGTTTTTGCAACCAGTGACGCCGCTGAATGCAGGAGAAACGGCAAATTTTGGCGATCGCCCCACCCACACAATAAAATCACCAGCACCCACAAAGGTGCTGGCGTGGCAAGGGATGATGAAACGGTGGCTGCAACCCGTGCGAGTGGTCCCACAAACCCATAAAATGTTGGGTCAGTTGTAGTGGGGTGCGGTGGGGGTTAGTACACGCTTTCCGTATTGGTAGTTGTTTCCCGCGCTGCCTTAACCTTAGCTTTGGCTTTGGCAGCACTGCGTTTGAGGGCTTGCAACCGGGCTTCGTATTTGCTACGCTGCCGTTTTTTCGGGGTGAGTTCCACGAGGGTTTTTAGGGCGCTACCGAGACTTTTGTAAGCGTTGGGGAGAGAATAGCCAAAGCGCGTCGCAAGGGCGATCGCCTTTTCATCTGCCTCCATTGCTTCCTTTAAGGTGCGATCTCCATTGTTTTTCTGATAGAGTCGGTATCCCGCCACGCCGCACAGAGACAGTGCCAACAACAGCAGCAATCCATCCTGTACCCACAGTTCTCCCACTGCACCCCCTAACCCGATCGCCAGCGCCGCCATTTCCCATCCCTCTTTAGAAATGGTGTCGTTTTGGATGCGTGCTACTTCATGCCAAAACAGCAAGTTGCGCTGATCCAGGGCGAGTTGTTCCCACTTCACTAGGTCAATTTGGACTTCCACCTGATCGCTTCCGATTTCTTCACTGCGAACCAGGGGTGGATTCACTTCGATCGCTTTTTCCACCATGACCCAGCTTTGCAATTCCGGCGGCAGTAAGCCTTTGAGCCGTCGGAGTTCTATCATGTCAGCTTTTGTCGTAGTATATGAGGTCATTGCTCAAGCCGCTGAAAATTTGACACAAAAAACAGTTTATCTACTTGGATTGTAGCGATTTTTAGGCCATAAGCACCACTCCACTCCCCCAGGATTCGGTTTCCTGGGGCATCCCTACCCCTCAACAGGGGCTCCAGATGGCCGAGTTCCCTGTTCCAATCCTCGGGATGTTGACAATTTTAAGAAATTATATTATAATCACGGCACTTTCAAAAAGCAACAACTCATTCATTTAATTTGCAAGAGTTAAACTCATAAAATATTGGCAAACTAGATAGTGCCAGGACTTACACATTTTATAAAAGCAAACCCTAAATGTAGAGGCGATTCGCGAATCGCCTCTACATTTAGGGAGGGTCAATGTTAGAGATTGCGTAAGTCCTGATTGCTCGGATCGACTTATGAGACTTTTATCCTCCGGCAAAATAAAGTCCAATTTATGCAAATTAAATGTCAAACACTCTTTAGGGGCCTCTAGTCTAAAATCCATCACTCCAGTTAAGCGACTATTTTATGAAAATTTTGCCCGATCGCCTCCGCCGAATTTATGTCAGTTTGATGAGTTTAATTCTACTCACGCCGGTTTTAATCAGTTGTACGGAAATAGAGATAGAATCCAGTCCCACCGACTCGGAAATTGCTGCAACAGTAACCCCCATTGGCAAAGCGCGATCGGGTAATCTAAACGGAAGCACTCCGATAAGCAATTCACCGACAACAACCCAGCAAACTGCTCAAACTGATGAACTCGAAGATACCGGAGATATTTTAATATTCCATACTCCCGTAGAAGACGAAACCTATCAAGAAGTTCACGAAATTATCCAAGACAGTCAGATTTTTGAGGAAATTGCTGCAACCATTAACGAAGTATTAATCTTACCTAATGATATCCCCGTCTATTTTATGGAATGTGGGGAAGAAAATGCCTATTACGACCCTTCATCGGTTGAAATTACCATGTGTTATGAACTAATCGAACGGTATAAACAAATTTTTACCGAAGACGTGGAAACCGATGAAGAATATATTGCCGAAGTGATTAATGCCGGACTCTTCACCTTTTTTCATGAACTGGGACACGCCTTGGTAGACCAATTAGAGTTACCGATTACCGGGCGAGAAGAAGATGTGGTGGATGAATTTGCCGCCATTATCTTATTACAAGCTGGAGAAGAAGGGGAAAATGCAGTCCTCTCAGGAGTCTGGCAATTTGCAGTGGATGCAGAAGAGGAAGCAGAGTTAGAAGAGTTGACCTATTGGGGAGAACATTCCCTCGATATTCAACGGTATTATAATATGGCCTGTTTAGTTTATGGAAGCAATCCGGAAGAATATCAATTCTTAGTAGATGATGGAGATTTACCAGCAGAACGAGCAGAGGGATGCGAGTACGAGTATGCTCAAAAGTCTCAAAGTTGGGAAGTCTTGCTCTCCCCTTATTATAAAGAGTAAATCCCCGTTCGTAGTAACGACTTCAGTCGTTATCTTCCGGTGTTCGTAGTAACGACTTCAGTAGTTATCTTCCGGTGTTCGTAGTAACGACTTCAGTCGTTATCTTCCCCGTTTGTAGTAACGACTTCAGTCGTTATCTTCCCCGTTTGTAGTAACGACTTCAGTCGTTTCCGGGAGTTCATTTTAAGGAAAAAGTAAGTCATGAATTACTCCTAATTTAATTCTTTCTACGAACGGAGATAAGAGAACGACTGAAGTCGTTACTACGAACGGAGATAAGAGAACGACTGAAGTCGTTACTACGAACGGAGATAAGAGAACGACTGAAGTCGTTACTACGAACGGAGATAAGAGAACGACTGAAGTCGTTACTACGAACGGAGAATGATAAATTTATTCTGCTTGACATAGGGAAGATTGTAGAGTGTAGGTGACATAATCATGTAATTGATCGCAGGCGAGGGTTAAGAGTTTATCTAACTTGGACCGATCGCCTTCACCGTCTAAACTCTCTCGGGAAATGTCGGCAATCGTCCATAGTTTCACCGTTTGGTCCCAACTGGCGGAGGCTAAAATTTGACCATCGGGACTAAAACTTCCCCCAGCAATCCGGTTTTGATGTCCTTCTAGGGTGGTTAATAGGCGACCGTTGCGACTCCAGATTTTCACCGTGCGATCGTCGCTGGCGGAGGCTAAAATTTTGCCATCGGATGAAAAACTCACCCACAACACTTTATCCCGATGTCCCTCTAGTGTATTTAAGAGTTGTCCATTACGAGTCCAAATTTTAACCGTATTGTCATCGCTGGCAGTGGCGATCGCAGCTTCATCGGGAGAAAAACTCACGCTATTCACTTCATCCAAATGTCCTTCTAAGGTAGCAGCTAAATTAAAGGTATCGCTATCCCACAATTTCACCGTTTTATCTGCACTGGTGGAGGCAATTAATGTCCCTTTTGGACTAAATTTCACCTCAAACACTCGTCCTTGATGGCCGGTTAAAGTTGCTAGAAGATTGCCGTTTCGATTCCAAACTTTCACAGTCCCATCCCAACTGCCAGAAACTAGGCGATCGCCCTCCGGAGAAAAATTCACACTATGCACTAAATCCGAATGTCCCCGCAGGGTCTGCAAAACCTTCCCCTGTGGGTCCCAAAGTTTGACCGTTTTATCCCGACTTGCCGAGGCCAAAATTTCGCCATCGGGAGAAAAGGCCACCCCCTGGACCCAATCCTGATGTCCTCGCAGGGTTTGCACAAGAGTCCCGTTTTGTTGCCACAGTTGCACCGTGTTATCCCGACTCCCCGAGGCCAAAATCTCGCCATCGGGGGAAAAACTCACCGTATTCACCAAATCCTGATGTCCCTGAAACACCTCAATTAACCGAATTTCAGGATTCCATAACATTGTCGTATTATCCCCACTCGCGGAGGCCAAGGTTTTGCCATCGGGGGACCAGGCAATGTCCCAGACGGCAGCACTATGGGCCGTTAAACGCTTCAGCAGGGTCCTATCATAGACACTCCAGAGTTTAACGCTGTGGTCCTCACTCGCCGTCCCCAGCAGATTGCCATTGGGAGACCAAATTACCCGAGTCACCACATTATCATGCGCTTTGAAAGCATTAATTAATTCTCCATCCCGAGTCCAGAGTTTGACCCTCCCATCGCCACTTGCCGTTGCCAAAGTTTGACCATGGGGAGCAAAATTCACGGTAGAAACACCGCTTTGATGTCCGGTCAATGTTGTTAATAATTCTGCGGTTCCTGTGGGAGTAATTTTCCATAGTTTTACTTGATTATCATAACTGGCTGTAGCGAGAATTTCACCATCGGGAGAGAAACTAACATCAGAGATTTCTTTTGTATGGGCGGTGATAGTTTGAATGAGGATGGGTGGAGTTTGGGAGTTGGGTTCGATGCGCCAAATTTTAGCAGTTTTGTCCGTACTGCCGGTGACAAGTAACTGACCTTGAGGACTGAAACTCACGGCAAAAACACTGCCTTGATGTCCGCTGAGGGTATGAAGAAGAGTGCCATCCATTCCCCACAATTTGACGCTATGGTTGGCGGTTGCTGTAGCAAGGGTTTGTCCGTCTGGGGAAAAAGCAAGTCCATAAACGCGATCGCCATGTTCTAAGGTATGCCGTAATTCCCCTTGCGCTGTCCACAAAATTGCTGTACCATCAGCGCTGGCGGTGGCAATGGTTTCTCCGTTGGGAGACCAAGCAACATCCCAAACCCATCCGCGATGGCGATTTAAACTATTCTGTTCTTGAAGATTGGCTAAAATGGTTTCTAAATTAACCACTGCTGGCGCGATTAATTCGGAGGTGGCCCAATTGGATTGCAATTTTCGACCGGCCCGAATTGCATTCACTAATGCTTCAAGCTTTTCATTGGAGGAGTTCTGGATTCGAGAGGCTGAATTGAGGGCTTGAATTTCAGCAATTTCGGCTTGTCTTTTTTGGGAATTGGCCCAGAAAATAATAGTGAGTGAAACGAGGGAAACGGCACAGAGTCCGACTAATCCAAAGGTAATCACCCGTTGGGCTTTTTGATAAGCAGTATCCAGAATTTGTTTGGCTTTTCGTTCTGCTTCTAAGGTGATTTCGGTTTCAATTTTGGCTAATTCTAGGGATTTTTTCTCGCTGTTTTGACTGGCGGAGAGAAACTGGTAGTCGCGATCGCTTAAACTTTTGTCAGCGGCCCAGTTTAAAGCATCCTGTAGCGCCTGTCCCCGCAATAACCGGGAGGAATCTTCCCCGCCACTCTCCCACCAAGCGGCGACTGCCTCAGAATAGGGACGCAAGTTCGCCAACTGGTTCTCAATCCAGTCGGCATTAAAAATCTGTTGATAAATTCGGTTAAATACAGTTAAATTGCCATTGTTTTTAACCACCAAACCCGAGAGGCGCAGTTGGGTTTGTTCCGGACTATTATCTGCTGGGTAACCCTCCGGGTGCGCTGTTAAAATCTTTTGATAGAGTCCCAATCGTCGCGGGGTGCGTTTTTCATCATAAAGGAGGCGATCGCGAATTGTTTTTAAATGGTCTGGTTCATCCTGAGACTCCCAATTTTCCAACAGATACGCTTCAACTAATGCCCCTACATTCGGTCGAGAATTATGAGCTTTATCCACCAATAATTTACATAATTTTTGAGTTAAAAAGGGTTGTCCCCCCGTCCAGTCTAAGATTTCTGATAAAACAGTTTCCGGATCAGTAAACTGCTGATAAAATCCAGGAAGTAATGCCGGTTTCGCTTCGGCTAAAGTAAACCCATGCAAGGCAATCGCTTGTCCAATATTAAAAGGAGTGCGCTGTTTGTCGCCGATTAAATCCGAGGGAGTTGCAACTCCTAACAAACAGAATGTCAGGCGATTGTAAGGGGGATGATGGGCCCGTTGATTGTAACAAGCGCGAATAAAGGCAAAAAAATCATCCGTGGGGAAATTTAAACTGAGAATACTATCAATTTCATCGATAAAAATGACAATCGTTCCCGGAATTTGCACCAACACCACGGTTTCGATAAACTCCCGAAATCGACCCAGGGGGGATAACCACTCGCGATCGCGCCACCAAGACCCCAGATTCACCTCAAGCTGCAAATCCAGGGTCAGACTGCGAAGCATATTCGCATACCATTGAGTTGAAGTCCCCTGCTGGATATTGTCCATCGAGATATCAATCACACTACAGGCAACCCCCGCTTGTTTTAACTGCCGCATCACCTGCACTCGCAAGCTAGATTTGCCCGTTTGTCGAGAATTCAATACATAACAAAACTGTCCTGATTTTAATCCTTCATATAGCTCAAAATCTGCCTTTCTTTTGACATAAGTTGGCGCATTTTCAGGTAAGGTTCCGGAGAAAATATAGGAGTCTGTCATGATTGATTTACCAGTTTAAATTGGGACTAAATGGGGAGGACCCCCCCTAGCCCCCCCTTGCTAAGGGGGGGAATTAGAATTGAGATTAAGATGATTTCCCTTACCATTTAAGTCCACTTCCGGTCCCCTCCCCTTGGCAAGGGGAGGGCTAGGGTGGGGTTCCCTCCGATTGTCAAAGGTTCCGATTTTTGATTTCATGCAAGAAGCGTTCAACCTATTATTAATTCACCGCCAAACGCACCGAAAAATACTGACGATATAGCTCAAATCGGGGAGTAACATTATTATCATGTAACTGGACTAATCCCATACTATATAACTTAAAAGCCCGTTCAGAAGGAATTTTAACGGGTTTATTTGCCATCACCACATCGCGAAAGGCTGCTGCCAATTCTGGGTGATGTTGGAGATTCCATAAATGTTGGCGGAGATGGTCACTAAATGGCCCTGCTTCTGTTGGCGCAATCTGGGAAAACTGCTCTAATGTCATGGGTTGACGACATAAAAAATCCAGGGATTTTCGGATTAAATAGGGATGTCCCCCGATCGCACTCATCAAATGCTGAACTTCTGCCTCGGTATCCCAATTTAAGCCATACCGTTGGGCTAAATCCTGCACCTGTAAGGCGGTAAATTCTGGTAAGGGAAAGACAGCGCCCACGTTGGCAAGGGGAGAATGATTGATGTCCAAGGCGCTATAAACTTCCGTAGAATGCACCACAATTAATCGCAGTTGTTTCCAGATATCCCCCCGGCGATCGCTGCGTCGGGCAATATCATACCAAGCGCGTAATAATCGACAAAAATCGTTAGCAATTTCCGGATGTTCAAATACCACATCAACTTTGTCTAAAGCTAAGACTAACGGACTTACTAATTGAGATAAAATATACTCCTCAAAATAAACCGTGCAATTGTTATTACAGCCAAAAATATCGTCCCAATAGGTTGATAATTGATTGGGTAATCCGGATAATTGACCGACACTGGCGCAAAACCACTGCAAGAAGGTCCGGAGGTCGGCAAATACGGTACTATCGGCCAAATCAAAACTTAAGGTAACGGTGTGATAGTTGGCAGTTCGGGCCACTTCTAGGATGCGATCGAGGAGGGAGGTTTTGCCCATTTGTTGGGGGGCTTTAATCCGAATTAATGCCCCCGGTTGCGCGATCGCCACTTGACATCGCGCTTCTATCGGTGGACGGTGAACATAAAACCGCGAGTCCAAGGGAACCGACCCTTCTGAACAGTCTAGGATGGGTCCCTTGAGCGTTTCTGGGGTCACCCAACCCTCGCTTTTCAGCAAAGACTCTACTCTCCCCTGGGAAGGGTTTAAGGTTGCTTTCCAATGTCGTTCTAACGCTGTTTTAAAGTTTTTCTTACTGACTTTCTCCCCTAATGATTCCGATAAGCGTTGCCAGAAATCTTTGCCAACCATCCGGTGTAAATAGTTGGCGGCATATTCCGTATTTTCCGCAATTTCTTCGTAAGTTTTGTCTTGCCAAGCACCCCGAAAAATCATCATTTCGATATCGGTGATATGCTTTCCCGTCTTGGCAAAAATTACTTGATCGGCTATTTTGAATGCTTCTTCAAAATTGATAGGAGTTTCCTGCATAAAGCTTAAAGTTTTAATAAAGAGAACGGGACTCTCCGGGGTAATAGCTATTAATTTGTATTATATCAGGTTGCTGCGGTAGCCTAGGGGCCACAGCGAGTAGGGGTCGGGACACAGAACACTCAATTTTCGGGTAGTTTTACGAAAGAAGGTAAAAGATAACGAATGAGTAATTGACAATTTTCAATTGCTAATTTTTGTTTGTCCATTGTCAGTTGACCAATGACCAAGGACCAATGACCAAGGACCAATGACCAAGGACCAATGACCAAGGACCAAGGACCAAGGACCAAGGACCAATGACCAATCCTAGAATCTCCCGGAGGAGTTGGAAAAATTTTTTTTCTGTCCGGATTTCCTGGGTCAGGAAAAGTAATAAAAAGTCATCAGCGATCGCCGTCCCAGGAGCCAAATGTCAAGATTTCATGACTTCTTGGCATTTCCTAGGTCATAAAAGGTATCGGCGATCGCGGATACTATCATATACAGTACACCTGGGAGGGTGCTGATGTATTACGCTTACCTCACTGTCCCAAACCACGAGTTTGAAGAACTGTTTCCCCAGGGTGTGCCTACCTTTGGTTTCACACCTGATGATTTCATGGAAATTTATGATGGATGCACCGGCGAGTTGATGGATATCGAACCGGCCTTTCGCGTGAACCGCGCCGGGTTGACCTGGGACCAAGAACTCGCCCTTTTTCAAGAATACACTGCAACGATGAACGATCCTCTTTTTGTCAAAGGAATGTTTAAATTGTTGGACAGTGGTTGGTTTACCCTTCCCGAGTCCCAAGTGCAATCCGTGGTATGGCGCGATCGCGAAGAAATTTTTTGCTTTCAATATAATAAAAACAAAACAATGGATGTCAATCCTTTATTAACTTAGCTTTGTGCTCATACAATGCCATATCCATTGTTCCCCTATCTCTCCAAACCAGCGGGTGAGATGAGGAATTTTTTCTTAGGGAAAATGTACCCCGCCAGAGGGATTGGCTTAGGGCCGTGGGTTCTGGGGGAACTCCCGACCCGTTTAAACGCTTGCTAATCCGAACCATAGAGACCCTCTTGTTTGACGTTCCTTTTCGTTTATGCTTATTCACAATAACAGCAGTAGAACCGGGTAGGAGACTGGGTTATAGGCCAGTTTCTGAACTGTCTGGTGAGGACAACCCTCAAGTCTATTGGACCTGTTTTAATTAATCTATCAGCAAGTTATGGCTTCAAAGTATCCCTTAAGTAGGGACTTTGAGGTTTGTTATAATCGATATCAAAACTCGATAATTTTTTGAAAACCCGGAAATTCCATGCTGCAATTTGAATCTCAACCCCTTTCAGATTTAGCCGAAAGTCTACGGACCGTTCGCCAAGCCAAAACCTTTAATAATCCCGAACGATTTATCGAAGGGTGGTACTGGGCTCTCCGGTCTAAGGACCTAAAAATTGGTCAAGTCAAACCGATCACCCTCCAAGGTCGGGACTTGGCCATCTATCGAGGAAACGATGGCAAAGTTGTCGCCTTAGATGCCTACTGTCCCCACATGGGCGCTCATTTGACTGAAGGCAACGTTGACGGCAATGGATTGCGCTGTTTTTTTCATAATTGGAAATATAATGATCGCGGTCTGTGTGTCGAAAGTCCAGGTTTAGATAGAACGATTCCTGCCAAAGTTCGGTCCTGGCCGACATCAGAAACTTATGGGTTAGTCTGGGTTTGGACCGGCGAGACACCGCGACATCCGGTGCCTTATGTTCCGGAACTCGCCGGGAAAGATTGTGATGCTGGTTTTGGGTTAGGGTTCGGCAAAAACTGTCATCCCAATGTTGTGATGATTAATGCGATCGACGCCCATCATTTTAATACGGTTCATAATCTCCCCGTTGATGTCAAATTCGAGAAAGAAAACCTCAACGACAACGCCATTATTTTTCGCAACATCACCCGAGGGGGAGACCAATCTTGGTTTATTAAGCTGATTCGTCCCCTTTATCAAAATGAAATCACCTATAAAATGTGTTATTGGTATGGCAGTACCGGCACCGTGACCGTAGGGCCAGACTTTTTGCACTTCCACATTATGTTTAGTATTCGTCTCAAACCCGATGGCAAAGCCGAAGGACAAACCATCGCCATTACGGAGAAACGTCCGGGGTTGTGGGGATGGTTCTTTAATCGAATTGTCCTGTGGATTACCTTGCGGGTAGGCAATTATTTTGCTAAAGGGGATACCAAATTGTTTGAAACGATTAAATTTGATTTAAAAACCCCGACTTTAGCCGATCAATCGATTATTCAGTTTATCGAACAAGTAGAAACACAAAAACCGCTCAAATGGGAAAGTTGGGAGACAGTTGAGCATCTGTCATAATTGGGGTGACTCTGGGAAAAACCTGGGCTAGACTACGCCATAATGGAATGGTTGCCACGGAGTCACCGATGAGTCAATCTTTATTTACTACCGCGCGGTTTGACTTACCTCATGTTACAGAAGGCGATAAATTACATCGCCTTCTTTCTGCTGCTTTAAAAAGCAAAGTCAGCAATTCGTCTCAAATCCCCCAGTCCCTCACCTCGGCCTATTGGAATTCATCTTACTTTGGCCTAGATCAGGTTAAAATTTTTCAGGATTCCACCGGGGAAGAACAGCAGCAAATTTTACATCTATGTAGCAATGCACTCCTGGAAGAAGCCTACTTTGTAGAAAAAGCGGGAGTGGGATACATGGCGAAAATGGTGATGCTGGCAGAAACTACCGAAGAACTGATGCTGTATGGGTTATTTGCAGCGGATGAAGCCACTCATTTAGCACAAATTCGGCCATTTTTAGCCGATCGCGACCCAGTGGCAACGAGCGATCGCTTTTTAGAATTACTGGCTGAAATTGTGGAGATGGAGGATAAAAGTGTTTTAGTTTTTGTGATTCAGGTGGTGTTAGAAGGATGGGGACTCAGCCATTATCGCCATCTCGCTAACGACTGCTGCGATCGCGAATTAACCCAGATGTTTCGCGGATTTCTCGATGCCGAAGCGCGACATCACAGTACCGGCGTCACCTTGTGCGATCGCCACCCCATCACCCCGCAATCCCAGAGTGCGATCGTAGAAGCCCTCACCTCATTCTTGCAGATGGTGCAGGTAGGACCCCAACGAGTCGTTCAGGCGATCGCGCAAGTCAAAGGGGATTTATCCCGTCCCCAACAAATCAAAATCTTCCAAGAATTAGACACCGAAACCCACAGCGGCACTCGCCTCCAACTGTTGCGATCGCTCCTCCGCTCCGACCCCACCCATTCTATCATCAATCACCTAGAAGAAAAAGGCTCATTCACCCCCTATCCCCCAGAACAATGCATCCTTTAATAAAACCCATCCCCAGTTCGTAGTAACGACTTCAGTCGTTATCTTCCAATGTTCGTAGTAACGACTTCAGTCGTTATCTTCAATAGTTCGTAGTAACGACTTCAGTCGTTATCTTCAATAGTTCGTAGTAACGACTTCAGTCGTTCTCTTCAATAGTTCGTAGTAACGACTTCAGTCGTTCTCTTCAATAGTTCGTAGTAACGACTTCAGTCGTTATCTTCAATAGTTCGTAGTAACGACTTCAGTCGTTCTCTTCAATAGTTCGTAGTAACGACTTCAGTCGTTATCCCCCATCCCCTAATTCATCCCCATTATGAACAACATTTTCAACGAACCCAAACCCAACACCCTCCTAGAACACGAAAAAATCTACCGAAAACTCCAACTCAACTACCACCGCAATCAAAAACAGGACCAAACCGCATCCATTGACCAAGCTGCCAGCGCCTTCTCCTATTCCAATTGCCAACAAGAATACTGGAACCCCGAAGAATTTTCCCTCCTCTACGGAACCCCACTCTGGGACCAATCTACCCCCAGTCAAAGGCTAATTTTAAATCATCTCTACTGGGTTGCCTACTACTCCCAAATCATCTCCGCAGAAATTGCCACCATCCTGTTTAATCAAACCAGCGCCGCTGGATTGTATGCTCAGGAAGACTTTCGCTTAGTCTGCGATATGCTCGACCTAGAATCCGCCCAAGAACGGGCGCATATAAACGCATTTAAAACCATTTCAGAACAAGTAGAAGCAACCTTATTTGGCAAACGCATCTTCACCTACCCCATGCGCGGACCCTACACCGAAACAATGGTTCACGCCGATACCAACGCCTTAAAAACCTGGTGGAAACAATTACAACTCCGATGCTTTGGAATGCTCTCGTCCGGGAATACATTTCTAGCTTGTCAGTATTTTACCGTGCGGGGAGTGCGAACCTTAAACGGGAAATTGGTCCAACATAAGTTAAGCCAATATTACCAAAATCACCCAGATAAAGAGAATGCTCCAATCCCCGCTAAAATCTCTTATTATCATTTTTTAGATGAGAGCTTTCATTTTAACAGTTCCACCCTGTTATCTCATGAAGTGGTAACTTGTTTGAAAAAGCCTACCCCCTTCGAGATATTTATCGCTAACCTAGGGTTGCGCGGATGCCAACAAGACCATGCTAATTTTTCCGTAGCAATTAATGGGATATTTTGGTACGATCCGGCCCTCTATTCGGCAGTTTATCAACTGTTGCGATCGCCCGTCTTTGCCATGAGTGATGCCGATGCCAAACAGATGATGCAGGATTGCTTTACCCAAGAAACTGAAGGACTCCATCGCAGTTATCAAACCCATCAAGAGGCGCGGGCTTCCTATCAAGTCTATCTCGAAAAAGTGGACTATGCCTGGAAAAGTAACCGAGAAATGTCCATTATGGCAGCGAGTTCGATTCCTCGCTATCTAGCCACTCATAAAAAAGCTCTCTCTCGGCATTTTTCTGGCTCTTTTACCCATCCTCAGCGTCCTTTATTGCAAGTTGCTTTGGATTAACATTTATCCATTTCATCCCCCTTAAAATTCTATGAATTCCCAGCATAATCAAAACACCCAACCTCGAACCGAGATGCAAATCTTTAATAACTGGGATGTGGTTGCTAAAGGATGGTATATTGCTTGTCCCAGTGAAGAACTTCCTCGAAATAAACCTAAATCTTTGGAAGTCTGTGGACAGCAAATTGTTCTATTTCGCGGTAAAGATGGCAAAGTTTTCGCTTTAGATGCTTATTGTCCCCATCTTGGCACTGACTTAGGAATTGGGCGAGTGGATGGGAATTTAATCCGCTGTTATTTCCATCATTGGGCGTTTGATGGAGAGGGAACCTGTCAGGATATTCCCTGTCAATCCAGCATTCCAGAAAAAGCTCGATTACAATCTTATGCCACGGAGGAAAAATATGGCATGATTTGGGTTTATCCCGATGCAACCGCCCCGGAAGGGGTGGCAGAATTTGATGAACTTAAGGGAAAAACAGTGATTGCCCTGCGCGATCGCCCGTTTGAACGTACCTGCCATCATCACATTTGCATGATGAATGGGATTGATGCTCAACATCTGCAAACGGTGCATAAAGTTAATATTAATATGAATCTGACGTTACAGGAAAATGAATCCGGTACTCTGATGGATTTTACCCTCAGTGGGGAATTTCCAAATACCACCCTGCGAGAACAACTAGCGCGGAAATTTTTAGGGCAAAATTATGCTTATAGCATGAGATATCAGAATGCTTGTTTGGGACTGTTAACTACGATGAAAAATGTTAAATATGTTCCGCCCCTGCACATGATTTATGCTTATCTTCCCGTCGAACCGGGGAAAATTAAGGTCCAAAATATTTATGTAGCCGCCCGTCGTCCGGGAATTTTGGGGTGGGTAGTTACCTACTTTTTATTGTTTTGTACGAAGATGCTTTATTTGTTTTTGAAGGGGGAAGATGGGAAGATTTATGACAATATTCGGTACAATCCGAATGCTTTACTGAGTATCGATCGCCCGTTGGTGGAGTATATGAAATATGTGGAGCGATTGACGCCTTCGGTTTGGTCAAAAGTTCCGGTTAAAGGGGAATAGACTGTCAAAAATTAGGGGTCTGTTTACGGGGTTATTAGTAGGAGGCAGAGCCTCCAATTGGGCATTCCCAGGCAGAGCCTGGGAACGAGGAACGAGAATTTAATTTAATTAAATTAGGGGGGTTTATGAAGCGTTGTTTTGTTAGATTTCCGGGAACAAATTATCCAGCGATCGCCTTACCTCAGCATGACAATTTGGCTAATTATTTGACGGTGCAAAATTCGCCTATTTTGTTTGGATGTCGAACGGGAATTTGTGGGACTTGTTTGTGTGTAATTGAGGGAGATATTCCCCCGGCTAATTTGGAGGAACGGGAAGTTTTAGAAATTTTAGCACCGGGAAATCCTCAAGCGCGGTTAGCTTGTCAGGTGGATGTGACGAATGATATTGCGATCGCCCCTTTAGAGGAATAGCAATTATGGGATTTGAAGACTTTTGGTATGTGGTTGCTCTCAGTGAGCAACTGAAACCCAAAACCGTGCTTTCGCGCACGATTTTGGGGGAATGGTTGGCAATTTTTCGGGATGAACAGGGGGATGTGGTGGCATTACGCGATCGCTGTATGCACCGCAATAGTCGTCTCTCTCGCGGCAAAGTCTGCGATGGCACTCTGCATTGTCCCTATCATGGATGGGTTTATGATAAATCCGGTCAAGTGGTAGCAGTTCCTGCGGAAGGAGAACAGTTTAAAACCCTTGCCTCCCGTCGAACTCCTTCTTATCCCACCCAAGAAAAAGACGGCTATATTTATGTCCGATTAGCAGAGAATTCCAGTCTCAATCTTGACCCGTTTCCCATGCCTTATTACGGCAAACCGGGATGGGAAACGGTGCGTGTGATTAACCGTTTTCGCAACAATGTCACCAATTGTGCCGAAAACTTTATTGATATTCCCCACACTGCCTCGGTACATCCTGGAGTCTTTCGCAAATCCCAGCAAAAACAGTTAGAAATGACCGTTGAACGACGGGATGGTTCAGTGTTTGTCACCTATCGGAATGAAACCACCAATTTAGGATGGTATTCCCGGTTTTTGAATCCCCAAGGCGGGGAAATTTACCATACTGACCGTTTTTCCATGCCAAATGTGACCAGTGTAGAATATAAATTCGGAGAAAACCGGCGGTTTTTTATTACCAGTCAATCCATTCCCGAGGCAGAAGATTCCACCTTGGTTTATACCGATGTGACTTTTAACTATGGCATTTGGAATAAACTCGCCCGTCCTTTTGTGCGTTGGACTGCCCAATATATTATTAAGCAAGACATAGAAATTTTGGGGATTCAGCAACAGGTAATTGAGAAATATGGCACTCAATTTGCCAATACTCCAGCGGATACTATTCATGTTTTTGTGGAATCCATTCGTAAGGCAATTTCAGCGGGACAAGACCCGAGATTACTTCCCCCCAAATCCGTGACAGTTAAATTTTGGGTTTAGGGATTATCCATAGCATCAGGAGATTTATGGCTATTTTTATTGCATTTGTGACGCTGCTAATTTTGACATTTGCCCGAACAGAACAACGGGCTAATATCAAGGCAAAATCTTGGCAAGATTGGCTTTTAGATGGAATTGGATTATGCTTTCAAGGGATTTTAATTCCTCTGCTGCAAATTGTCCTAATTTATCAGGTTTATCAGCATTGGTTACCGGAAAATAGTGGAAGTTTAAACCTACATCCTATTTTCGCCTTTGCCCTAAGTTTTGTCGGAGTTGATTACCTGTATTATTGGAATCATCGCTTGCTCCATAGTCGGGGGTTGTGGCGGTTGCATCTGGTTCATCATACTATGACTGAACGGCAAGTTCTCGGAACTTCTCGCAATACATTATGGACCAGTTTTTTAATTATTTATCTTTGGATTCATGCCTTGTTTATCTATTTGCTTCAAGACCCGACTGCTTATATGATTGGGGTAAGTTTGACCGCGATTTTAGATTTATGGCGGCATAGTGAAATCGAACCCATACCAGGAACGCTGTTGCATCGCTTGCTCTCCCCTTGGTTGATTTTACCGATGGATCATGCATGGCATCATGGGAGGGAGTCTGCTGGGGTCAATTATGGGGCAAATTTAAAACTCTGGGACCGATTGCATGGCACGTATTATGAGAGTACCACGGCACCGAGTGGGCTAGGAATTTCTACTGATTTAACTTTAACTAAAAAGTTGATTTGGCCGTTTTAATCAGATATTTGATGCGGTTTTAATTGTTACCCTCATACTTTATGACCTTACTCAGTTTGATTCTCTCCTTCTTTCCGGCGATCGTCATGGGAATGACCGCAGCATCCTTTCTCTGGATTTGTCTCTCTCCGGGCATTTTAGGGGTTCTCGCTTTACTGTTTTCTCTGTATGGATTTCCTGTCTTAGTTTATCGGATTCATGATTATTTTTATCCGGTCAAAGAAGGAATTTCTTACCTGAAAGGTCCGGATTATTCGCCTTGGTGGGGAGGTCATCAAATCCAGGCGATTTATATTACGTTTCCAGCGATTGAATCCGTGTTACGGCTGATTCCCGGGGCTTTTTCCCTGTGGTTGAGATTGTGGGGGGCAAAAATTGGGCGAGGGATTTATTGGATGCCGAGTTTAGAACTGGCCGATCGCGCATTAATAGAAGTAGGCGATCGCACCATTGTCGGTCATCGAGTCGGGATTTACAGTCATGTGATTAAACCCAAACATAACAATTTAATGTTATATGTAAAATCCGTCAAAATTGGCAATGATGTGTTTGTCGGTTCCGGCACCCATTTCGGTCCGGGAGTCACCATCGCTGATGGCGCTTATCTTCCCATTGCCACCCATCTTTATCCCAATACGAAAGTCACTCCCCGCAATCATTCCACTGATTAAATTTCCATAAAATGCGGATACACCCAGAATTAAGCTGTATAAATAATTAGTCGATTATAATGGGTTTTTCTTCAGAATTTTAGCCCATTAAAACTTCCAGCACCAGGCAAAATACCCCTGTATTTTTGCTTGTTTAATGCTTTCTAATTATTGATTCAGTCCATTGAACTTGGATAACCATGATGCGTCCTATTATTCAACTTTTTTCTTTTCTACTTGGTCTATATGCCTATAAATTTTCCCAGGCTTTAAAAAATCCCCGGAGGTCTCAGCGTTCGGTCCAGCAAGAAATTTATCGAAATTTTTTAAGCAGTGACTATGGCAAATCCCTGAATTTTAATGCGGCTCCCCATGCCTCTTTAACTGAGCAATGGAATCAGATTCCGGTTGTCAACTATGAGGATATTCAAGGTTGGATTGAACCGGCTGAGTTGCCCGGTCCACAGGAGTTAAAAAACTCTTCGCAAAACACTCCATTGCCGGGGAAGTCTCTGACTCCTGAACCGATTTTATTTTATGAAAAAACCTCGGGAAGTCGGGGACCGGCTAAATGGATTCCCTATACCCAATCCCTGCGTTCTAGCTTTAACTCAATGTTTTGTGTGTGGGTACATGATTTAATTCAAAATGGACCCAAATTTGAGACAGGGAAATTTTATTTTTGTATTTCCCCGCAACTGAAAGACCCCCAAGTTATCACTGAAATTTCAGGCGGACTGGCGGATGATTCTGAGTATTTAGATGGGTGGTTGCGGGCCTTACTCAGTTTGGTCTTAGTCGCCCCGCCTCGACTGAAACACCTGCAAGACCCCGATGAATTCAAAGAACAGTTAAGTTTGGAACTGTTATGCGAAGACCACTTAGAAGCCATTTCCATTTGGAGTCCCAGCTTTTTGAAAGTGCTGTTGGATTATATGGAAACCCATCGCGAGTCACTCATCGAGAAATTAGGTCAGAAAATCTCTCGCCAACGCGCCCAACAGTTGAGGTTATCGCCAATTCCCTGGACTGAAATTTGGCCGAAACTGAAACTGATTTCCTGTTGGGATAGCAGTCATTCTCGGGAACAGGCGGAATTTCTGCGAAAACTTTTTCCCGGGGTGATGGTACAGGGGAAAGGATTGCTGGCAACGGAAGCGCCGATGACGATTCCCTTGATTGCCGCCCAGGGATTTGTTCCCCTGCTCAATGAAGTGTTTTTTGAGTTTGAGGATGATACCCAAAAGATTTATAAACTCCATGAGATTAAACAGGGGGAAGAATATACCCTGATTATTTCGCAAAAAGGGGGGTTGTATCGCTATCGGATTGGCGATCGCATTCGAGTCAGCCATTTTTATCACAAAACCCCCTGTTTAGAATTTCTGGGACGCGATCGCAGCATCAGCGATTTAGTCGGAGAAAAGCTCTCCGAACCCTTTGTCCAAACCGTCCTCGAAGACATCTCCTTAGAACGCACCTTTTTCAAAACCCTCGTCCCAGTGACCCAACCCGTTGCCCATTATCTATTGTTACTGGATGACGCCCAAGACTCACCCGAGGCGATCGCCCAACAGTTAGATCGTGCACTCATGCGATCGCCCCATTATCGTCATGCCCGCTTATTAGGACAACTCGCCCCTCCCCGCGTCTTCATCTCCAAAGAAATCCCCCACGCTTTAATCCGATATCAGACCCAATCCGGAAAAAAATGGGGGGATCTCAAACCTGAAATTTTGGCAACCACACCCATTGAAACCGAACTCTTGCACAAATTAGAAACCCTAGCAAATCCTAGTTTTATTTCCGAGGTCCCCTCCGACTCCCAACTCTGTCGGTCCTTTTAGAACCCGACTCACTCCAGCCATTCTCCTTTGGCATTTCTATCGAAAACGCGCCATTATGATTTGATGGATGATAAGGCAAGCCAGCCCAAAGGAGAAAAATGAGATGACAACCAACTCTGAATTTATCAATCAGGTTGTAGCGCTAGTCAATCAAAGACGCGCCCTCGCCAATTTGCCACCTGTCGCGGTGGATTCCCAGTTGAATCGAGCCGCCCAAATCCATGCCGAAGATATGGCGGAAAACGACTTTTTCAGTCTCACCGGCTCAGATGGCTCCACAACAGTCAGCCGGTTGGCAGCAGTCGGATATCGCTTCAGCAACTTCCAGGAGAATATTTCTGCGGCCCTTCCTACCCCAGAGCAAGTTGTCGAAAATTGGTTCAACGATCCCGGACAGCGAGACACCCTCCTCAAACCCGGAGTTGATAATATCGGCGTTGGCTATTTCTTCCTAGAAAACGATACGGGAACCTTTAACGCTAACCATTATTGGAGTTTAGTCGTTGCCGCCCGTGCCGCCGGTAGTAATATTGTGGGATTCAATTTCCCCAACGCCCTTCAAGGCAGCGTGGGTGACGATACCATTTTTGGATCCGTTGGCAACGACACGATTTTTGGCAATGCCGGAAACGACCAAATCTTTGGTCGCCTTGGAGACGATATCCTCTTTGGGAACGCAGGCAACGATCAACTCTTTGGGGAAGAAGGAAGCGATTCCCTCTTCGGGGGTCAAGGGGACGACTTCCTCGATGCTGGAATCGGAAACGATTTCCTTTCCGGAGATGAGGGCAACGATACCCTCGCCAGTGAGTCCGGATTCAACATTTTTGAAGGCGGTGGCGGCAACGATATCATCGGTGGCGGCATCAACAACGACACCATTTCCGGTGGCGACGGCGATGATCTCGTCTATGCTGGAGCCGGTGAAGATAATGTGATCGGAGAAGCCGGTAACGACGTCATCTTTGGCAATGTCGGGAATGACATCCTCAATGGCGGTAGCGCTAACGATACCCTCTACGGAGGCCAAGATGATGATACCCTCTATGGCGAAAGTGGGGATGACCTCCTCTACGGCGACAAGGGGAACGACCAAATCTTTGGGGGGGATGGCAACGATGTCCTCTATGGTGGTGAAGGCAACGATACCGTCTTCGGCAACGATGGGGACGATGTGATCTTTGGTAATCAAGGAGATGATACCCTCGCCGGGGGTGACGGTGCTGATACTATCTATGGAGGACAAGACAACGATCAACTCTTTGGGGATGGGGACAACGATCTGCTCTTTGGGGACCTCGGTAACGATACCGTGATTGGGGGTGCAGGCAACGATAGTATCTATGGCGGCGAAGGGAACGATCAACTCAGTGGACAAGAAGGGGATGACAACCTTTTTGGCAACCAGGGCCGCGATACTCTGCGAGGCGGTGTAGGTAACGATACCCTCTATGGCGGTAAAGGGGAGGACCTGTTATTTGGGGAAGCCGATGATGATTTCCTCTCCGGGGATTTAGGAAACGATACCCTATTTGGGGGCACCGGAAATGATACCCTCCTAGGCGCAGACGGGGAGGATTTATTATTTGGAGAAGCAGGCAACGATACCTTAATTGGCAACGAGGGCAACGATACCCTATTAGGGGATGAGGGCAATGACTTCCTAGAAGGAGGTTCCGAAAACGATAGTTTACTCGGCGGCATTGGCAACGACACCCTATTAGGGGATGAAGGAGAAGATATCCTCTATGGCGGCGATGGCAATGACCAAATGCGCGGGGGTGAGGACAATGACATCTTATTTGGAGAAGCAGGCAACGATACCCTCTTCGGTGATGAAGGCAACGATACTCTCATTGCTGGAGAAGGGGAGAATTTACTCGATGGTGGTGCCGAAAACGACAGTCTCATCGGTGGCGTCGGTAACGATACCATCAACGGTGGAGAGGGTGCCGATACTATTGTTGCCACCGGAGGCAGCAACGCGATCGACGGCAATGCCGGAAACGATAGTATATTAGGCGGTGCTGGTACCGATACCATCAACGGTGGCGATGGGGAGGATCTGATCAACGGTGGCGATGGGGATGATGTCCTCACCGGAGATGCAGGCAACGATTTCATCCTGGGAGGAAACGGAAATGACACCATCCTCGGCGGTGACGGCAGCGACACCCTCGATGGGGGTGCCGGGGAATTTGTCCTTTATACCGGAGGCGCAGGCAGGGACTTCTTCGTATTGCGTCCCGGAGTCACTGCCACCATTACGGATTTTGAGGATGGACAGGACAAGTTTATTCTCACCGGGGGTCTAAAAGTCAGTGAGTTACTGATTTCTGCACCCATTGGAGATTCACCCACGGATACGACTATCGTCCTAGCTAAGGATACCTCGGTGGTGATTGCCCTCCTCGAAGGCATTGACCCCGAGTTCCGCAACCTGATTATTACAACCGGCGATTTTGTCTAAGGTTAATTGTCGTTGGTCATTGGTCATTGGTCTTATGTTGATGGGGAGGATGGGGGAGTTGGGGGAGAAGTTTGTAGTAACGACTTCAGTCGTTACCGCGTGACGAAAGCATCCGCTTTCGTCACGCCCCAATCTCAGGTGCTGTCTCCAGTTCCCCAGCAGGCAAGGCGGTAGACCCTCAGATTGCTCGTGTTATGGCATCCGCCATAACACGAGAGCAACGACTAAAGTCGTTACTACAAACTTCTCCCCCATCTCCCCCATCTTCCCCATCTCCCCCACCCTCCCCAGGGAATGATTAAAAAATGGGTGAGCTTTTCAGGTAAAATTCCCTAAGCCCAGAGCTACTTGGAACAGCGTTGTAGGAGGTGTTCTCAATGTCGATGGTCAGTCTTCCCGGACTCCGATCGCTGCTTGATACGATGAGTCAACAGCGCTCTTTACCGCCACTGGCGGTCCAGGCAGCGCTGAAAGCTGCATTACTTAAAGGATATGAGCGCTATCGTCGGACCCAAGTCCGCAACGATGAGGATTTTCCCGAAGACTACTTTGAAAATTTTGCAGTCAAACTGGACCTGAAGGCGGAAGGGTTTCGGGTGACGGCGACGAAGACGGTGGTGGAGACGGTGGAGGATAGCGATCGCGAAATTCCCCTGGATTTGGCGATTAAAAAGGGGGCCAAAGTCAAAGTCGGCGATCGCGTGATTGTGGATGTGACTCCCAATCAAGGAGATTTCGGTCGTCTGGCGGCGTTACAAACCAAAACGGTCCTCACTCAAAAATTGCAAGAACAGCAGTGCAAATACATTCAAGAGACGTTTGCCGATCGCAAGGGGACCGTTCTGGTGGGTAAGGTCCTCAAAAGTGATGCTCGCGGGGTCGTCTTAGGGGTCAGTGGAGGTGCGGGTCACCCTCTGGTGGAAGCGGAACTTCCCAAATATGAAAAGTTACCGAATGATGACTATCAAGAAGGGGCTCAATTGAAGGTTTATCTGAAAAAAGTCTTCGATCGCCCCAGTTCAAAACCCCTGTTACGGGTGTCCCGCGCTACGAGTTATCTGGTTTCCGGTTTGTTGAGCGATCGCGTTCCGGAAATTCGCCAGGGACTCGTTGAAGTCAAAGGGGTGGCCCGGGATTCCATCCCCACAAAACCCGATATCGCCCCCCGGACTAAAATCGCGGTCCATGCTCTGGATCCGGAAGTCGATGCGGTGGCAGCTTGTATTGGTAAGCTGGGGGAACATCTCCAGGCGATCGCCCAGGAAATCCCTGGGGAAAAAATCGAAGTGATTCCCTGGTCCGAGGACCCCGCTACCTATATTGCCAATGCTCTATCTCTGACTCTAGTTGAAGGGGCGATCGCCCTCGATGTGGAGAATCAATCCGCTGAGGTGATCGTTCCTCCCGATCGGTTGGCAGTCGCCCTCGGACCCGAGGACCAAAATCTCCAACTCGCTTCCCGTCTCACAGAGTGGAAAATCACCCTCAAACCCCTCCCAGAACCCTAGAGTTTCATCCACTCTAGGCCCTCGCCCCCCGAGGCATCCTTGTAGCGTCAGTTTTTGTTCCTCCAGATAGATGACTGACCCAAGTTCGGGGGGTATGATTCAGATGGTATTCAGTCATTTTATACACTTGATTTTCCACCTGTTCAGAGGGTGGTCTCCCAAACCTTATGCAGCCGACTTCCAGTTCCAAAGAAGAATCTCTCACATTGGGTTCTTCCCCCTCGAATGTTGATGCCTCCACTGGGGCTGAATTGACCCTCCAAAAAGAAGAAGAAGGAAACGAATTTGAGTTTCTCTTCACCCGGTCTATTGAATTTCGTCAAGAAACCATTTATTTCATCGTCGTAGACCGATTTTACGATGGCGACCCCAGCAATAGCGAAGGACCGAATCCCGAACTCTTCGACCCTTCGGGAGAAGATTGGGGCAAATACTGGGGCGGCGATTTACAGGGCGTCATTGACAAACTAGACTATCTCAAATCCCTCGGCATCACCGCCATTTGGTTAACTCCGCTGTTTGAACAAGTGGAAGCCTTATTTGTCGAACAAGCGGCCATTCACGGCTACTGGACCCGAGATTTTAAACGCCTCAATCCCCGATTTATTGCCCCCGATGATAACCCCTCCCTCAACGCCACCCAAGACAGTCGCGATACGGTTTTTGATAAACTGATTGATGAGTTACACAAGCGAGATATGAAACTCATTCTCGATATTGTCTGTAACCATAGTAACCCGGATTTTAGCGGGGTTAAAGGCGAACTTTATGATGATGGGGTTAAAATTGCCGATTTCAATGATGATAAAGAGAGCTGGTATCATCATTATGGGGAAGTGACCAATTGGGAAGATGAATGGCAGGTGCAGAACTGCGAATTAGCGGGGTTGGCTACCTTTAACGAAAATAATATCACCTATCGAAACTACATCAAATCTGCCATTAAACAATGGCTGGATCGGGGCGTCGATGCCTTGCGTGTGGATACAATCAAACATATGCCGATCTGGTTTTGGCAGGAGTTCAACGCCGATATTCAGTCTCACAAACCGGATGTGTTTATCTTTGGGGAATGGATTTATAACCATCCCAACGATGAGCGATCGGTCAGCTTTGCCAATGAATCAGGAATGACCATTCTGGACTTTGGTTTAGCTACGGCAATTCGAGAAGTATTGGCAGTCGGTGCAGAACCGGGATTTCAAATGATCCAGTCTATTTTTGACCAGGATTATAAATATAATGCTGCCACGGAACTGATTACCTTTATCGATAATCACGATATGCATCGGTTCCAAACCTTGAATCCGGACCCGGATCTCTTGCGTTTGGCGATTAATTTAATTATGACTTGCCGGGGAATTCCCTGTATCTATTACGGGACCGAGCAGTATCTGCACAATGATACCAATGGGGATAATAATCCCTACGGTAATAATGACCCCTACAATCGTCCCATGATGGAAAACTGGGATACAGACACCCCAATTTATCGGGATATTCGCTTACTTTCGGGGGTGCGCCGTCTGAATCCTGCGGTTTCCCTGGGCAGTCAATGGAATAAGTATCTCACGGCGGATGTTTATGCTTATGTGCGACGGTATCGGGATTCCGTGTGCTTCGTCGCCATGAATCGCGGGGAAGCAACCACCATTGATGTTCATACTGACTTACCCGATGGGGAACATAGCTGCATTGTAACCCGCCGCAAACTGGAAGTGCAGGGGGGAATGTTACATCAATTAGAACTGGGTGCTAAAGAGGCAGTCGTCATCAGTCACGTCGGGGAACGGATTAAGGGGACCGTCTTAGTGCGCGCACATTTGAATGGACTTTCAACCGATGTGGGTCAAGTGGTGGTAGTGACAGGAGATTGTCCAGAATTGGGGAATTGGGATATTACCAAAGCCTATACCCTGGAGTATATCAACTCGAATACCTGGTTTGCCGAAATCCCCTTTGAGGAAAGTGTAGGAAAGGCGATCGCCTATAAATATGCGATCGTGTATAAAGACGAACATGGCAACGATGCCGCACTCCCCACCCGAGAAAACATCGTCTGTCGTCGCTGGTTATTAGCCGATGAAGGGACAGTGAAATGGGTGGATAAGTGGGCAAATTGAGGGAATGAATAGGGGGGCGATCGGTTTTCTCACCCATTCCCTAACCGGACAAACGCCGACTGGGAAACCGAACCCCATACTGTAGGGGCGATTCGAGAATCGCCCGCCAGAAATCTCATCCAGAATCCGGTTGTCAAAGGTCTATCACAACCCGCACCCTAAAGGGTGGGGCTATACAGACGAAGCCCGCCTGCGCGGGCTAATCCATACCAATCTTATCCAGAATCCGGTTGTCAAAGTCTATCACAACCCGCACCCTAAAGGGTGGGGCTATACAGACGAAGCCCGCCTGCGCGGGCTAATCCAGAAAATCGACTTGAGACAATCGAATTTGGTATTATCCCCCTGTAGAGGCGATTCGAGAATCGCCCGAAACCAATCTCATCGCTAAATCCCGCCCACCAAATCACATCCCCCTGTAGAGGCGATTCGAGAATCGCCCGAAACCAATCTCATCGCTAAATCCCGCCCACCAAATCTCATCAACCTGTAGGGGCGATTCGAGAATCGCCCGAAACCAATCACATCCCCCTGTAGAGGCGATTCGAGAATCGCCCGAAACCAATCACATCCCCCTGTAGAGGCGATTCGAGAATCGCCCGAAACCAATCTCATCGGTAAATCCCACCCCCCAATCCAGACGAAATGCTCCTAGCGAGCAAGATGCTCGCACTCCTAATCTCTTGAACCCTGAACATCTTGCGCCCTAGCATCATCCAACTTAGATACTCACTCCAGTCAGAAACCCGGTATCTCCCAGTCTTCTACTAAATCTGAGCGCTGTACCAACCCAACGGCCCAAAATAGGTTACCCTACAATAAAAACCAGACAGCAGCGGATATCTGCGATCGGCGAATCCAAGTAGAGGCGAAGCATTCCCCCAGGAATCGGACAATTGACTGAAAATGCACCCCCGAATGCTACCCCTCCCTCGGCCAACCAAGCGCCACCCCCCTACCCCATCCGCCTAAGTCAAAAAAAGCCTGACAAGCAACATTGAGGTTGAGTCATGACAGAAGAAGAACTACTTGAAATTATCCAACAATCTGCGGAGGATCACGTAACCTCCCTCGACCTTTCATGGAACGATCTGACAAAGTTGCCGCCGGAAATTGGGCAACTCACTCATCTGAAAGAGCTAGACCTCATGGGCAATCAACTGAGTACCTTGCCCTCGGAAATTGGGCAACTCACTCATCTGAAAGAGCTAAACCTCTGCGACAATCAACTCAGTGTCTTGCCTCCGGAAATGTGCCAACTTGACCATCTGACAACGGTATCCATTAGCAGCAATCAACTGAGTGCGCTACCGCTGGAAATTTGCCAACTCCCTAATCTGACATGGCTAAACCTTACTGAAAATCAACTGAATACCCTACCGCCGGAAATTCGACAACTAACCCATCTGACAGCGGTATCGATTAGCAGCAATCAACTGAGTGCGCTGCCGCTGGAAATTTGCCACCTCCCTAATTTGACATGGCTAAATTGCGATGATAACCAACTAAGTAAACTGCCCCCGGAAATTGAGCAGATTATTAATCTGACCGTGCTATCTATCAGCAGCAATCAACTGAGTACACTACCGCCGCAAATTGGACAACTCACCCATTTGACACGGCTAAACCTCTGCGACAATCAATTGAGTACACTGCCCCCAGAAATTGGAAATCTCACTAACCTTAAAGTCCTAAATCTTAAGGAAAACCCAGAAAAATGGTGGGAAGATGGCCTCTACATCGGCGGTAACCCCCTCACCTCCCCACCGCCCGAAATCTTAAACCAAGGCATCGATGCCACCTTAGCCTATCTGCGCGAACAACTCCATTCCGAATAACGAGAATGGGTCTTTCAACTCATCTTAGTTGGTGAGGGGGGTGTGGGGAAAACCTCCTTCAGCGGTTAGCCAGTATTTTAAAATATGCTACCCCCATATCTAAACTGGGTATCGGCAATGTGGAGCGTTAAATTTGGGCAAAAACCCGGTTTCTGGTAGCTTGAAGTTGTCTCGTGGGGGCTAGAAACCGGGTTTTTTACAGAGTCTATGATAAGGAGCGTTAAATTTTGGCAAAAACCCGGTTTCTGGTAGCTTGAAGTTGTCTCGTGGGGGCTA
>NZ_JAMXOT010000283.1 GCF_024220515.1 Oscillatoria sp. HE19RPO
CAACAAATAAATCATCCTTGCTTTGATGCGATCGCACCTAACAAGGCTCTTTTAGCCCGCGCAGGCACCGCTTTGTCCGTGTAGCCCCAGGCTTGAGCCTGCGGGTTTTTTGAAGGTTTTATTTTTTGGAGTTCCCTAAGAGAACGACTGAAGTCGTTACTACGAACTAAGAGAACGACTGAAGTCGGGACGTTGAACTAAGAGGACAACTTTAGAAAATTATGAACCCCTGGGAGTGCGAGCATCTTGCTCGCTTTCTTTTATGACCATTAGAATTACTCTCGGGTCATGAGGAGCGATCGCCAATCTTCTAGGGCGGATTCAGGCCACATCCAGTCCGTTGCTAGGGCGTCGGGTTGGAAACTCAGGGGATCGGCGTTGAGGACGATTTTGCGGAGTTTAATGGCTTTATTCAGGACTTCCGCCTGATCGCCTGGGGGTAAGTTTGATGCAGAACGACTTAGGATTAGGGAAAATCCGGCATAAGCTGTTAGAGCATCATAACTTTCTAGGGGAGCAGATTCGGGGGTGGTGGAATTTTTTGCCCCGATTAAGGGCATTTTTTCGAGTATTTTTAAGGATTCCATCCAAGCATCTTCGGCTTTTTTGAAATTGCCATCGGCGTAGTAGGCAAATCCTAGAGCATTGTAATAGGTGGGATTATTGGGTTCTTGTTGGACGGCGCGAGTCCAATAGCGGCGGACATCATCCAGACTATATTTAGGATTGCCGGAGAGGACCGCTTGCCACGCGAGGCGACCCCAGAGGAAGGTGATACTGGAGTCAAATTTATGAGGTTCGGGAACGCCACTGAGTACCGCTTCGGCATAATTGAGGGCGCTGCGTTGGGGTTGGAGGAGTTCTTCGAGGGCTTTTTGACCGGCGATCGCATCCCCTTCGTTAAAGTAAGCAAAGGCTAATTTGCCGACTTCAGGGGTTTGTAATTGACTAAAATTGGCGTGATCTCCCGCAGATAAAGTAGACTCCAGGGCGATCGAAGCGGTGGGAGGGAATATGGCATTTTGTCCTGGGGTGGTAGCAGAAAAGCGAGTTTGCCCGGTCCAGAATCCGGCCCCAGCAATGGCGATCGCCACCGCTGCGCCGATCGCCACCCGCCATTTATACCCAAAAGATTTGACGGTGTTCAAGGCATTCTGACGCGGCTGAGTCAGAGGCGCATCCGTTGCCGGTAACGGCCAATTTTGGGCAGAGTAAGGGGGAGTCTTAGCCGTTGGGGGTAACTCCTCGGTGAGGGTTTCTTCGAGGATATCAAACGCCTTTTGGACTTGGCTGTTCTGACGATGCAGCGCATCGGTTTCGGGGTCAGTCTCACCCACCATTTCTCGGAACAACTCTGACACCACGGAGACGGCCTCATCCTCGTCGAGTTCGTCATACATGATATCTTCATAAACCCCTTCCAGGTCTCCCTCATCGAACAATTCCGGGTCATCCTCGGCAAACGCACTTTGCACCGTCATTGTTCCCGTGCGGGAGGGGGGGATGGTGGTGAAATCGAGAGCGTCGTGGGAGTGAGAAGTGCCAGGGGGAGAGAAGGGTGAGAGGGAACTGGCAGCAGCGATTTCCTGGGGAATCGGGGAGGTTTGACGGGGAAGCGGGCGATCGCCTCCGGTCGTGCGAGGATTCCCGGTGGCCTCTTGTGCCGAGGTGAGATATCCATCAAATTCCGGATGGAGATACAGCACAGGCAGCGCCCAGTAGAGTTCGTGAGACCCATAAGCAGACATCAACCCTTGTCTGGCGCGATTCAGACTCAGGTCTACGGGATACCCTTGTTTGATGTTGTAATAAAATAACCGGGTCAGGGTCAAGGCGACATCATCGGTGATCCGTTCCGCCATTGCCAGAACCCCGGGGACTCCCCGCTTGACCAGGGCCTCGGCTAGAGACCGTCTGCCGGTGGCATCGGTGGGGTCAGAACTGGCGGTATAAGCCCCGCGACAGGAGTTAAAAACGGCCATGCGAATCCCCGCATTGACTAACAATCCGGCGAGGTCATTGCCCGTGAGAACTTCGCTGAGGCCAGTTTTCCGGTTGACCAGATACAGTTCACCGCCACCGGCACCGACATCGCTATGACCGGAGTAATGTAAGACTTGGTAGTGATTTTGTTCTAAGGCGCGGGTGAGTTCTTCGCGGTTGGGTTGTTCCAGGATATCCAGTTGGATTTGTGGGGGTTTGCCAGTGACGGGAGTGCCACTGCGCCAACGCGCTTTGAGGTCTTCCTGGAGGTGAATTGCTTCCCGTTTCAGGGCGAGATTTTCCCGGTCGGTGGGTGCGGCCAAGACCATTAAAATTTTAACCCGATCGCCCGTATTTCCGGGGAGGGCGACAGGGGCGAGGGTGGGTTGATAGCGAGAAAATACCAGGTCTTTCCCCGTGGCGATCGCCCGGGTTTCTTCGTGAATCACCTCCCAAGGTAAACGAGGCAGGTGAGGGCCTTTGAGTCCTAGGCGTAATCGCAGCACATTCCCTTGGTTATGGGCGATCGCCTGGGCCGAAGTCATGCGATCGAGTAAGCTGCCTTGAAACAACGCCTGATACAGTTCCTGACCGAGTTCAACTAAGTTTCCTAAAGTAGTCCGTTCTGAATTGGCCGTTGGGGAGTTCGAGGAAGAATCGGGTCGATCATTTAAGCGCATCAACATCGATAATGGATCTTCCATTAGCTTAGTCGCTTGGCGCAACCATCCCTCTACCGGCCAGACCACTTGTTCCTCCGCTGGTAGCACGCCTTTGGGTGCTTGTTCGGTCCGTACCAGATACTTATCGTCCCCAACTGGGGTTACAGAAATATGTAATTCTTCAAATTTCTGGCTCACAGTTTCACTGCACTCCTGCTCACTGTTTATATGCTATCTCTTGGGCTGACCTGCGGTTCAGTGCAGGCTGGCCCCTTTATTTTTAACTCTTGTTTTAAGGGAATAAATGGGATAGTTGACTGGAAAAACCCACTACAAATGGGCAGATAGTCGCTCATTTTCCGGGTTTCTTCGGATGAGTTTATCCCCTATTTAAAGGGTGAGTTTATAGATGTGCCCTCAAAAATTTCCCCAAGTTAGAGGAACTTTATTTTGGATAGAGTCTTTCCGGATAGACGCAAACGAGGGGGAAAAGTTACCCGATGAAAGAAACTTTTTCATTCCCTAATCAAAATTGGCTGTTAACCCCCTAAACAATGACTGCAAAAATTTTCTGAGGAAATGCTGACAACTGTCCGGAATGCATGAGCTCTATCGAGAACAATAGAGTGGTAGATGCACCCTGATGGATATATCCCGGCACCAAAACGCCGGGAATTTTTTAAGCTTTTGGCCGTTAATCTGCTGACAATTGAGACATTCCACCGGGCGATCGGGTTAAAAAGAAGGGAGAATCAGCCCGCTGCAATTGCGGACTGTTCACCTCAAGCCTTCAACCCCAATCAATATTAAACGGGTTACAGATCTCCTGTACCTTGATCCGGTTAAGCTGAAAAATCTAAGAAGGATCAGATAATAGATGCACTCAAAAGTCGATCCCTAGTTGTTAGGAGCTAGGGATTTTTTTAGTGGGTTGTTGAGGAGCGATCGCATGAGTTGGGATCCTTCAGATGCACCCCTGAATCGCTCCTGAAAGCAGAATCCCTTCCCTTGATTGACGGGGCAGACACATCAGAACCCGATTAGCCCGAGAGGAACACACCCTAATTAACGTTTCCTCTCCCTTGCAAATGTAGTGACAGCCTGATGGCACAGGTTCGCTTTGTGCCTGCTTAATCTCTAGTCTAGCAATAATTTGTCCGGATTGCAGGGGGATCTCAAGAAGAAAGGAATGGTAGATGCACCCTGATTGACGTTTCCCGGCTCTTTTGAGCCGGTTTTTTTTTCTCAAAAATTTTGACCAACTTCAGTGCGAGGGTAACCCAAGGGTTAGAAACCGGGTTTCTTCACCAAATTTTTGGCGATTATCATAAATCTGGGTCAGAAACCCGGTTTCTTGTGCCTTTGACGGTGTACCCCAAGGGTTAGAAACCGGGTTTCTTTACAAAATTTCTCGCGATTATCATAAATCTGGGTCAGAAACCCGGTTTCTTGTGCCTTTGACGGTGTACCCCAAGGGTTAGAAACCGGGTTTCTTTACAAAATTTCTCGCTATTATCATAAATTTGGGGCAGAAACCCGGTTTCTTGTGCCTTTGACGCTGTACCCCAAGGGTTAGAAACCGGGTTTCTTTACAAAATTTCTCGCTATTATCATAAATTTGGGGCAGAAACCCGGTTTCTTGTGCCTTTGACGCTGTACCCCAAGGGTTAGAAGGTTTTTTTGTGCCTTTGACGCTGTACCCCAAGGGTTAGAAACCGGGTTTCTTTACAAAATTTCTCGCTATTATCCTAAATTTAGGTCAGAAACCCGGTTTCTTGTGCGTGGTACCCAATCGATGAAAAAGGCGCACCATTACATTAATGGTGCGCCTTTTTTAGATGAGTTATTTAGGGAATCTAATCCGAGGCGATCGCCTCAAAAGATTTCACCTCTAAAACTGGGCCAATCATAGCCATAGTCATCACATCATCGCGGACTTGACCTTTGACTTTGACCTTTTGACCCGCTTTTAACAAATCCGCCGGTGCCCCTTGATAAATCTCGTAGGTTTCACCGCTATCGGCAACCAATGCCCAAGCACCGGGTCCGATCTTTTTGCGTTCGATTGTCCCTTTTACATTAATACTCATGCAATTTGTCCCTCATCCTTCATGGCGAGACGGGCAAGTGCCAAGCACAAGAAGGCATTCACCAGTAAAAAGGCCCGGGCACCGATGCCACTGCCAATCCATAATAAGGTCGGGGCCGGTGCTAAAACCGCACTAATGCCTAGACAGGTGGCAATGCCAATGGTAGAACCGATCGCGAACCATTTCCATTGGGGATGTCCCAACAGCAACAGAATCAGAACCACCGGAATCGCGACACTGGCAAAAATCGGATTAAAGGCGCTACTTCCAGAAATAGCGGTTCCCAATTCTGGAATAGAACTGCCCAGGACACGGAAGGGCCACTGGGGTAAGTCATAGATATAAAATCCACGCAGGACGAATAATCCAGAACTTCCAGCAACCAATCCACTCGCCATACTCATCGTCCAACTGAAGGGGAAATACATCTTCAGTAACCAGGCAATCAGATAGGACCCGACGACCATTAAGACTTTTGGTAACAAGGCGTAGACGCCGCCATCAATCCAGAAACGGGGGTTGAGATAGCCGTTATCGCGCAACCAGCGGAAGAAGTCACTAAAGAAGTGACCAAAGTCAAATTGACCTGTTTTAGCTAGGGTTACCGCACTAGCGGCATCCAGATGTCCCGCCCCAAAGTGGTTGAGGGGGTCTTCTTTCACATCCCGCGCTGATTCTTTGAGGATTGCGGTAATTTTTTCCGGGTCCGTGACCCCAGAGGCTTTAATCAAAGCTGCGACACCGGCCACATGAGGGGCCGCCATGCTGGTGCCTTGATAAGCTTGAAAAGCAGAACCGGGAAGATTGGTATCGGGGTCAAAGGAGATGGTTTCTTGGAGGATACCGCCTTCGTCTCCTTTGCTGGTATCGCCACCGGGGGCAGAAATATCCACACCGGCCCCAAAGTTAGAGTAGGGGGCTTTTTGTCCGGTGGAATCGATCGCCGCTACTCCAATGACGTTGGTATAGCGGGCGGGATAGGAGGCACTGTTGCGTTCTTCGTTTCCAGCGGCAGCAATAATCACGACCCCTTTGTTATGGGCGTAGGCGATCGCCTCTTTCATGGCGTTACTTTCACCGCCACCCCCCAAGCTCATGTTAATCACATCGGCCCCGTTATCGGCGGCAAATTTGATTGCTTCGGCGATATCGGCCACGTTGCCGCCCCCACTGGCGCTTAAGACTTTCAGGGGCATGATGCTGGCTTCATAGGCGATTCCCGCGACGCCATAGCCATTATTGGTGGTTTGGGCGATGGTTCCCGCAACGTGGGTGCCATGTCCGTTATCATCATCGGCGAGTTCGCGATTGTTAACGAAATCGTATCCTTTGACAAATTTGGTATTTTTTAAGTCCGGAACGCGACTGACTCCGGTATCGATCACCGCGACGGTGATGCCACTGCCTTTGGTGTCACTCCAGGCTTTTTCTACGTTGATGCTGCGGAGATTCCACTGTTGGGCGTAGAATGGGTCGTTGGGAATATCGAGGGTTTGATATTCGTATGCGGGTTCAATGTATTCTGTGTATTGAGAAACCTCAGATTTTTTGAGGGTCTTGAGCAGTTCGCGATCGCCGTTGACGAGATAGAAGCGATCGTCCACGGAAAACTCAGAGTTGAGATGGGGGACCACGCCATACTCGGAGGCGACTGCGTTGATTTGTTGGTTGAGTTCGACTAGGGGCAAATCATCCCGAAAGTCGAGGACAATGGACTCGAAAGTGCCTTGATTGGCTAAACCCTTGAAGTTAAACAGGGCAAAGCTCAAACCCACTATAAATAAGGAGAGGAGCAGAAGTTTTTTCATAGAACTTTCCAGCGTAGCGCCAGTTATCTCACCACGATAACTCATCATTATCCGATTTTGGGGAAATGTTTCAGGATTTTAATCGAGTCTGAGGTCCAGGGGCAAAGGTTAAGGGGCGATCGCCCACCCTCTGGAACCCCCTAACCCTGGGGTTTCGTCCCCATTAAAGATTTGATGTCGAACTCCCTAAATTGCCGGGAATTTTTCCCTTAGACCCTCCCCTGGCAGGGTTCCCCATCTATGGCATTATGTAAACTGTTCCGTAACTCTTCTTTCTATATCATGCTCATGGCAAGTTACCCGGCCCAAAGTTTATTTCCTGGCTTTTTCCGAAGGATAATTGCAGCGACAATTGATTTTATTTTGATTGCATTGGTGTGGTTTTCTGTGGGATTAGAGCTTGATTTTTTACCAAATTTCGGTGAAAATAGTATCACATTTGTTGCTTTGGATGTTTCCAAATTTCTTATTGTATTTTTAGTTTTTATTATTTATTTTACCCTGTTAGAAGCAACCTTGGGTTGGACTCTGGGTAAGTTAATTTTTCAAGAAGAAGTCGTTACCTTACGGGGACGCCGACCTACTTTATTGCAAGCGCTGATCCGGAATCTTTTTAAACCTGTGGATATGCTCTTGCTCCTCGCCCCGTTGTTAATGTCTCCGAAAACCCAAACTTTGGGCGATCGCTATGCAAAAACCCTGGTGATTAATCGGGATGCTGGTGTTCCGGGCATTATTGTGGAAGACCGATATATTTTTACGTTTAAAAAAATAATTGGGATTATTTTGCTGTTGGTGAGTTTAGCGGGATTGGGGATAGGATTTTCAGTCATGAAAACCTATTTGCCCGAAATTCGGTCCGCGAATCAGGCGGCCCATGCCCATTTTATGCGCCTAGAAAAAGGCATTGCCATTAATCAAAATGTCCAGGCCGCTTATGAGAATGCTTCCAGTCAGCTTCGGTCTCAGATGACTTTGGAAGAATATCAACAAAGAATCCAAGAAAATCCAATTCTGCCGACTGCATTAGAAAGACGCAGAGAGATTGAGTTTAATCAATGGACATTTACAGAACAAGAGGGTCAGCAGGTAGCGGCAGTGGTTAAGGGCAATTTGGACAGTCTGTTTGAGATTGAGGTTAATTTGGCGAAAGAACAAAATCAATGGAAATTTGTGTCCGGGAATTTTACCCCGACTGCCCAGTAAGGGGCAACCCGCCACAGGGTAGTCGCCTCTCCATCCAGAAGGGACGGTCTGTTTTAAGGCAATTGGGACGCCAGAATAGCGCGAACTAACTCGCAAAACCCCTCAGATTCGGGTAAATCTGTCAGGTACGCCGGGTGATGGGTGAGGACGGGCAAATATTCAGCCAGATTGGCAACCCCTACGGACAAGGGAAAGAGGGTGTTGTCGAATAAACTCTCATCGTTGGGACTATCCCCCACCGTCATGACGCGATCGCCGCTGTAGTCGGGGAAGCAGTCGCCCAAAACCTGCATCAGGGCCACCGCCTTATCCTGCTTGTGGGGTTTGATATGACAATGAACGGTACTAAAGGTAAATCCCCAACCCAGTTGGGCACAGAGGTCCCTCAATCCCTGCAAATTGTCCGAGGTTAGTCCCGCCACATCAAAGGTCCAATCTGTGACTCGAAAGGGATTATCCTCAGTCTCTCGCAGGTGGGGAAATTCCGTCAACAGATGAGCAAATCCTGCCGCCAGTTGCTGCCGATGGGTTTTTAAATCAGCAATTGGAGTTAACAGGACGGGAGTCCCGTTGCTGGGGTAGAAGATCCCGCCATTTTCGGCGATCGCCCCCACCACCGGCAGATAACTGACTAACCCACTCACCCATCCGGCAGATCGTCCGGTGACAATCACCACCGCTACAGATGCTGCCGCTAATGCCTCCAATGCTTGTAACAAACCCGGGGTAAATTTCCCCTGTTGCGTCAGCGTCCCATCCAGATCCGTTGCCACCACTGCCACCCGTGGCAGGCTAGGATGGGTCTGAAGTTGAGATAACGGTAAAGATTTCATAAATTTCTGACTGTACTCTTTCATGACTGTGGGTTTTCCTTTAACATGAGACCAAGGGAAAGAAAAGGAGTCAACCCTTGGAGATGAATTCGTTTGCATTGAGTAGCGCAACTGCAAAAAGGGTTAAAATCCCCGTCAGATTTCGGTTGATTCAAATGGGAATTCCCTAGAATTTACTGGAGTTAATTCCGGGCAATCATGGCCTTTAAACGGGTTTAAACGCTTCAATGCAATGGGGAAAGCTGCCTCGAACAAGACCGGAGTGGTCAAAGCGAGTTCAATTCGCCACTTTAATAGGGACCAACTGCCGGACCGACAGAGTTGGCGGCGATCGCGCAGAATCCCCGGTTTTGGACCTGCGCTTTTCATCGCGGAGCAATTGCCCTAAACTACAGTAGAGTTCGCCATCAGAATCAGGTATAGCCCTGTTTCGTCGGTCTGGGGCATCATACAGAAGTTTTGGGATCGTCCTGGAGTTAAGGTGGGGTGTCATCCGGGGTGTAGACAGTCTTGACGCTGGATTTGCTTTTTTTGCCAATTCTGGAGTCCGATGCTTGGGAAAAATTACCCCTTTAGATCCAGCTTGTCAGCGAATCGTTAAGATAAAGTAAGAGTATTGCGATCGGTTCGGTTGATTTTGAGTATCCAGCAGTTGGCCGCAAAACGGACGAACATCTCCTAACCTTCTGTTTGAACTCTCAAGAGACAGACCCAAGATTCTACCCGACTTGACAACTCTCATCCGTGGCCTCCGATCCATGAGAAGGAGTGAAAAACTTGCGGGATGAATATCAAAGATGCCTTTGGGGGAACTCTATCAAAAAGTGCCGTTGTACCAGGGAAAGTCTATGTCAAGTCCTATTATCCTTGTCCAGCCTACCTTAGCTCAAGCGCCTGAAGCGAATGACTCCAAATTTCCCCTTTCATCGGATCAACTGTGGATGTCAATATCGGGGGGCCTTTTGCTGTTAATGATAGCATCTTTTCTGTTTCAAAAGATGCAAATGGACCAGCTCAAGAAAAAAATTAAATTTGATGAATTTAAAAATAAAGAGCTACAAAAGAAGCTGAAGCTCTCCCTCGAAACCATCACAAAAATGGAAAAAAATCCAGACCTGATTCACTCGCGGGAGTTTAACTTAGACTATCTGCGAATGAGGATGGAGGAAGAAAATTTCCACTTTGCTGTGGTGAATCAAATTAAAGTCAAGGTGAAAGAAAAAATCTCGGTTGCGCTGCGTCCGAATGCAGAAAACCGAGGGTCTGGGCGACAAGTGGATGAAATATTTGATGTGGAATATCATTTGGGTGAGGTAGCCAAATCGAAGAAAAGAGTCTTGTTTCGCATTCAAATTAAGTTAACAAAATTACCGACCCAAGCCACTTCAAAAACGATTAGCCAAATTATTGACTGTCTGGAAACCTATCTCAGTGCTAGGGATGATCACGACACCTGGCAACCGACGATTCAAGGTAGGGTGGCTTACATCCACTGGGATCAAAAAGCCAAACCAACCCCCTTGTTAGTCCTGGAACAATCGAATGAAGGGGTGAACGTCACGTTCCGGACGACAACCGCACGACGGGTCTCCGCCTCAGATACATCGAATACAGGCGCGATGACAGGGGCAACCTCGATGACGGGCGCAACCACGCGCCGGGGGAAAACCGGAACCAAGACGAAAACACCCGGAAATGCGGGCAAAAAACCGCGTCGTTAAAGGTGAAGGATGCAAGGCGGAGGTATATCCTGTTATGCAAGATTCTGAGTGGGGGATGCATCAGAGGGTCTGTGTTCAAAGCTATCAAAAATCCCCCCGTGCGATCGCCCGGTTGGGCAAGTTCACAAAGGTCGATTATTTTCCGGTGATGACCCTATCCCTTCCCTTCGTTGAGTCGTCCATCTTCCATCTGAACGATGCGATCGGCAATGTCTAAAATTCGGGGGTCATGAGTCACCAACAAGATAGTACAACCTTGTTCTTTTGCCAAACGTTGCATCAGTTCTACCACATCTCGACCGGATTTACTATCCAATGCAGCGGTGGGTTCATCGGCTAAAACCAATTGAGGATGACTCGCTAATGCACGGGCGATCGCTACCCGTTGTTTTTGTCCCCCGGAAAGGTTTTCGGGATAATAATCCACCCATTCCCTTAATCCCACCGACTCTAACATCGCCGTCGCTTGGGCTTTCATTTTGCTCTCCTCCCCGGGTTGAGAATGCAAATCCAGGGACATTTGAACATTTTGTCTTGCGGTTAAACAGTTTAACAAGTTATGGGCTTGAAAAATATACCCAATATTCCGGCGAACTTGCACCAATTTGTTCTGATTCGCCCCACAGAGTTGTTGATTGCACACTTTCAGACTCCCTTCTTGGGTCGATCGCAACCCTCCCATTAAGGTTAACAAAGTGGTTTTTCCCGAACCCGATGGTCCAGTCATTAAGACAATTTCTCCCGAATAAATCGTTAATTTAATCTCAAATAAAATCTGTTTTCGCAGAGACCCTTTTCCAAAATAATGATTGACGTTTTCAATTTCTACCACCGCAGTGGGCCGGGAAGAAACCGTTTGAGCGTTGAAACTGGAGGCGGGATTAACATTCATAATCAGTTGAATTATTAGCTGTTCCAAATTTAGGGGAAACGCGGACTAAAAAATATCTGCCGGGTCGGCATCGCGCAATTTCCGCAAGGCGACTGCCCCGGAAATGGCGCACATAATCAAGGTGAGAACCAAAACCAAAACTGCGCGTTCTGGGGTCATGGCAATGGGTAAACTGGTAGCATTGCGCGTTAAAGTATATAATAAAAATTTGGCGATCGCAAAGGCCGGAATATACCCCAAAATGGCTAAAATCACCGCTTCTTGTAATACAACTCCCACAAAGTACAAATCCGCATATCCCATCGCCTTGAGGGTGGCATATTCCGCCAAATGACTGGCAACATCGGTATATAAAATCTGATAAACGATCGCAATCCCCACCATAAACCCCATAATCGTCCCCAGGGTAAACACGAACCCGATCGCCGTCCGAGTCCTCCAATAATTCTGTTCACGCTCAATAAACCCTTGATGACTCAGGACCAGCACATCCTGGGGTAAGCGAGACTGAATTTGAGCGATGACTGCTTCCACATTCGCCCCGGGTTTCAAATGAATTAACCCTACATCCACCTCATGAATACTCCGCCGTTTAAACAATCTTAAAAACGTTAATTCACTGGTAATCAAACTACCATCGGCCCCAAAAGAAGCACCCAAACTAAACAATCCCCGGACTTCAATTCTCCGCCCGCCTACTTCAGTTTTCACCCGCTGACCTTCTTGCAACAGTTGCGGAATCGGTCCGAATTCTGGACGAGCATCTCGGTCAAATAGTCCAATATCTAAGCGCTTAATTTCATCTAATTTTGCAGTAACTTCTGGCATTTTAAACGGTGATTTCGTCGGGTCAATCCCTAACACTAAAATCGAGCGATCGCTTTTATTCACCGGATTTTTCCAAGTCCCGATCGCCAGATACAACGGACTGACTCCTTGCACTTCCGGGACTGCCAAGGTTTGGTAGAGGCGACGTCGGGAAAAAGACTGCATGGAAATCAACGCTTGCGATCGCGGACTGATTAACACGATATCTCCCGTCAAACTCTGGTGCAACCGAGTCGAACTATCAAACAGGGCATCGCGAAAACCCAACTGCATAAACATCAAAATATCTGCAAACGCAATCCCGGCGATCGCCACCAATAGGCGACTTTTTTCCCGAGACAATTGTAACCAAGCTAAAGGAATTTTTCTAAACATCATGATCGTGCTAGTTTACTCGGGAGTGGTTACAGGTAAATCTAAGGGACTGGAAGGACTGCTGGGAACCGTGGGTAAAGACATGGTGGCAATAATCACCTCCACTTGTAAATTGGTTAACCCGGAAACCCGTTGACTGTCATCGGGGTCGAGGCGAATTTTCACTTCCACCACTCGGGCATCGGTATCCGCCGTCGGGTCCGTATCCAGAACATCTTTTTTGCCAATTTGTAACCCGATGTGATCCACAGTCCCGAATAATTCTCCATCCACCGCCTGACTGGTAATGGTCACCCGTTGACCCAAGCGCACATAGCGAATATCGGTTTCATACACCTCAGCCACCACGAACATTCGGTCCGTTTGCGCGATCGCCATAATGCCTTGATCTTGAGCAATACTTTCCCCGGGTCGCGTTTGAATCGCCAGCACTTGACCGTCAATCGGTGAGCGCACATAGGCTTCATCCAGACGCGCCTGGGCTTCGACTTCTGCGGCGATCGCACTATCCACCTCCGCCTCCGCCAGTTGCACATCCACGGTTCGCACTTCGGAAATACTCTCTAAAATCGATTGGGCTTCCTGGAGTTGCTGTTCCCCCGTCGCCCGAATCCGATCGCGAGTGACGATCGCCTCATTGAGTTGTTCCCGACCCACGTTTTGGAGTTGTTCCTGTTTCACTTCTGCCTCACTCAGTTCCGCTTGACCCGTGCGATCCAGTTGATTTAACACCGCTTGTTCTTCCTGCAATTGTTCTGCTGCCGTGGCCCGGACTCGTTGCAAATTGGTCACCGCCTCTTCTATTTGTTTCCCCACGGTCCCCTCAATTTTAGTGAGAGTGGCCCGGGCTTCCTCCAGGAGTTTCGCCCCGGTTTCGTTAATTTTTTCTAAGGTGGCAGTCGCTTCTAACTGCTGCTGACGAGTGGTGCGATCGAGTTCTTCAAGTCTGGCATTCGCCGCTTTCACCTCTTGCAGCGCAACTTCCACATCCAGGCGTTTAGTATCATAAACCGAGGCACTAATCGCACCTTCCTGGTAAAGTTGCTCGTAGCGTTGGAACTCTATCCCCGCATTTTGGAGTTTCGCCTGCAATTGGGAAATGAGCGCTTGTTGTGCGGCGATTCTCTCATCACGTTCCGCTTGCAAGCGGGCGATTGTAGCTTGTTGTGCGGCGCGATCGCCTTGAATCTGCGCTTCTAAGCGAGAAATTGTCGCTTGTTGGGCCGCCCTTTGACCTGTGAGTTCGGCTTGCAAGCGGGCGATCGTCGCCTCTTGAGTTAAAATCTGACCCTGGAGTTCCGCCTGTAATCGAGAAATCCCGGCTTCCCTAGCGGTAACATTTCCCTCTAATTGGGCGGAAACCCGGTCAATGGTCGCCTCTTGTGCGGCGAGATCGCCTTCCACCTGAGCACGAAGACGAGCGATGGTGGCATCCTGAACCGCCAGATCCCGGGGAATCTGAGCCTGTAAGCGGGCGATCACCGCTTCTTGGGCGGCAATCTCACCACTTTTGGCCCCGGCTTTGACTTGTGCTAATTTCGCTTGGGCGATTTTTACCTGTTGTTTCGCTTGGTCGAGTTGTGCGCTCAGGCGATCGCGACTGTCTAAAATGGCGATGGTTTGATCTGCACGCACGCGATCGCCTTCCTCAACTAATAATTGTCCCAATCGGTCTCCCTGCATGGCGTTGGGTGCAGAGACTTCAATCACTTGGGAAGCCGGTTCTACTCGTCCCAAGGCACTCACATATTGCAGAGGGGGAGGGGTGTCAATGGGGGTAGGAGTTCCGCTTTCGGGAGTTATGGGTCGGGTCTGTAATAATGTGTAAATCGAATATCCCCCAATGGCGATCGCCGCTATCACGAGAACTAAGGTCACCCAGGGGGGAAGGAAGCCCACTCGTTCTAGGGGGGTCCTCCCCGCCTTGGCCTGAGTCTTCAAGGATGCATCGGCGACCGGAACAGAGGGCGCAGTAAATTGGCGATCGGGTTTTTTATCCTTGTCTTGGACAGACTCATGACCCATGATGACTTAATAATACCGATTTAGGGCTTAGGGTTGAGAGGCAAACCGCTCTTTCTCGATTGATTGTATAGGATTTTGACTCTGCGGTGACCCGCAATGGGTCAAAATCTCCAGTTTTCCTCTGGAGATTTAATCTCATCCGTTGCCATAGCAACCCTTAACACCCGGTTTCAGTCGGGAAACCGGGTGTGCGATCGCGCTCAATCCCCTCCGGGGTTAGAATTAAGCACTCAATTGCGCGATCGCCTTGGCAATGGTTGCTAATGCTTCATCCACTTCTGACTCGGTAACAATCAGAGGCGGAACAAACCGCACCACTTTCGGTCCTGCGGGAACCAGTAATAATCCGGCTGCCATTGCTGCTTTGACAATCTCAATCGAAGTCATTTCGGTTTCGGCAGAGAGTTCCAAACCATTAATTAGTCCCCAACCGCGCACCTCAGCAATTAGATTGGGATATTCAGTGGCGATCGCCTCTAATCCCTGGCGTAATTGTTCCCCCCGTTGTGCGGCATTGGCTAACAAATTCTCCTGTTCCAAAGTTTGACAGACTGTGAGGGCCACCCCACAGGCGAAGGGATTCCCGCCATAAGTGCTGGCATGATCGCCGGGTTGGAACACATTACAACTGGATTTACATAATGTTGCCCCAATTGGGATTCCACCGCCTAATCCTTTCGCTGAAGTAAAGATATCCGGTTCGATGCCGAGGTTTTCATATCCCCACAGCTTCCCAGTCCGGCCCATTCCCACCTGTACTTCGTCTAAAATCAGTAAAATGCCTAAGTCATCGCAAATTTGGCGGACGGCTTGGAAATAACTCACATCCCCAGGACGGACTCCCCCTTCTCCCTGTAGCGCTTCCAGGAGAATGGCCGTAACTCGGCGCTTTTCTCCCCCATCGAATTCGGCGACTGCGGCTTTGATGGCCTCAATATCATTAAACGGCACATAAGCAAAGCCCGGTACTAACGGGTCGAAATTCTTCTGATATTTGGGTTGACCCGTGGCGGTAATTGTGGCGAGGGTGCGTCCGTGGAAACTGGCATGGGCGGTTAAAATCACCGGGTCATCGATGTTTAATACGGTGTGAGCGTATTTGCGGGCGAGTTTGATGGCACCTTCATTCGCTTCTGCACCGGAGTTACAGAAAAACACGCGATCGGCGCAGGAATGCTCCACCAACCATTGGGCTAACGCGCCCTGTTCGGGAATATAATACAAGTTGGAAACATGGTGCAGTTTTTGGATTTGTGCCGTCACCGCCTGGACCATTGCTGGGTGCGCGTGTCCCAAGGTACAGGTGGCAATCCCGGCCACAAAATCCAGGTATGCTCGCCCTTCGGTATCCCAAACACGGCATCCCTGACCCCGTTCTAGGGCCAGGGGAAAGCGTCCGTAGGTGGTCATCACCGCTGCATCAAACTCCGCAGGGTCAAAAACAGACGGGTTCTTTTCAAGGTTGGGCTGGGAAATGAGGGTTTCTGGACTCACTACTTTCTCCTATTTTCCTGAGTTGTTACGCGGGTTGGCTGCGACCCGCCTAGAATTACATTTTATCCTAGCTAACTCCTGGTCTTTTTTCAGTGAAGAAGAGTAAACTTTTCCACCCTTTCTCTGACTCGATTGGGGAGCCAGCTTTTATAAAGATTCCTCAAAATGGGCTTGACTTTTCCGGTAATTCTTGTTAATTTTACAATGGGAAAATATGCCGTCCTATTATAGGTAATCAAGAAAAGAAAAGGCTGAGAGAATCAAACGAGGTAGGGTTCGGATTCTACAATATTTTTTAAGAAGTTAAGCATTGGCGGTGCAATCCGTGAGATTGCAGGGGGTCCCTAGGGCCAAGGGAAATTACGAAGGGCAGGGAAATGTCAGGGTTCCCTGACTCTCTGGCCCTGAGATGGGGAGGGCGATCGGACCCGAATATCACGATGGACCCACCTCTGGTTCCTTTTTTTGAGAGGCGATCGATCCATTGACCCCGGTCCGCGATCATTGCTGACGACCGGAGGAGTTTTCAGGGATATGGTACAGTATTCAGGGTCCCTAACTCTAGGTTTCCATCCGGGTTTTTGTAGCGATCGCCACCTTAGACCCATTGTCCATGAGTTTCCTCCAAATCGTGATGGGATTAATGACTAGCAGAACCCCTTTTCCACATCTTCTTTCCCAACTAGAATCGGGGACATCCATGCCATCAGGACGAGTTGAGGAATTAGCGATCGTTCTGATTATTCTATTATTAGTCGCTACTTTTGTTGCAATTTTTTCCCGCAGATTTAAAATTCCCTACGTCACCGGGTTAGTCTTAGCGGGTTTAGCTATCACCCAATTTTTACCCGGGAACATTGGCTTAGATTCTTCGTTAATTTTAAACCTGTTCTTGCCCATTTTAGTCTTTGAAGCCGCGATTAATACCGATATTAGTCGGTTACGCAGTACAAGAATTCCCATTGCCTTGTTAGCTGGTCCGGGCCTGATTGTTTCTTTTGGAGTCACCGGACTGGTGGTTAAATTCGGCTTAGGATTAGACTGGATTCCTGCCTTATTAGTCGGCGTCATTTTAGCCGTTACCGATACCGTGTCAGTCATTGCAGTCTTTAAAGAGGTTTCTGTTCCCAGTCGGTTATCGACCATCGTCAATGGCGAGAGTCTGTTTAATGATGGGGTCGCCTTAGTCATCTTCACCCTGTTGGTAAACCTTCAAATAATGGGGAGTTTTTCCTTCGTTAATGGACTGCAACAACTTTTTATTGTGATTTTGGGCGGGACCGTAATTGGGGTAATGGTGGGCTATTTAAGTAGCGGATTGTTGGCCCGTTATGATGATGGTCTGACCAGTATTTTACTCAGCGTTGCCGTAGCGTTAGGAACGTTTCAACTTGGGCAGTTACTTGGCGTATCTGGAGTCGTTGGTGTTGTCGTTGCAGGCTTGTTAGTGGGCAATATTGGTATCAAACAGACCGCTTCAGCCTCGAATCGGATTGCCCTCTATAGTTTTTGGGAATATGCGGGATTTGGGGTGAATACGTTTATTTTTTTGTTGATTGGTTTAGAAATCAATCCCCTCACCCTTTGGAATACTTTGCCAGCCGTTCTGTTAGCCATTGTCGCTTACCAATTGGGGCGTTTACTGTCGGTTTATCCGTTATTAGCCCTTCTGCAATGGGTTGACCGTCCCATTCCGCTGCGGTGGAAGCACGTTTTATTTTTGGGGAATATTAAAGGGTCATTGTCAATGGCGATGGCTTTAACATTACCCGCAACATTAGAGGGCAGGTCCCAATTAATTGCCCTGTTGTTTGGGACGGTTTTACTCTCTTTGGTAGGACAGGGATTAAGTTTACCCTGGTTGGTCAAACGGTTGAATATTCAGGAGATTTCCGCTTTTCGCCAGAAGATTCAGGAATTACAAGCGCAATTAATGGCGGCTAAAGCGGCTCAAGAAGAGTTGAATAATCTTCTCAAAGCGGGGGTTTTGCCTAAGTCGATTTATGAGGAAATGCGGGCTTCCTATCAGGTCAAAATTGCCTGGGCAGAGAAACAATTGCGGGATATTTATAATATTCGCCCTGAGAATGCGGAGGTGGGCGATCGCGGGAAATTGGATGCAGTCTGGCGGCAAGTCTTGCTGGCAGAGAAAAGCGCTTTAAACGCCGCCCTCCGCAAGCAAATTTTATCCGAAGAAATTGTTCAGAAGCAGGTGAATGATTTGAATCAACAATTATTAAAATTAGAAGATGATTAAACCGACCCTTTCATGAAATCAATCATTTGGTGGAGACAATTTTGTTTGGTCACAATCAGAATAGTCGAGTGCAATTCAATTACCGTACTCCCGTTGGGAATGACTAAATCACTATGGGGATAAGGTTGATAACCAATAATCAGAGACCCTTGAGGAAAGCGGGGGTCTCGGGCAATCTCCGCCAAACTGCGCCCGATCGCCTGAGAATTATCCGGAATCGACAGTTTGAGCACTTCAATTTGCCCTTGTTCAAAATGCATCATCGATTCCACTTCCGGATACTCGATCGCATTCGCCATCGTCGTCACCGCCAATTCTACCGTACTAATAATATGGGTCGCCCCCGCAATCCGATAGGGTTGTTCAAAATCCCGATGGCGCATTCGGACGAGAATTTCCGAAACCCCATAATATTTAGCCAAAGCAACCATTGCTAAATTCAAAGCATCATTTCGCAACATCGCCGCCACGGCATCCGCTTTGCGAATCCCCGCTTCTAACAACAACTCTGTACTTACCGTACTGCCTTCAAACGCCATCACGCCGAGTTGTTCGCGAGCATAATGACAGGCTGTTGGGTCAACATCTATCAGGGCGATCGTATGTCCGAGTTCTGTCAATCTTTCCGCTAAATTGAGTCCCAGTAACCCTGCGCCCCCAATAATAATGTACATCAGTCTATCCCCCTAGTTTGAATGTGATTCATCTTTAGCATGAGCCGGATTTCACCCCGTTGTCAATGCTCAATCTCGCTCGTAACTTTATCCGACTTTAGTTATAAAAAATGTGGTTAGTTCTGTGAAGTCAAAGCAACTTATTCAGTTCAGCAACGAAATCAATCAAAAATATCGACGAATTCGCCAAGAATTAATTGGGGGTGTAGTCGCCCTCGTGTTCGTCTTGTTAATCGGGATCCTCTGGTATCGACTGGTGGAGGGATGGCGATGGGTCGATAGCGCCTATATGACGGCGATTACCCTCTCTACCGTGGGATTTATGGAAATTCACCCCCTCGGCGATCGCGGGCGCTTATTTACCATTTCCTTGATTGCAATGGGATTGGTGAGCATCGGCTATATCGTCAACCGCTTTACAGAAGCTATTATTGAAGGATATTTCCAAGATGAACTCAAAAGTAGAAGACAGCGACGCTTGATAGAAACATTAACTGAACATTACATTATTTGTGGATTTGGTCGCACGGGTCGGCAGATTGCCTCTGAGTTCAATGCCGAAAACATTCCCTTTTTGGTGATTGACGCGAATGGTGAGGTAATTCAACAGGCGCAGCAACTGGGGTATATTGCCATTCAAGCGGATGCCACGGTGGATGCCACCTTGTTAGAGGTAGGCATTGAACGGGCAGTCTGTTTGGTAACGGCGATGCCATCGGATGCGGAAAATCTCTATACCTTAATTTCTGCCAAAACATTAAACCCGCAAATTCGAGCTATTTCCCGCGCCAATAGTGAGGAAGCGGTGCAAAAATTACAGCGCAGTGGTGCCGATGCGGTGGTTTCTCCCTATATTACTGGGGGGAGACGGATGGCAGCAGCAGCGTTGCGACCCCAGGTGATGGATTTTGTGGATGGAATTATTGCCGGTGCCGATCGCACCTTTTATTTAGAAGAGTTTTTGATTGATGCCGAGAGTTGTCCCCTAGTCGGAGACAGTTTGCACGATGCCAAACTGCGATCGCACTCCGGTGCACTGGTCCTCGCCATTCGCCGCGCTGATGGACATCTCATCGGTGGCCCCACCGCCGATACCGTTCTGATGGTGGGAGATACCCTAATCTGCATGGGAACCAGCGAACAACTCCGCCTCCTTAACCAAATCCTCAGTCCCCTCAAGTTGAAATTACCTCGTATTCGGAAGCAACCGCCGATGTGGGAGTAGGGATGGGGGAGATGGGGGAGATGGGGAGGATGGGGGAG
>NZ_JAMXOT010000486.1 GCF_024220515.1 Oscillatoria sp. HE19RPO
AAAGTAACAAGCAAATAAGCACTACAGACAAGTGACCACCATTTTTCGATATCCGAGTAATGAGTCAGCCTCCAATCGGCCCATCCCAACTCAGACTTACATTGCCTAAATCCATATTCAACCCAAGTTCTATCTCCGTACATATCGCCTACATTTTTATAACTAAGGTCCGGAATGTTGCTCATCACAAAACTTGTTGAGTTTTCCGGCAAAGTCTTTTTATCTGTTGTGAAGTCCCAATAAGTTCTCCGTCCTTTTTCACCAAAAACAACCTCTCTTATATAGCGAGTTTCTGTTTTACCTTGACTCATATTCCGGGTAAATGTTGTCCATTCATTGGCTGAAACGCTTTGTCCTTCAGGTAGCCAGACTCCATGATTACTCCTGATTGACACCATATACAAAAGTCATAATTCCTCCAGTTCACTCAAAAGATAGGCCTCACTTTCCCCATAAAGACTATCGGCTAATACCAATTCTATTTGGAAATCAAGGTGGAGCATCTCTTCAATTAATCCGGCGGCAATTTGAGGTTTGGTTTTATAAACATCTCCCGGTTTTAAGCACTTTTGAGGTTTGAAGACTTCAAAGAGGATTGGGAACGTTATTCCGTCAATTAATCCGTAAGCAACTACGGATACAATTCCGTTTTCTACCTTTCCTAATCGACCGATATATTGTCGGGCTACATAGTCAGTTTTCCTTCCTTTTTTAGGGACTCCTGTCTCATCAATAATTACCCGAATTTTTCGACTTTTTAAATGATTTAAAATTAGCTAGATTCTCAAATTTTTGTGCTGGTGAATGTCCCAAGGAGAGCGCGTCAGAAAATGGTGTAACCCCTGGGCGTTTTCTAGTCCCAAAACTTTCGCGATTTCCGGCAAAGTTTTTCGTTTTATTTCGGATAATATTCCTACATGGATATTCTTAAATGCCTCATAAGTCCTAACATCTGAAAACAGGCTTTTATAGTTTTCACAGTATTCATCAATTAGAGGGAGGGTGGGCTTGGCTTGTTTTGGGGTAATCATGTTCCTGCTCTGGCTTTCAGCCGTTTTTTTTATTATACTCTACCCAGAGTGATAGAAGAGGGTTATTAATCCCTCCCACGTGAATCTCCGCTGCCTCAATCGTGATATTCCGTCCGTTGGTGAAGATTCTATCTCCCTCACTCATGGAAAATGACCCGACTCCATCCCCATCGGCATCGGCTTTAAAAGTGACTGCCCCGGTTCCCTGGGTAAAATATAACCCATTATCCTCTAAAAGTTGCAGGGTAATATCATTGGTGGCCTCTAGGATAACACTGGCATTCTCGCTTATTCCTTCTAGTGCGGCCTCGGATAGGGTAAAGGTAGGGAGCATCCCGATTTTGTAAATAGGCAAAAGTATGATATAATCAAAAACTTTTTAGTCTCTCCCCATATTATAGAATTGCAAAAGTTAGCGACTCCCTAACCAAACCCACTTATCAAAGTATTTAAAATTAGAACAATTATTCAGTAATTCTGTCGGATGCCTAAACTTTATAATAAGTTATTCAAGTAGGCACACCTCAAATTAAGCATCTGATTAATATTTTCCGTAGACCACTGCGCACATGAAAT
>NZ_JAMXOT010000487.1 GCF_024220515.1 Oscillatoria sp. HE19RPO
TAAGGGAGTCCAAAAAAATAAATTATCCAAGTTCTGCGGTGAAAAACTTGACTCTTCAGCCTGCGTAGGCAGGCTTTGTCCGTATAGCCCCACCCTTGAGGGTGTGGGTTTTGGGTATTTTATTTTTTGGAGTTCCCTAAATGGCTTCCAGGTTCTTTTCTCCGGTACGAATCCGGACGATTTCATTCACGGAGGAGATGAAAATTTTACCATCCCCAATTTCGCCAGTTCTAGCCGCAGCAACAACTTTGTCCACCACGAGATCCACCATGTCGTCATCGACGACAATCTCCACTTTGAGTTTTTGTAAAAATTCTACGGTGTACTCAGAACCGCGATACCGTTCAGTTTGACCTTTTTGCCGTCCGAACCCTCGGACTTCTGAAACGGTCATCCCTACTACGCCTGCGTTAACTAAGGCGATTTTTACTTCGTCGAGCTTAAATGGCCGAATAATGGCTTCTACCTTTTTCACGCTTCTGACTCCTCACGCTGTTGAACTGCTGATTGCTTAACCTGCATCGTACCTTAGTATCACCGCCCTGTCCTGGTTTTTTGTAGTGGTTGATACGGAAATTCTGGATTGAGGTGCCAGTTAGGTTGGGATCCGAGAAAATGGCGGGGGTCAATCAATCCCATTGATCCCAGCTAATCGCCCTCGGATTGGCGATCGCCCCAGAAGAAAGCCTAGACTTTGGGTTCTTGGAATTCAAACCCATGTGCATCGGCATAGCGGTGCAAAAATCTCATCACTCGTTCCCAGGCTTCATCAGAAGTCACCTCAAAGGAACATTCAGCTTGGGAGAGATTATCATCATCAACAAATTGAAATTTCATGCCATTGGGAATGACTGTAATTTCCCCTTCTTCATCACACAAATTTAAGGTTTCTATTTTATTAATAAAACTTCGGCCTTTCTCCATTGCTTGGACCCGTTCAAACAGTAATACTACTGTTTTCGTTCCTGAGTCTCGGCCTTTTCGCAGACTAATTCCACCGAGTTCCTCATCTAATCCCTTGATAAATTGTACGGAGACACTCACGAGTCGCACCCGTCTAAACGTCACACTGATTGTAGCATTTTTATAGGGAGGATATTTCTGAATATTTAGCCCCTCTAGGGTCTAACTTTTCCCCTGCGGTAAAAACCCACACCCTCAAGGGTGGGTCAACACAGAAAAAGCCCCCCTGCGCGGGTTCAAGAGAACCTCGCTTTTTAGGGGATTCCAACAAATAAATCATCCTTGCTTTGATGCGATCGCACCTAACAAGGCTCTTTTAGCCCGCGCAGGCGGGCTTTGTCCGTGTAGCTCCAGGCTTGAGCCTGCGGGTTTTTTGAAGGTTTTATTTTTTGGA
>NZ_JAMXOT010000284.1 GCF_024220515.1 Oscillatoria sp. HE19RPO
ACGACTGAAGTCGTTATACCAAATCCGGTTGGTAAAAGTCGGTTTTTGGTTTTAGCCCGCGCAGGCACCGCTTCGTCCGTATAGCCCCAGGCTTCAGCCTGCGGGTTTTTACAGATTTTGGTTTTAGCCCGCGCAGGCGGGCTTCGTCCGTATAGCCCCAGGCTTTCCTTACGGAACGCTACGCGAACAGCCTGCGGGTTTTTGCAGACCTTTGACAACCGGATTCCGTATTACTACGAACAAAGAGATTTTGGGGGGGGGGAACGACTGAAGTCGTTACTACGAACGAAGAAAGATAACGACTGAAGTCGTTACTACGAACTAAGAGGGAAGTTGGTTTTTTTAGCTTGGGTTGGGGCTTTGTTGATGTAGCTGGACCTTGCATGGGGTGTTGGTTTGAGGCACAAAATTATAGCCTTAAGTACCGGAATGGCACTCAAGGCTATGATTAACGATTTGTTGTTCTAAGGGTTTTTAACGATCGCCTCGGTCCAGTAGAGGGGAAGGGGAGAAGAAGCCGGTTTCCTACCCGGTAATGAGTATGACCTCAATTAGGGTTGTACAGAAACCCGGTTTATTTTACTTCTGAACCGTTGCGATCGCCCGGTGGCCTGGAAACGTTAGGATTCAAGGCAAAACCGACTATTGAGATTATTCTTGATTCAAGTCGGGAGAGCGTTTGGGAATTTGTTCGGCTTCGGGACAGTCATCTGATACCAAAGGCTCCACATTACCCCGCGAAACGCAGGCAATTTTTTGGCTAACGGCACCGATGCTTTCGAGACGAAACATATCTTCCCAGGAAGAGAGTTCATCTTCGTCATCAGTTTCATAGCGGATAGTGACTAAATCTCCTTCGATGTCAAGAATGCGAACACCGTCAATCCAACGTTGCTGATCCCGCAAGAAAATACTGACTTCACGACCATCGCAACAGAATTGATAAATCTTGCGGTGTAGCATAGGTGGCTTCTCCTGAGCAAATAATTTTTCAATTGCTAAATCGTATTTCTCACCAAAGCGAGAATTAAGCGGCGATCGCACCAGTTCCCCAAAGTGAGGGTGGGACCAGGATGGGGGCCCGATTGTTTCCATAATGCATGGCTTGAGTTGAACTGTTCCACCTCGGGGTTGATGGCTACCGATTTAATTTGACAGTGTAGCTTGAAAACCCGTCAATATTGCTCGCAATGTACTAATCCAAATTAAATATCACCCTCGCTGAGGGGGGATATCGTAGCGAGAAATTGACAAAAGCGCGGATTTTGAACAGGGGGCGAACAAAAGTTAGATAGGGAAGGGGATTTTAACTAAGGTATTGAAGGAGGGTCCGACGGTTTTAAGGGGCTGGTCTGGTTGCCGTCTCTCCCCATCCGGTTGCGATCCCCCCGGTTAGGAACTCGATTAAGTTAGGCAGGGTGGGCCTCAAGCCTGGCCCGTTCGGGTCAGTTCGCGGGACTGACTTGGGTAACTGACCCCTAACTCGATGCTTGGACGCTGTAATCAACTCGAATAATTAGGTAGCTTCTTTTTCCTATTGTACCGATTTTCAGTCATTCTGAGACAACTCCCTCAAAGAAAGAATCTGGAATTTTCAGCACACCCTGGTCCTGAACGGTCTAAATTTAACCTCTAGTTAGGGCGAATGCTCCAGGTTGTCTGGGGTTCCCACAAAGAACGGACGATGGTGTTGGGTCTGTTCTAGGGCCTGGGTCAAGGTATTCCAGTCTTCTGCCTCGATCGCCCGGATGAACTGGTTGAGTTGATCCCGATAGCCATAGAGCGATCGCAAGACTTCCCCTCGGTTGTACTGCGCCATCATCACCCCTAACTCGGGATTGCCTCCACCGACTCGGCTGGTATCCCGAAAACCACTACTGGCAATCTGTTGGGCCAATTTCAGGCGATTCCCCACAGGTTCCCCCAGACAGGCGGATATTAAACTCGCCGAAACGAACACCGGCAGATGAGAAATCCAAGCAACGGCGCAATCATGGTCTTCAGGACTGCTGATGTAGACATCGGACCCCAGAGAACGCGCCAACTCGGTCACAGTTTCTACGGCAGCATCGGGGGTATCCTCCGTGGGAGTAATCACATAAGGACGTCCCACAAATAAATCAGGCACTGCCGCATCCAGTCCGCTTTCGGCTGTCCCTGCCATGGGATGCGCCGGGACAAAGTTTCGCCATAAGGGAGTAACCGCTTCGACCACAGGCATTTTCACGGAACCCACATCCGTTATGATAGCGGTAGGGTTGAGATGGGGGACAACTCGTTCTACAGTCCAGGCGATCGCCGCGATCGGCGTGCATATAAATACCACTTCGGCGTTTGCCATCAGGGTCATCTCTACATCTGCCTCATCCACGATTTGGCGCGTTACAGCGTCCTGGCAAGTTTGTGGGCGACGGGACACCCCTAAAATGCGGTGTCCCTGCGATCGCAAATCTAACGCCAAGGAACCTCCTATTAAACCCAAACCCACAATTCCAACGTTCATCGGCTCTTTTAATACCTAATTCCGACTTATTATGACCCCAGTTGGCTCCTTCAGAATTCCATTACAAATCCCCAGACCCGAGGCGACCCAAATTGCGCCAGTCCATGAGGAGGGAAACTCCTAACACCCCTAACACTCCTAACACTTCTCCAAATTGCCACGGAGCGATCGCCTTGCCCCTAACGGGGAATAATTCACCCCAATCCACCTAAAATTACGGATCCTGCGGATGAGTTGTCCGACTGTTCCTGATTTTGTACCGGCCAATTCCTACTTTTTTTGGCCCTGTCCCCCCTGGGATCTTTTCCTCGGTCAACAGTGAAAGAATCCGATGAGCTGTAGGGGTTGAATTTGTTGATCGCCTAGGGAGCAATTGGGAAGATTGAGGGTCAGAAAATGTTACAGTGAGTCGATCTCCCAGTGTTCTGGTGGGAGTTATCCCGCTGGGTGCGTTTGGTGATTTGGTGATGGCGATCGCCCGACTGTTGCAATTGCAATGGAACAATCCCTCCCGTGGTTTTCCACCCAGGGAACGATTCCCAACGACTCAGCAGTACCACAAGCGGGGACGTTCCTAAGAGCGATCGCTCTTCCGCTAGGATGGTAATGCAAGCGTGCTATCACCGTAAAGTCCCGCTGTTCTCAGGGTGCCCCGATGGAAGCTGAAGAACTAATCAAAAAATATGTAGCTGGTGCCAGAGACTTTCCTGGGGTGATGCTGACTGAAGTCAATCTCAGTCAAGTTAATCTCAGCGAAGTCAACCTAAGTGGGTCTAACCTGAGTATTGCCAATCTTAGCGGTGCTGACCTCACTGGAGCCAATCTCAGCCATGCCAAGCTCAATGTTGCGAAACTTAACAGCGCTCACCTGAGTGGAGCCAATCTCAATGGAGCGGACCTCAATGTTGCCAACTTAGTTCGGGCAGATCTACGCGGAACCCTGTTAATTCAAGCCTCGTTGATCCGCGCCGAACTCATGCGTGCTGAACTCAGTGGAGCCAACCTCACCCAAGCGGACCTCAATGGGGCCAACCTCCGCGAAGCGAAACTCCGACAAGCCTATCTAGTCAGCGCCAATGTCAGTGAAGCAGACATGAGAGGAGCCTCTTTAATGGGGGCGAATCTGGAACAGGCCAATTTAAGAGAGACGAACCTCAGTGGTGCGGACCTCAGTGGAGCCAACCTCAGAAATTGTGAGTTGCGCCAAGCGGATCTGTCTCATACCAAGCTCATGGGAGTAGACCTTTCTGGGGCTAATTTGCGCTGGGCGGATTTAAGTGAGGCGAATTTACGCGGTGCGGACCTCAGTGGAGCCAAATTGAGTGGCGCTAACCTCCGAGGTGCAGACTTGAGTCATGCCAATTTACTCGATGCCAGTTTGGTTTACGCGGATTTGACCTACGCCAATATGATCCAAGTGGACTGGACGGGAGCGGATATTTCCGGTGCGACCTTAACTGGAGCCAAACTGCATGGAGTGTCTCGGTTTGGGTTGAAAACCGAAGGGATTATCTGCGAGTGGCTGGATCTGAGTCCCAATGGCGATCGCGCTCAAGTCTACCGCTTTACCCCAGAAACCTCGGAAACCTTTTTTCATCAAACGCTACCGACGGTAGAACTCCTAATTGATGCGGCCCTCGACCAAGATGCTCATTTAGCTTTAGCCTTGGCCTACCATCAAATCGCCCATCGCTATCCGGACTTAATCGAACCGCCCAATATAGAAGTCAGTTCTAGGCGCACCAAACTCAGTTTTAAAATCGGCAATGACCTGTTATTGTTCTCTACAGCTTATGTGGCGATTCTCCCCTTTAAAGATGCCGGGGTGACCCAAGAGAATCTGGAGCATTTAGTTGATATGATTGAATCGGAAGAAATTTCTAGTTTACTCAATAATGCCCGCGAAAAGGTCAAGGAAATTAAAAACTCCCAGACCTTTTCTCGAATTGTGCAACGGGGAAAGTTCTTTCAATCTCCCACGCAAACGGTGTTAACGAATTCCGGCGATCGCACCTTAGATGTCCATCACAATCCCAATTTTGGGAAACGGCTGGTTAATATCGCCCTCGGCAATAATGGAGTGCCTGCTGGACCCGTTGTTTCTAGTCCTAATTTTTCTCTACCCCCAGTCAACTTGCTGGTTAATTTTATCAAAGGCTTGCACTTTTCCTCCAATGCCATCTCTCAGAAATAAACCATCTTGTCAATGGCGAACCCTATTCTGACAGTCTCTATTCTCTCCCCTCTTTCATGTCCTTTGTTTTCCTAATTTTGGCCTCCAGGCTCCTCTGACCGATTCTCCCACTAACCCATCAGCAATTTCTTCACAGGAATACCATCTATGCAAGCCGAGGATATTATCAAAAAATATGCAGCAGGAGAAAGAGACTTTTCTGGGATGGATCTGACCGAGATCAACCTCAGTCGAGCGAATCTCAGTGGCGCAAACTTCAGGAACGCCACCCTCAGTATTGCCAATCTCAGTGGAGCCAATCTCAGTGAGGCGGACCTCACCGGCGCAAAACTCAATGTGGCTCGCATGAGTGGAGCCAATCTCAGTAAGGCCAAGCTCAATGGAGCCATCCTCAATGTCGCTAACCTGGTCCGTGCCAACCTCAGCGGTGCAGAGTTGATGCAAGCGGCTTTGATTCGTGCTGAATTAGTCCGCGCTGAACTCAGTCGGGCCAACTTAAGTGAGGCTAACCTCAGCGGTGCCGATTTACGAGAGGCCAAACTCCGACAAGTGAACTTGAGTGGGTCTAACTTAAGTGAAGCAGATATGAGAGGCACAAACCTGACCAGCTCCAATTTGGAACGGGCAACATTAAGCGGGACGGACCTGAGCCGGTCCGAACTCAGTGGAGCCGACCTGACCGAGGCAGAACTCCGCCACGCCAACCTGAGTCGGGTGAATCTCAGTGGAGCTAACCTCAGTGGAGCCAATCTCCGGTGGGCGGATTTAAGTGGAGCCAATCTGCGGTGGGTGGATTTAAGTGAGGCAAAACTCAGCGGAGCCAACTTGCTAGGAGGGGACTTAAGTAACGCCAACCTGATTAATTCCAGTTTCGTCCATGCGGATTTGACCCAATCTAATTTAATCCGGGTGGAGTGGGTGGGTGCGGACCTCAGTGGCGCGACGCTAACCGGCGCAAAACTCTACGGCGTTTCCCGCTACAACCTCAAAACCGAAGGGATTACTTGCGAGTGGGTTGACTTGAGTCCTCATGGCGATCGCACTCAAATCTATCGCTTTTCCGCCGAAGAAGCTAAAAAATTTTTTAATCAAACCCCCCCAACAGTTCGGATTATTATCGATGCTCCCTTAACTCATGATGCCAATCAAACCTTAGCTCAGGTTTACCATCAAATTGCCAGTCAAGGGGAAATGATGCCTCATCCTCCCAGTATTAATGTGGGCTACCGCCGCACCGAATTGGTGTTTAAAATTGATAGCGATCGCGATATTTTTCCAACCGCTTACATTGCCATTATCCCTTTTAAAAATGCTGTAGCCACTCAAAAAAATATCATCACCTTAATGAAAATGCTCCAAGCTTATGCCATTAACAGTCACAACATGGAGGCAATTAAACAAATTAAACAACTGAGTACCGCCCTGAGTCAAACCATTCATGCTGTTAATGAAATGCAAATGTCGCCGGTTACCCTCACCCCCAACGACAACTACAACTTTTTTGAAACCCCCACCCAAGTCTTACTCACCAATTCCAGTGACCAAAGTCTGCAAGTCTATTATGATGGCAGTTTCGGAAAACGGACCATCGGTCCATCGGGTTCCGTCAAAACCGCCACAGGAACCACGATGAAAGCAACCAAGTTTTCCTTACCCAGCATTAATAACCTAGTGGAGTTTATTGATGGATTTTACTATCTCGATAATTAACCGCTCTGTTTTGTTAGTACAAGAGAACGGGTAAGAACGGATATATAATTTTTAAGAAAAACCCGACACCCGGAAGGGAATCGAGTTTTTAAACATTACTTTTCTGAGTTTATTTGCCAATCGAGACTTATGCGCGATCGCTTTAAAAAAATGATGGGCCGTTCCCGGTTCGTCGTCTCCCGAATCTTTATCCATCTCGCCGGAAATGACGTGGCCCCCCTGCTCGGGGTCCTCAACCAAGGCATCCGACCCGTACTCGATAGCGATGGAGACCTGGAAACCCTCGGGGAGGCCCTGGTAGAAATCACCGAAAGTCTCTTGCGCTACGATGACTATTGGAAGTCTGCCGCCAATGAAGGGGATGTGGTCTGGGACGAAGGGGAAGCTGGAGACTATTGGACCGAACTCTTTACCGACTCGGCTGCGCGCTATGGCAGTGAAGTCCGGTTCGCAGATTCGCCAGAGGAAACCCTCTCCCTCCCGGTGACTCGCAATGTCGTCGTCATGATCACCTTAGCGGCAGAGGGGGAAGTCCCGGAACTCGAAACGGACCTCTCTAACGTGGAAGCGTTACAGGCGGGTCTGAAAGCCGCGATCGCCCTCCATTACCAACAGCGACTGCGCGGCATTCAAATCCACTTTTCACCGGCAGCGATCGGGGAAGAACTCACCGAAGACCAAATCCTTGAGTATTTTCCCGAACTCATCCCCCTGTAAAACCCCCCCTGTCATCCAAAATCTTCTCTTACAATCAAGAAAAGAGCAGCCGGACTGACCAACTCAGTCCGGTGAATCTTGACTTGAATCAATTTCACGCATTACCTCCGCCATGTTCCGCAAACTCATCCCAGTCTTAATGGTATTCATGCTCTGTTGGACCACCACCGCCTGTAGTAGCGGTACAAGTTCCTCTTCCTACAGCGCACCCAACCCCACCACATCCGTCACCCCAACCCGAATGGCTGACGGTCGTTATCCCGTCCAGCAGGCCAGTTATAACGATGCCAATGGGGAATATAGCCTGTTTTTGCTCAATGCTTCCCCCTCGGTGTTTCGCACCGATGACTTGCCAATGGCGAGTTTAACTCCCGAAGAAATCTCTGCCGGTGAAAAAAGTTACCTTCAAGTGGAGTCGGGTCAAGCGTCCCTGCATTTGACGGAAGACTTCAAAATTGAATATATTCACGCGGTAACCGAAACCCAACCCAATCCGCAAACCGGCCAACCAGAAACCGTAATTGTCCGCCAACAATCTAGCTTCTGGACTCCCTTTGCCGGTGCGATCGCCGGACAAATGGTTGCCAATGCGCTCTTTACCCCCCGCTATTACGTCCCCCCGATGTATCAACCTGGGGTCGTCATGACGGGTTATGGCGGCTATGGCAACTCATATCAGCAAGCGGTCCAGCAATATAGCAACCGCTACCAATCTCCACCCCCAGCGGTGCAAAATCGCCAGAACCAATTGCGGACAACGGGTCGGGTGCGATCGAATCCCAGTAATGTCAATCGTCCCGCCACGGGAACCAACAACTCGCGGCCTTCAGGGTCCGGTGTCGGTGGCAGTAACCTACAACGCCCTGCCTCCAACTCATCCGGTAGTTCCACTCCCCGTCGCGGCAGTTTTGGCAGTGGTCGTTCCTCCTCTCCCACGCGATCGGCCCCCCGTCGCTCAGGTGGTGGCACAAGACGCCGCCGTTAAATTTAGCTATCTGTAGGGTGGGCATTGCCAACCCTACAATACATTGAGGCTCTACCTTGGATGGGTCCAATGTTTGTAGTAACGACTTCAGTCGTTCTCTTCGTTTGTAGTAACGACTTCAGTCGTTCTCTTCGTTTGTAGTAACGACTTCAGTCGTTCTCTTCGTTTGTAGTAACGACTTCAGTCGTTTCCGCGTTACTTGGCTAAAGCCAAGTAACGCACCCCTGTCCCGATCTTCCAGTTCCTTTACAGGCGCTTAAGTCGCTCATGGTCCCTGTCACGGCTTTAGCCATGATACGACTGAAGTCGTTACTACGAACAAAGATAACGACTGAAGTCGTTACTACGAACAAAGAGTACGACTGAAGTCGTTACTACAAACAAAGAGTACGACTGAAGTCGTTACTACGAACAAAGATAACGACTGAAGTCGTTACTACGAACAAAGATAACGACTGAAGTCGTTACTACAAACAAAGAGTACGACTGAAGTCGTTACTACGAACAAAGAGTACGACTGAAGTCGTTACTACAAACATACTCCCCCGCTTGGGATTACATTTTGTCCGGATTAATGCCAATCCGATATTCTCCTGTTGTGATTGAATTAGAAGTCCACCAACAACTCAGAGCATTCCTGCGATCGCAGGGTGAACCCTATTGGCCGCATCATTTGACGATGGCGCGGTTGGTGGCCCGTGCGTTTCGGGTGGGTCGCAGTGCGCTGATTCAAACCGGCATCCCCTCCGTGGGTGCTCATGGCGGACATCGACTCAGTTACTTAACCCCCGTGTTTATCTGGCCCGGACCGGCTATCCTAGTGGCACCGGAACCGATTCAACAGCGGTTACTGTTGGTGGAAATCCCTCAGATGCAGCAGTGGATTGAGACGAATAAAACCATTCGCACGGTTACCGATGGGGCCTCGGGCGGTTGGCGGTGGCCCGGTGCGGATTTTCAAGGATTGCTGATTATTTCCCCGAAATTGTGGTTGGAAGATGTTCTGGGCGATCGCACCAAAATCCCCCCAGGAATTCCCACCATTATTGATGGGGCCGATGACCTAGAATCCTGGGCCAGTGAGCAACTCAGCATCACCCTCCAATCCTGGGACTGGAATCAACTCATGGTTTCCCGTCCCGATTGTGCTGCCATCATTCGCGATGCCAGGGTGCAACTGACTCGTGCCTTGTTCCAACATCCCGCCAACCCCTACGGTTGTTCAATGCTGGAGTCGGAGGAAGAAAAAATCTTACAGGGTCTCTATCACACCCTGCAACAGCGCAACGGGACTGCCACCGTCTCCAGTCATTCCCCATCCTCCGAACTGCCGGATACCTGGATTCACTTTTGGCAGCAGTTTCATAGCGGCAATCGCCTGCTTTGGGCCGCCATTGACCGTAACTTGGGCCAATTTACCCTATCTGCAACCCCGGTAGAAGTGGCCTCTACCCTAGCACCGATATGGGACCAGCAGCCGGTGGTGTTGATTGGGGGGGCATTAGATTTAGAAACCTCAGCGCCGATTTATCGCCAACAATTGGGATTGGGAGATGTTACGACTCTGAAATTCTCTCCCGATCGCCAAAATGAGATGATTCAACTCTATTTACCCGAGGGAATTCCTATGCCGAATACCCCTCAGTTTGAACCCGCATTATTAGAACAACTTAGAACTTTACTTTGTATTGCAGCAACGACTCCCGGACCGATTGTCATCCTAGTCGGAGATGTCCCCCTCAAACCCCGCTTAGGGACAATTTTGGCGGCAGAGTTTGGGTCGCGGGTGCAGGTGGAAAAGACTCAAATCGATGAACAGAGTATTTTAATTACGGGTTGGGAGTTTTGGCGAGAATATCAAGGTACATTACCGCCACCCAAGTTGCTGGCGATCGCCACCTTGCCTATTCCTTCTCTAGAAAATCCTTTAGTTGCGGGTCGTGTTGCTCACTACAAACGGGAACGGCAAGACTGGTTTAGATTGTATCTGTTACCGACCGCCCTGCGAGAACTCCAACGGGCGACTGCACCCGTTCGTCAACGCCAAGGCATCGTCGCCCTCCTGGATAGTCGCGTCCTCTACCGCAGCTATGGCACCCAAGTCCTATCCGCCCTCAGTCCCCTAGCCCGAATTGATTATTTAGATGCTACTTCCTTTGTGAATTAGGGTTATTGGTCATTGGTTGTTGGTCATTGGTTCTGGAGTTGTTTTTTTAGGAGAGTACGCCAATGAATGCTCATAAAGTCACGATTACATTCAGTGAAGATGGCAAATTGGAATTAACAGGTTTGCCTTTTAATGCTGGAGATACGGTAGAAATTATTTTTTTAGAACAGCCTAAACAACAGCCATCCTCCCAAACTTCTTCCCCTGAATATCCACTTCATGGAAAACAACATTACCGCTACGATGCTCCATTTGAACCGGCTGTAAAGGCTGAAGATTGGGAGGTTTTGAAGTGATTGTTCTGGATACTTACATCTATATAATATAGCTTTACCCCTACCCCAGGACCAGAAACCGGGTTTCTGCGACAATTGTTGGTTGAGTAGCTAAATTTAAGAAAGAAACCCGGTTTCTCAACCCCTACCCCAGGACCAGAAACCGGGTTTCTACGACAATTGTTGGTTGAGTAGCTAAATTTAAGAAAGAAACCCGGTTTCTCAACCCCTACCCCAGGACCAGAAACCGGGTTTCTACGACAATTGTTGGTTGAGTAGCTAAATTTAGGAAAGAAACCCGGTTTCTCAACCCCGACTCCAGGACCAGAAACCGGGTTTCTACGACAATTGTTGGTTGAGTAGCTAAATTTAGG
>NZ_JAMXOT010000014.1 GCF_024220515.1 Oscillatoria sp. HE19RPO
CCAAAAAATAAAACCTTCAAAAAACCCGCACCCTGAAGGGTGGGGCTACACGGACAAAGCGGTGCCTGCGCGGGCTAAAAGAGCCTTGTTAGGTGCGATCGCATCAAAGCAAGGATGATTTATTTGTTGGAATACCCTAAGCGTTTGGACAACCCCCGTTCTCTTGAATATTCCATTCGCGATGGTTCTTCAGTAGAAAATTCGGGTAGTAAACTCTGATTCACCTTGTTTCAGAATCTAATGCTGAGTGATGATCCTTTAAGGATATCCATAATAATGTGATTACAGGGATTGCTGTTTTACCCCATAGAGTTGGGATAACGACTGAAGTCGTTACTACGAACTTGGGATTTTGTTCGTGTTTTAATTTTGATTGGGGACGATGAATCGTAAAATAGAGAGGAAAAAAATAATTAAAAACAGGACTAAGCCAATACTACAGGCATAGCCAATTTCTAACTCGGCAAATGCTTTTTCATATAAATAATAGACGATTGTTTTAGAACTATTTCTGGGTCCGCCTTGGGTCATGATGAAGACTTCTTCAAAGACTTTGGTGGCGGAAATTGAAGAAATAACGGCAACTAAGAGGAGATAAGGAGTCATTAAGGGGACGGTAATATCCCAGTGTTTTTTAACTCCATCGGACCCATCTAAGGCGGCGGCTTCGTATAATTCTGGGGAGATAGATTGCAGTCCAGCTAGGTAAATCATCATGTAATATCCCAATCCTTTCCAGATGGTTACTGCCATGACGCTAAAGAGGGCAAGTTCGGGACTGGTTAGCCAGGGAATGCCGGAACCGGGTTGGACTAATCCTAGGGTTTGGAGGATTTGATTCAATAATCCGTTCTCTGCATAGAGCCATTTCCAGGCGATTCCGGCAACGACGATGGAAATAACTACCGGGGTGTAGTAGGCGGTTCTAAACCAGTTCATTCCGGGGAGTTTGCTGTTGACTAGGATGGCAATTCCTAGGGGTGCAATGACGAGGATGGGAACGACGCAAGCGAGGTAAAGTAGGGTGTTGCGGAGGGTTTGCCAAAAAATGGGGTCGGTCCAGAGGCGTTGTAGGTTGGCAAGTCCGACCCAGTTGGGGGCTTGGGTTATATCATATCCATAGCGGGTGAAGCTGAGATAAAAGGCTTGCAAGGCCGGCCAAAATACGGTTAATCCTAGGATGAAAAGGGCTGGAAATAGGAAGAAATAAGGGGTAAAGGAAAAGTTGGGCTTGAGGATTTGAGAGAGTTGTTTGTTTAGCATTTAAGCTGTAATGAGATGAGAGAATTGAAGGATGAAGTTTGTTTTTATAGAGGAGACAGAGCCTCGTTTTTGACATTCCCAGGCAGAGCCTGGGAACGAGTTTAATCTCAAATCTGGTTGTAGAAAGTCTGATTTTATAGTTCATCTAAAATAACATCATATGATGGGGTTTGGAGAGGAATTTTGACGATAAAGGTGCTGCCTTTGTCGATTTCACTTTCGATTTGGATCTGACCTCCATGTAATTCTACACATTTTTTAACGATCGCCAATCCTAACCCCGTTCCTCTAATTGTACCTACATTGGTAGCTCTTTGAAAAGATTCAAAAAGTTGTTGCAAGTCTTGTTGGGGAATTCCAATTCCTGGGTCTTTAATCCGAAAGACCACAAGACTGGCGGGGTGATGCAGATTAGTGGTGACGGGTTCGGATTCTATGGTGAGTTCTAGGGTGATTTCGCCGCCTTGGGGGGAGTATTTGATGGCGTTGGAGAATAAATTATTGAGGATTTGTCGCAGCAGTTGGGAGTCCATAAAGGCGGAAATTTTCTCGGTGTGGGGGATTAACCGAATTTGATGCCGATCGCCTGTACTTACTTTCATCTGTTCCACCGCCCTTGTGCAAAAATCCACTAACTCAATCGGATGCGGTTGAAACTCCAGATGTCCGCTTTCAGCTTGCCCAACTAGAGTAACATCTTCTATCATTCCCGTCATATATTCAATCGCCGTTTTAATCCGTTGATAATGCGTCTCTTTCCGTTCTTCCGGCCAGGTATCACTATAAACTTGCAGCAATTCAGCCGATGATAAAATCACGCTCATAGGCGTCCTAAACTCATGAGAAATTGTGGTAATTAATCGACTTTTAAACTCACTTAATTCTGTTTCTATTTCTAATAATCGCCGGATTTCAGCTTCGGCTAATGCCCGTTCTTTAACTTCTGTTTCTAAACGAATTCTCTCTTTCTGTAAAACTTCGGTCGCTTTTTTAGAAGTAATATCTCTAAACACATAGACCGCTCCAATGATTTTATCATTTTCTCCACCAATAGGAGCCACTGTATCATCAATGGGAATTTTGCTCCCATTCTTAGCAATTAAAACTCGTTCATTGGGGGTTTCAACCAAGTTCTCCGTGGGGATTTCCGCAGTTCCCAACCGTTGGGCGATCGCCGCTGACATTTCATGGGTAATCCGAAACACTTGGCCAATCTCCTTGCCCAAAGCTTCCGCTTGTTTCCACCCGGTTAATGTTTCAGCCACGGGATTAATAAACCGAATCCGTCCGATTTCATCCGTAGCAATCACCGCATCTCCAATCGAACGCAACGTCGTAGCAAACCACTCTTTGCTTTGTTTGAGTTCCTGTTCGATTTGATGACGATAAATTGCCATATCAATCGTAGACTTTAAACTCCGGGCTTCCAGAGGCTTAATTAAATATCCAAAAGGGGTGGTGAGCTTGGCCCGTTGCAGGGTATCCTCATCACTATAAGCCGTCAGATAGACCACCGGAATATTAAAGCGATCGCGAATTTGTTCGGCAGCGGTTACCCCATCAATACTGCCCTCCAAATGAATATCCATCAACACCAAATCCGGCTGCATTTGAGCCGCAGCTTCAATCGCCTCCTCACCGGAAGCAACCGCCACCGGCACCTGATAGCCCAAATCTTCTAAAATCGTTTGGATATCTAAGGCAACAATCCCTTCATCTTCTACGACCAAAATTTTTTCGTTACTCATATCTCTCCTGAAGGCAGTTGATGATGTTTGGCCGAAAAGACAATCTGAAAGGCAGTCCCGCTACTGTTGTCCAACTCAATGCTTCCTTTAAGTTGTTTGACTAAAGTATTAATCAACTGCATCCCCAAAGAGCGGGTTTTGCGAAAGTCTACCTCAGTGGGAAAGCCAACTCCATTGTCCCGAACCCTCATCATAAACTCTCTCTGGCTGTGTTCATCCGCCTCTTGGAAGGTGCGATCGAGCGTAATCTCGATCGCCCCAGTCCTATTGGGTGGAAATCCATGTTTGAGGGCATTACACACCAGTTCATTCACAATCAAACCGCAAGGTATTGCCGTATCCACACTCAGAAAGATATCATCAATTTGAAGATTCAGGCTAATCCGCTGAAGACTCGCCCCATAAGACCGAAACAAATGGATGCATAAAGTTTGAATATATTGAGAAAAATCCACCTGGGCGAGGTCCCGAGACTGATACAGTTTTTCATGGATAAAAGCGATGGATTGAATGCGGTTTTGACTATCTTGAAAGAGGGTCCGGGTTGCTGCATCCTGAATGCTTCGGGATTGCAGATTAAGCAGACTCGAAATGACTTGCAAGTTATTTTTCACCCGATGGTGAATTTCCTTGAGGAGGACCTCTTTCTCTTGCAAAGACGCTTTAAGTTGTCCGAGGGCTTTTTTTTGCTCGGTAATATCATACATCGAACCGACAATCTCCAAAGGATTGCCCTCGGCATCGCAAACCAGACGCCGTTCATCGCGCACCCAACGGTAGGTTGAGTTTTGGTGTCTGACTCGATATTCATAAATCTCCTGAGTGCGTTCTTGCAGACGAAAGATATGGGCAAAAAGCCGTTCCGCATCGTCGGGATGGATACATTCAAACCACAAATTGGGATTATTTAATAATTGCTGCGCCTCATAACCGAACTGGCGTAGGATATTTTGACTGATGAAGGTCAAGGCATAGTCTCCAGAGGGCTTACAACTATAAATAATCGTGGGATTCGTACATAGCAGATATTCTAGCCGTTCTTGAATCTGACGCAGAGCTTGTTCCGCTTGTTTGCGCTGGGTGATATCGAGGACAATAAACCCCACCCCTCGCGCCCGACCATTTTTTAGGGGAACGGGAAAATAGCAAGTGAGCCAATGATGAAGAATTCCCGGTTGACAGGGCTTTTCACTGGAGAGTTCCAAGTTGAGGATTGGGGTCCCGGACCGCAATAATTCTTCTACTAAAGATTGAACTTGCTTCGTGACATCGGGCATAATTTCATTCACGGTTTTCCCAATATGTTCCTGGGGGGATAAACCATGAAGTTCAGCGAGGGCTTCGTTGACTTGGATAAACTGCATTTGATCATTGACAATTCCGAGTCCGAGAGAAACGCTAGAACTGGCTTTAAAAAATGAATTGAGCAGTTGTTCGCGCTCAAAAATTTCGGTTTCTAGGCGCTTACGATCGCTGATGTCCCGACCTTCAGCAATCAACTGAATCACCCGATCGCCCTCATCTCGCACCGGCTTAATCGACACATCAATAATCACCCGTTGGTTCTGGGGTCCAAAAATTTCCACCTCATCGCGCCAGAACTCTCCCTTTGCTGCCTGGGCGATCGCCGCGCGAAAACGATTGGCCCCTGGAACCCCCTGACACAGGCATTCCCCCCCAGATTCCCCAAGACTTTCTCCCACTTCCTCGGGCTCCGTTGGCTGCCAACAGGGACAGTCCCAAAATTCTCGCCCGATTGGATTCATCCCCGCCAATCCCCAGACTTCCAATGCCCTCTGGTTCATCTCCAGAATCACCCCTTCGGGACTCAACAAGGCCATAAATTGGAACGTTTGGTTAAAAATGGCATGAAACCGGCTTTCCGACCGGGCGATCGCCTCTTCCGCCTGTTTGCGTTCTGTAATATCCCGCGCCACCCCATCCATGCGAAACCCTTGGCGAGTGGCATCATAAAGTAAATGAGCGCGGTCCTCCAACCACCGAACCTCCCCATCGGGTCTGATAATCCGATACTCGACATCTTGTGACCCCTGCACCAGTAACGCCTCGAAAAACTCCCCAACGCGATCGCTATCCTCCGGATGGACCACCAAGCGCCACAACTCCGGATTTTCAAAAAACTCCTGGCGCGATCGCCCATAAATTCTCTCAAAAGCCGGATTCAAATACAACAATTCCCTTGTCTGCGCTGAAGCGGACCAGACCACATCATTCAGGGACCCCAAAATGCTCTCCAAACGCTCCTCACTCTGTCGCAAGGCCGACTCGACCTCCTGACGACGGGCAATCTCCCCTTGCAATTGTCCAATTAACTCTCGCAGTTCAGCAGTTTGGACTTGCACCCGCTGTTCCAACTCTTGATTAATCTGCTGTAGCGCCGCTTCCGCTTCCTTTCTCGCCGTAATATCCCGATCGATTCCCCGATACCCCTCTAATTTCCCCATCTCATCAAAAATTGGAACACCACTGCTTTCTAACACCACCACTCGGCCCTGTTTGTGCAAATTCACCCGTTCTTTGCAGCTAAACGGTGTCGGTTGAGTCCCCAGTTGCTCAACCCAGCGCCGCTCTTTCTGTGACCATTCCGGCAAGATCCAGGCATCCAACCGTTTCCCGATCGCCTCGGAAGGTTCATACCCTAAAATCTCTGCAATTCTGGGACTACTATAGGTGTATATCCCCCCGGCATCAATCTCCCAGACCCAATCCGTCGTAGTTTCCACTAACTGACGATACCGATCTTCACTCTCTCGTCTGGCTGCTTCTGCCGCTTTGCGACGGGTAATATCGGTGGTAATCCCCGCAATCCGGTACACCTCTCCTTGCTCGTTATAAACCGGAAACCCTCGCGAATGCACCCACCGCAGGGTGCCATCAGGCTGCACAATCCGATTTTCTAGTTCCCCTGAATCCAGCACCTGCTGGGGCCAATTCTCCCAAGTCGGTTGCCCCGCTTCCCAATACAAACTCTCTTGCAAAACCCTCAAATAATTCCGCGATTCCCCGGGTTCCTTTCTCTCTAATTGCTCTCGGGAAATCCCCCACACTGTTTCAAAGGCTGGACTCATATAAATCAACTGTTTCAAGTCACTCGAAACCAGCCAAAATACTTGCTCAATGTTTTCTGCAAGCTGACGGAATCGTTCCTCACTAAATTGCAGTAATTTTTGGGCCAGTTGGCGATGAAAAATCTCCGCTTGCTGCTGTTCCAATGCTTGTTGTAAGGCGACAGTAGAAAAGGCGATCGCCTCTTGAAATCCCGCTTTCTGTCTCTGTTGCTCCAGGTATCTCCCCGGTTGGCTGATTCCCACTTCCGAATCCCCCAGTGGTCCCGAAGTTGGGTTCGAGGGTCCGTTGGTTCTCTGTGTCTGGTTCCCTTGCACCCCCTGATTGGCATTCGCCTGGGGACTCCCACTCCATCCCTGGAGAATCTCAGTGGGAGTCACGATTCCCACCAATTCCCGGGTTGCTGTAACAATCACCCAATGTCGGACCCAAGCATCCTGCATTTGATGATAAATCTGTTCGAGGGAATCCTGGGGGTTTCCCAATAACAAGGGTTGACTCATCACCTGGGATGCGGGGGTATTCTCTAGGTCTAATCCCAAGGCATAATATTGGACAATATCCCGTGGAGTGATGATGCCAATGGGATAGGAGGGATTCAATCCTTCCTCTTGGGTCAATTGATGAGCGGATGTCTCTTCCCCCCTTTGTTCCCCCCTTTGACAGATCACCACACACCGACTATCGGAGGTTGCCATCTGTTCAATCACCTCTAAAATTGAGGCGGTTGGGGAAGCGGTGGCGATCGCCCGACTCATGCCTTCCCAGGCGAGTCGGTGTTCCCTAAACTCCCGGGGTTGTAACCCTTGATGCAGACTCTCATGGGTGACAACCCCGAGTAATTTTCCGTGACTATCCTGGAGTGATAAATACCGAATTTGATGCGTTTCCATATAGGAAAAGAGGGAAAACGGATCGATTGGATCCGTCACTTGGAGTGAGGGGATAGATTGGGTCAGCACTTCGGAAATGGGGCGGGATTCTTCCCCGAGTCCAGCCGCAGCCAAGGTGACTAAATCCCTCTGGGTAAAGAGACCATAGCCTATTTCTCCCTGATGGGGGAGGTTCGAGTCTACCACTAAAACATAGCTCGATCGCGCTCGGTTCATCAGGGCGATCGCGCTTTTCAAGGGGAGATTGGGTGCAACTTTTAAAGGGTGGCATTCGATCCGTTGATTCAATCGGAAGTTTTGGCGATCGCTCATCTTCAGGAAATTTTGCAAACAGGTTTGTTCTAGCACACCAACGGGTTATGAAGTCCTCACGCTTCAGGACAGGTTGTCTCGCTCAGGGGTCTTCTCATTAAATCAGGTAAGACGCTGACCCAGTTTTTTACCCAGAGAAAGGTGCTCAAGAGCAGAAATTTTCTCAACAAACCCGGTAACAGTCCGGTGGATCTAAACCTGTACCAGCATCCTCAAGCCGAAACGGAGATCCCACACTCCCTTGCTGGAGTAGGAAGCAAGATACTCCGATCGGGCAAGATACTCCCACTCCGTTGAGAAGGGGAGTTAAATCCGATCTGTAGACGAGGCCGTTCACGAACTGCCTCCTCTACAGATCGAGTATTTTAGAGTCAGAAGTGTAACAACCTCTTGTTCATCCTTCTTCACTTGAGAACCTTAGGTCAATCGGCAGAACCACATAAACTGTCGTTGCTTGATTCGGGATACTCTCAATGGTTAATTTTCCCCCATATAATTCGGCAAGTCGTTTGGCGATCGCAATTCCCAATCCCGACCCTTGTTGTTCATAAAGTTTGCGATCGAACTGAATATAGGCCCCGTGATTGGCAATTTGCTCCCGAGTCATGCCTCGACCGAGGTCGGTTACGGATAGAGTATAGGATGCAGTCCCGCTCACCTCTCCCTTCACTGCGATCTGCGTCCCCGGTTCAGAATACTTGCAAGCATTATCCACCAGTTCTTCCACAATTTTATAAAGGTGGGTTTCGGAAATTTTGACGAAGGCGTTTTCGATATCAATCTGAATATCCGCTTCTCGACCCGTCTGTTTGCCTTTTTCTCCAACACTCTTGGAAATCATACTGAGGGTCCCACCGATCGCCTGGTCCCGTAGATAATTCATCCGCTGAGGTTGATGAATGGCAATTTCTAGTTCAGCATAGAGTAAATAATTTTGAACCAGCCGATACAATCGCTTGGCGGAAATTTGGATTCCTTCTAACATTTCCTGAATCTCGGCTTTATCGAAGCTATCTATATCCTGCAATAACAGTTCTGAATAGCCGAGAATGCCATTCATTGGCGTCCGCAATTCGTGAGGTAGGGCCTGGGCAATACTGTTGGTTAACGCTTGAAGTTTTTGTTCGGTATTTTTTTGAGTGAGGTTCTGTTTTTCCAGACGGGTGGAAATGGCGGCCAAAATTTCCTGTCGGTTGAAGGGTTTTGTTAAATAATCGTCGGCACCGAGTTCCATGCCTCTGCGGGTATCCCCTTTTGCCGCTTTGGCGGTGAGAAAGATAAAGGGAATCATGGCCGTTGCTGGGTCCTGGCGCAATTCGGTGAGGACGCCGTATCCATCCAGTTCAGGCATCATGACATCGCATAAAATCAAATCAGGCAATTGTTCTTTGGCCAATTCAATTCCTTGCCGACCATTTTCAGCGGCGATCGCCTCAAAATCTTCGGCGTCCAATAAATCGATGAGATTTTCGCGAACCCCGGTTTCGTCTTCAATCACTAAAATTTTTTTCATGGGCTTTACCAACAATTAGGTTAATGGCTTCTTAAGTCCGCAGAGTTGACAATTTTCCTAGGAACTCGTTACAGTGGAGGGAAGAACACCGGGTTGCTTAAAAAGAGGCTGCGGCCTGGGCAACAAATCTGATGCAGAAACTTAGTCTTTTCTCCTTTTTATCAAATCCTGTACCGGAATCTTAGGATGTCGCTTCAGTATTATATCTAAGAGGTCAGTACCGTTGAGGGAAGACCACCGGGTTTGTTGACAAGATTTCGGCTAATCCGTAACCCATCGAGTTGTTACCCCGTAACCGTCCTCGTTGTTTAAGCGGATACCAACGGCCTAGAGGAAAAGAAACCGGGGTTCTGGCCCTCAGTGGAGAAGATCTAGCCTAACCGATTCGGCAGGCGATCGCCCAGTGGAACAGTCTATCTCGTTACCGTTGCTGTCTGTTGCCAATCCGAGGGTTTTGGGCAATCCCAGGGTGCAATCAAATGGCCCGATTGCAAGTCGGTCTTTCCCGGCGCTGGGACTGACTAGGATGCCGGTATAATCTGGGGAAGAGAACCCAGATGTGGTGAAAAAATCTCGGGTTGCTGTGCCACTTTCTCTCTAGGGGTGACACCGGATACCCGTCCCATTTTGCGAATACGGGACCCACAGAATCCGATGAGAACGGGGAAATCATCCCCACTGTTGGGCGATCGCCCGCTCAATCTGGCCTCTTTACTCCGTGAGATGGCGTACACTTTGAGGTTGCAGATCCAATTGCTTGCCTTCTTGGAGCATTCGTTTAAAGTCCTCCGCTTCCACAGGGCGACTAAATAAATAACCCTGAATATTATCGCATTTGTTTTCATACAAAACTGCCAATTCTTCTCGGGTTTCTACTCCTTCAGCAATCACTTTTAAATTTAAAGAATGAGCCATTTGAATAATTGCATTCGTTAGGGCCGCATTAGTAGTATTCGTATTGATATCCTGAACAAAGCATCGGTCTATTTTCAATAAATCAAACGGGAATTGTTGCAAATAACTTAAAGACGAATAGCCCGTCCCAAAGTCATCTAAAGAAATTTGAACTCCCATGGATTTTAATTCATTCAATTTAGCAATAGTCAGTTCAACATTTTGAACTAAGATACTTTCGGTTAGTTCTAATTCTAAATAACTCGGATCCAGTCCACTTTCATCTAAAATCCGAACTAACCGCTCGCTGAGATCGACTTGATTAAACTGGCGAAAGGACAGGTTAACCGCCACTCGCACCGGCGGCAAGCCTTCCGCTTGCCAGGATTTAGTTTGGTTGCAGGCAGTTTGGAGTACCCATTCCCCGATGGAAGCAATTAAGCCGGTTTGCTCTGCCAAGGGGATAAATTTAACCGGAGGAATCATTCCTTGTTGAGGATGATGCCACCGAACTAAGGCTTCCGCTCCCACTATTTTCCCTTGTTCGAGTCCAACAATGGGCTGATAATACAGTTGCAATTCTTGTCTTTCTACGGCATAGCGCAGGCTGGTTTCCAGGGTGAGGTCATCGAGGGATTCGCTTTGCAAGGTGGGGGTATAAGATTGATATTGATTACCGCCCAGTTGTTTGGCATAAGACATCGCCACCCCAGCATTTTTCATCAATTGGTCCACATCTTCCCCGTCCTGGGGATAAAAGCTAAGGCCAATGCTGGCGGTGATAAAGATTTCCCGGTTCTGTAAGCAGAAGGGTTGGGTGAGGCGGTCCAGGATGGGTTGAGCGATCGCCTCGGGCATCGGTTTGCCGGTGGAGAGCGAGGAATAGTCCCGAGGGTCCCACCGAGTCGGGCGATCGCCGTTGTCAGCACCGGATGCCAGGACGATCGCAAATTGGTCCGTATGCAGTCGCGCTAGAATATCCCCCGGGTGGACAGACTGGCTCAATCTCTGGGCAACTTCCTTAAGCAGGCGATCGCCAAAGTCATGGCCGAGGTTCTGATTAATCCGCTTAAATCGGTCTAACCCAATGGATAAAATCGAGATCCAGCCACCTTTTTCATGGGTGCGATCGCGCAAGGGTTCAAACTGCTCGCGGACTAACAATTGATTCGGCAAATTGGTTAAGCGATCGTAATAAATCGACTCAGGGCGCTCCGGCTGCACCGTCGGCACTGGGGCGACTGCGCGGTTCTGTTCCCGAGCGTAACCCTGATATAAGGCATCATGTTTGATCAGCCTCGCCTCGATCGCCCCCAACAACTCTTTGCGCCGAAACGGTTTCGTCAAATAGTCATCCGCGCCCAAATTCATCCCTTGGCGGATATCCGTTTTATCCCCTTTTGCCGTTAAAAAAATAAACGGAATCGTTGCCGTCACCGGATTATTCCGCAGGGCCTCCAGTACCCCATAGCCATCCAATTCCGGCATCATCACATCGCACAAAATCAGGTCGGGAAGATGTTCCTCTGCCAATTGGACGCCGATGCCCCCATTGCACGCTCCAATCACCCTGAAATCCACCGTATCCAGAATTTCGAGAATGTTGTTACGGACTAACTCTTCGTCCTCAATCACTAAAATTTTTTTCATAACCCATTCAGTAGAGCTTTAACATCCTGTATTTTCGGAGAGTCTTAGTTTGCTATCCGGTGGTTAGAGCTGGGACAATACCGAGCATTCTGGTGATTAGATTTTCCCAGATTTTGGCCCTTCATTCACTCTTGGGGATAATTTAGTCCTGATGGCTCCCTCTGCATCGAATTTAGTAGCGTTTATTCGGTGGGTTTTCCAAATTGCCTCCCAATAGGTTGAACTTCCGTAACAGCGTAAAATTATCTGCTGTTAACAAATCTTGCAACTCCGAGACTTGATTAATCAAGTGAATTTCTCGCTCGAATTCTTCCTGTAAAATCTCCAGATACCGTTCTGTAGAGGTTCCCTGGGGCGTATTCTTCAGCATATGAATCGCTAAATTAATCTTAGAAAGCGGATTTCGTAGATCTTCGACTAATTTCTTCAACAGGCCATCTTTGGTCTGACTCAGTTCTTCTAGCTCATACATTTTAGCCTGCAATCCTTCCGCTCTTTGCCGCTCCGTTGCATACTGCTGCATCACCGCCGCTTGTTTATTTAGCCTGGTATTAATCGCTTCTAACAAATCTTTGCGTCGGAACGGTTTTGTGATATAATCATCTGCTCCTAGATTCATGCCTTGGCGCAAATCTGCATGATCGGCTTTGGCAGTCAGAAAAATAAACGGAATCGTTGCCGTCAACGGTGACTCTCTCAATTGACTTAACACCCCATGTCCATCGAGTCCAGGCATCATCACATCGCACAGGATCAAGTCGGGGAGATATTTCTGAGCTTGGGCGATGCCTGCGAGTCCATTATCAGCACCAATAACCTTAAATCCCCCTCCTTCAAGGATTTCCAAGATATTCGTCAAGACGGCTTGTTCATCTTCAATCACCAAAATTGTTTTCATCGGTTATGCTCCAGTTGCTTATCTGGCTTTAAATATAATTTAACTCGGTCGGTTTTATTCGTGACCGTAAACTTAAGTCTTTCTTTGTTGAGTGAATCACCCTGGGATTGGCAATTGCTTTTTGCTAACAAGTAACTGTTGAAAGTCATCAGCTTTTAAGGGTTTACTGAAAAAATAACCTTGCATTGCATTACAGTTAGATTGACACAAAAACGTCAATTCAGCAAGTGTTTCAACCCCTTCAGCCAGGGTCTTGAGCTTGAGAGAATTGGCCATTTGAATGATAGCCTGAGTTAGGGCCGCATTTTTAGGATTTTGGTCAATCCCATCAATGAAGCAGCGGTCAATTTTTAATGTATCCAAGGGCAGTTTGTTCAAATATCCCAAGGAAGAATATCCCGTGCCAAAATCATCAATAGAAATTTGAATCCCTAAAGATCTAATCTCCTGTAAGCGCCGGATTGTCTCTTCAACATTTTGGACCACCATGCTTTCGGTTAGTTCTAATTCTAACCATTGTGGATCCATCTCCGTTTGCTGGAGAATGGTCACTAAGCGCTCTATCAGTTCAATTTGATTCAATTGCCGAATCGAGAGGTTGACCCCAATTTTGAGCAAGGGGAATCCTAAATTAGCCCAGGCTTTTGCCTGTCGGCAGGCAGTCAGGAGGACCCATTCCCCTATCGGCACGATCCAGCCAGTTTCTTCGGCTAAGGGAATAAAATCCCCAGGAGACACTAAACCCCATTCCGGATGTTGCCAGCGAACTAGGGCCTCGGCCCCGATAATCTGACCGCCGATCAGGTCCACCTGGGGTTGATAGTACACCTGGAATTCGGATCGTTCTAGGGCATAATACAGGCTGGTTTCGAGTTCTAGGCGTCTGGGAGCGGCCACTCGGGCTGTAGGGAGATAAAACTGATATTGATTTCCACCGTTGCGTTTGGCATGATCCTTGGCAGTTTTGGCGTTTTCGATTAAAGCATCAGAATCGGCACCATCTTTGGGATAAAAAGAGATCCCGATGCTGGTGGCGATCGCAATTTCTTGACCATCCACCAGAAAGGGCCGCGATAACCCATGACGCAACGATTGAGTTTTCACCACCACGCTTTCCACGCTATCCAGACCCCGAGGAATCAGGACAAAGGTATTCTTAGTAATATGTGCGAGTAGATCCCTCGAATCGCTGGCTTCCCTCAATCGTTGTCCGATCGCGTTGAGTAGCTGCTGGGCTTTAAGGGAGCCTAAATTTTCTTCAATCCGTTTCCATCGGTCTATTTCCAGACTCACCACAACCACCAACTCGCTGGTTTCCCTCTCTGGGGGATGATTGCTAATCAGTTGATGCAGATGCGATCGCAATTGCCGCAGGTTCGGCAACCCAGTGGTTTCATCAAAGTTCAGCAAGCGATCGCACTGCTGTTGTAAACGCTCTAATTCTTTCCCATACCGCTGTTGGATGGTTCTCGATTTTTTCAGCCTCGTGGCGATCGCCATCAGCAACTCTTCCCGCGTAAACGGCTTCGTTAAATAATCATCCGCCCCTAACTCCATTCCCTGTCGCCAATCCTGTCGGCTGGATTTCGCCGTTAGAAAAATAAACGGGATCGTCCCGCTACTCGGATCTTCCCTTAACTCCGAGAGCACGCCATACCCGTCCAATTGTGGCATCATGACGTCACATAAAATCAGGTCGGGAACCTCATTTTTTGCCCGGAGCACCCCCAGTTGGCCATTTTCTGCGGCGATCACATCAAAATTTTCCGCTTCTAGCAGTTCAATAATATTGCAGCGAACTGATTCCTCATCTTCAATCACTAGAATCTTCGTCATAGTTATTGCTTAACGACCTCCAAGCGGTATTGATATCGCTTTCCTCACCGGCTGAACTGCTTCAGGTTTTAACCCTCTACCGTCAAGCCTCCTGCGGTAGGAGTTTTCCCCCGGTTTGCTTTCTTCTTTGAGGTTTTCAGTATTATTCTCCCTCTTTTTCCGGTTCGATTCCAGTGCCATGACGATATTCGTTGCGATCGCCTCCGGGATTCCCAATACCTCCGGGGGGGATAAGGCTTTCTGATTTTGGGGCGGGCTTTATCTGCCGAATAGCCTTTAAACCCAATCCATGTTATCCAGTTTCATCAATCCTATGCGTTAACCTTGTCCAAATTTATAGCTCCCCATTGTTGCTATATCCCCTTCTGTTGTAAATTGGGTCTGTCGTCAGTCTCCTCACTCTTGACCCTGGGCGATCGCCCCATTGCGACGGGGGTCACCGGCTGCCTCTATCTCCCCATCCCCCCTCATTCTAACCCCATTCACCCCGCCAAAAAACATATTTTTTTCCGCCCATTTGATGACCTTTTGGGTCTGCTTCGGCATCTGATTGGACAAATATTCTGCTTCCTCTGTTTCCCACCCCGCTTCCAGATGAAACACCCCATTTTCCCAATGAACCCGAGGAGATTCGATCGCCTTTACCAGATCTATCTTAAAATCAATCACATTACAAATCACTTGTAAAATAGCCGTTCTAATCCGATTAGACCCCCCCGAACCCAACACAATTTCTGGACGATTTTCTTTCAGAACCATCGTCGGGGCCATCATCGAAGAAAGCCGTCTATTTTCTGGCCATTGATGAAATCCATTGGGGTTTAAATCCGCTTCTCCCAGCATATTATTCACCATAATTCCCGTTCCCGGAATGATGTAACCCGACCCTTCTCCATTGGAAGTCGTCACGCTGGCGGCATTCCCTTCGCGATCCATAATACTAATATGCGTCGTACTCCCCAATCGATTACAATCCAACTGAAAAGCACTGAGATACTCAGCGCAATGGTCCGAGGATAAAAACTCCTGGGCAAAATCAGGGATATAGAGATTTTCATCATAGCCCTTGCTGCGCGCCAAATTAGTTAAGCGCATGACATCAGCTAAGTGCTGTAAATGGCGACGACTCCCAAAGCGCAACCCTTGGAAATCCACGGATTCTAATAACTTTAAAGCAAAGGCAATCAGCACTCCCCCAGAACTCGGGGGAGGATTCGTCAGAAATGTTTCATCCCGATATTGAGTGACTAATGGTTCTCGTTCGATTACCTGATACTGACTTAAATCTTCCCGAGTTAAGTAACCGCCATGCTCTTGGCAATCTTTCACGAGTTGTTCAGCGATCGCCCCTTGATAAAACTCCTCAATTCCCGCTTCGGCTAAATACCCTAAAGTCGCCGCCAAATCTTTCAGGTAAATTGTATCCCCCGCTTCCAATCCGTTTCCCTGGGGATCATAAATCTGTTTTCCTGCCGGGGATGCGGTTAAAATGGGATTGAGAATTTTTAATAAATAGGATTGAAAAGAATTGAGAACCACACCCTCGTTGGCATAATGAATAGCCGGTTCAACTACCACCTTAAAGGGTAAACGACCTAACTTTTGATGAACCGCTAAGACCCCGGCTAGATTACCCGGTACTCCCATTGAAGCCAAGCCAATATGAAATTCCTGCACCGCGCCGCCAAAATCAACAGGAACGGGATAGAAATCTAATTCCTGAGTAGGGCGTTTAGAACGAGGAGTTTGGACAAAAAAATCAAACAGGAGATTGCGATCGCCGGTATGGGCGAGGAGAAACCCCCCACCGGCTGCCGAAGTCAGCCCAGGTTCAGCCACGAAAGATGTTAACATAGCCGCAACCGCCCCATCAAAAGCGTTGCCACCCAATCGCAACATTTCAATTCCGGCTTCGGCGGTACAGGGGTGACCGGCGGCAATCATTCCAGGGGTAAATTGGCTCATTAAAAAGGTTAAATTGCGATCGCAATGATGAGAGGTTAGACCCTAGCAATCATAGCAAAAATCTTGATAAACTCAGGAAGTTAGTCAGATGCTCTTCAACTCAACTCAAAGAAGGCTGGGAGACCGAAAAAGATGCTAATCGCCGTCATCATCATCAACGTAATCTTATCTCTCGTCTTTTTCTTCGTTGCCTGGAGACTGAGGAAACTCAAACAGACGATGAACCGCGTTACCCAATCGATCCTGAATGCCGATCGCGTCACCTACGATGTCCTCCATGGCACACCAGCGGCTTTAGCCAAAGGAGAACTCGGGACTCGCAACCTGCGAACCCGATATCAGCAAGTCGAGTTACAACTCTTGCGCTTGCGACAGATCGTGCAACTGCTGAGTTTAGGACAAGCCGCCTGGTTGCGTCGGTCCATCCTCAAGCGGCGACCCCGAAAGCAAAAGCTATCCAAAAGATTATAAACCTCCCCCCCCTCGATAGAAATAACAGCAAACAGACCCGTAAGTTGAGACAAGGGCTGACTATTCCGGCAAAAGCCACCTAGAATGTCAATAAGGTTAGAAACTAACTAAAATGGGCAAGAATCGTTCAGTAATTTTTATGGGCGGAATGCTCCTCGGAGCAGCGATCGGGACCCTCAGCGGCTTGCTGGTGGCCCCCCAAACCTCCCGCCAGACTCGGCGCATCTTGAAAAAATCGGCCCAAGCGCTGCCAGAAATTGCAGAAGATGTTTCCAGCAGTGTGCAGATCCAAGCCGATCGCCTCTCTGCATCTGCGTTAAAAAATTGGGATGAAACCCTCGATCGCCTCCGAGATGCGATCGCCGCAGGGGTTGAAGCCACCCAACAAGAGCGGGAAATCCTGACTAAACCAGAAGTCGAGGTGTCTTCCGAGGCGGGCGATCGTCAGCCGTAATGTTGGCCCAAACCAGCCCCATTCCCGATTCTAGCCCCCCCTGAATCCTTCCTGGTAGAACCCGACTTGTGACAGACCCTTTGTTTTGGCTTGGACTTTCGTTTTTACTCGTTGCTGTCAGCCTGATCCTCGTGCTACTGGCGGCACTTCCGGCATTGCAGGCGATCGCCCGCGCCGCGCGCAGCGTGGAGAAATTAGCCGATACCCTCTCTCGGGAATTTCCCCCCACCCTGGAAGCGATTCGCCTCACCGGCATGGAAATCAGTGACCTCACCGATGATGTCACCGAAGGGGTTCAAAGTGCCAGCAACATGGTAAAAGAAGTCGATCGCAGTCTCGGCAGCGCCAAACAGCAAGCCAAAAAAGTCCAAATTACCACCCGCAGCGTGTTTACTGGCATGAAAACCGCCTGGAAAACCTTTACCCGCACGTCCGAACGACCCAGCAGTTCCCATCGCCGTTCCGTCGATCGCTTACCCCCCTCCCAGCGCAAACCCTTAGAATTCAACGAGCGAGCCACCCCCCAACCCTATTCCCTGTCCGAAGATAGAGACGAACCCACCGAAGACTACTCAGATTAAAAATTAACAATCACAAGGGATTAAAAAACCCAGAACCGGCGAGGGTTTGTCACCCCTGCCGGTTTCTGTGTCATGGCGATCGGCCCCACTATCTCCCCCTTACAAAAGTAGGTTGTTTACGCTTAATACGGAATCCGGTTGTCAAAGGTCTATAAAAACCCGCACCCTCAAGGGTGGGGCTACCAGGACAAAGCCCGCCTGCGCGGGCTACTCCATAAAAACGACTTTTCATACCCGG
>NZ_JAMXOT010000285.1 GCF_024220515.1 Oscillatoria sp. HE19RPO
GGTCATAAAATAGAGGAAACCATTCATCTATTAGAGGCCAATGGCCCCTACGATTTAGGTTACAATGACGCAGATACCTACAGAATTGGCTATGGAATAACGGGCTTTGAGACTTTCCATGTAGATGTCCCGGAATCCCTACGAGGTCAAGTTGCCACAGTGAAATTTGAAATAGAAGAGGGGACAGTTTATCTGGATGATGTGTTCTTCAAGAGCCTTCATACAAAACTTGGGAATCCTACTTTTGCTCGACATGACGCAGATACTCACCGTGAGAACTACCTAATTGAGAAGCCACAGTACGCGCTTTCTTACAACGATGCCACTAAAACTCCCAATTGGGTGAGTTGGCAACTCAACAACACCTGGCTAGGTAATGTCAGGCGACCCGGGTCTGCTGGTACTGTCCCACCCGGTTATCCTCCAGCAGGTTTTCCAGATGGAACTTATCCAGCAGATAAACTAGACTATCCCTGGCTTGGAGATCGCGATTTACCTGATAGCTGGGTACGCACAGAGGGGCCTGACTACCGATTTAACCAGCGTGGAATGGAAAGAGGACATATGGTTCCGGTAGCAGATCGCAATCGCACCAGTAAGGATGTTTACTCTACATTCCTCACCTCGAATATGCTGCCTCAACACGGTAATGGGAATAATCGAGGTGCGTGGCAAAGTTTTGAACGGGATATTCGCGCCTCGATTGAAAACTCCGGCGTGGCGAGAGATTACTATATCATTGCTGGCGGATATGGATACGATCCGAATCGTGCTATCGGAAACCAAGTTTCAGTCCATCCAGATGGTCACACGGTACTTGACCCAAATGGGACTTGGACAGTGAATCCCAAAGGAATTTTAATTCCTGAGTTTACTTGGAAGATTGTAGTACCTCTGGTGCCTGGTCAGAGTATTGGTGATATCCCAGCTAACACAGAAGTGGTTACTATCATGGTGCCTAACCGAGACAGTCTGGTTACTCCGAAAAACTTCCCACTGCCGGGGGAAACTAATCGCACAATCACAAACTGGAATAATTGGCGAGATTGGCGTGTGAGTATTAACTATTTGGAAAATTTAACGGGCTATAATTTCCTGTCTGAGTTACCTCAAAACATTCAAGAGGCGATTGAATCTAGAGATAACGGATTATTGCCTAGTTAGTACACCGCTTCTAGCGTAGCCGATGTACATCCTACCTTTACTTCATTCCGCAAGTACGTTGGTGATCGTGTCCCCGTTGGGCATGATGGTGCTGCTTAGGTAGCAGCCGTTCAGGCTATCCCCTTCCACGAGGACATATCTAAGGTTGCATCTGTAAAAGGATGATTCATCCAGGGGGGGAACTCTTCTGAGATTAGCACCTTCAAGATCGACTGTGTCCATACAAACTTCCGTCAGGTTTGCTCCCTCAAAGTTAACTTGCTTCAAACTAGAATTTCTGACGGTGGCACCGTTTAGGTTGGCACCACTAAGGTTGGCATCATTCAACTCAACTTCCTCCAAAAGGATATCGGCCATATTGGCACTATGGAGGTTGGCACCGCTCAGGTTAATATCTTTTAGGTGGGCAGCGTACAAATCGGCACCACTGAGGTTAATGCCACTCAAGTTGGTTCCCTGTAGACTGATATAGCTCAAACCAATTCCAGCAAAATCCCTCTCACCAGCAGCATATCGCCCGCTCAATTCCTCAACAGTCATGTTTTTCATAACTTATCTCCGGCATCCTTTTAACTACCCCATCAATAATAGCGCGGTAAGCTTTTGCTATACCACAGGCGATCAGGCTGGTTTTACCCCGGATGACACTGAAAATAGTCCGCATCGACAAGCATTAGCCTGGTATGCAGGAACGACTAATCTCAGTGGTAGTGAATTGCCACTGTTAGAAGGAGCAAGGGAAGGGGAGAAGATTTACCGACGTTT
>NZ_JAMXOT010000286.1 GCF_024220515.1 Oscillatoria sp. HE19RPO
ATTGCAACAAATAAATCACCCAAATGCGATGCTTAAGGAACTAAAAAGACGTTCTTAGCCCGCGCAGGCGGGCTTCGTCCGTATAGCCCCACCCTTGAGGGTGTGGGTTTTTGGGTATTTTATTTTTTGGAGTTCCCTAATCAAATGAACGGCTGATTACGATTCAGGACAAGGCACTGCCTTGTCCTTTTTTTTGACAAAAATTAACCTTTGGAATCTAGCAAAGTCTGCTATAATCCCAGCAAAAGACCCATTCGAGAGGACTGACGCAGATTTGGACAATCAAAGCGAAATGTAGAGGCGATTCGCGAATCGCCTCTACATTTCGGGTTTAATATTAAAGATTGCGTAAGTCCCCTGATCCAGAAAATGCTATAACATCGTCGGTAAATGTTATGAATTTACTCAAAACAGAGTTTTTAACGGATGTCTGGGTGACTGCTACCTGGGACGAATACCTCGATACTCTTGAAAATCCAGCATATCCTCAAGCTAAGGGTTACTACTACAACGGACAAGGGAAAATAGAAATGTCAGCAGTGGGGTGTAATCATGCTGAAGATAATGGAATGCTTGCCCTGTTGGTGAATTTATGGGGAATGGCAAAAAGCATACCCATGAGAGTCCAAGTCAATTGCACTTATCGGCAATCGGGGAAAAAAGAGTGCCAACCGGACCTGTCTTATTATATCGGCGATCGGGTAAAGTTATCTCCAAAAGGGATTGCTGCGGTGGATTTAGATAAAAATTCCCCTCCCGATTTAGCGATTGAAATTGCGGTGACTTCTCTGGCAGATGATTTAGGAATTAAGCGACTGTTATATGAGGAGTTAGGAGTGCGGGAATATTGGGTGATTGATGTTCAAAATGCCCAAATCATTGCCTTTGAGATGATTGCCACCAATGGCAGTCAACGGATTCGGGAGTCGAAGTTGTTACCTGGTTTGGAGATGTTGTTGTTGGAGGAGGGGTTGCAGCGGAGTCGGGAGGTTGATAATACGGAGGTGGGGAATTGGTTTTGGGAACGGGTGGGAGGATAATAATGACAGAGTTAAACTAGAAACCGGGTTTCTGCGATAAGTTTTGCGTCTTAACATAAATTGATGAAAGAAACCCGGTTTCTGACCCCACAGTTAAACTAGAAACCGGGTTACAGAGTTAAACTAGAAACCGGGTTTCTGCGATAAGTTTTGCGTCTTAACATAAATTGATGAAAGAAACCCGGTTTCTGACCCCACAGTTAAACTAGAAACCGGGTTTCTGCGATAAGTTTTGCGTCTTAACATAAATTGATGA
>NZ_JAMXOT010000488.1 GCF_024220515.1 Oscillatoria sp. HE19RPO
TGGAGGATTTATATTTTGCGATCGCCGTATCAGACTTGCAGTCGTCTAAAGACGACTTTAGCTATGAGGCCGCCAATCGATTTATCCCCCGCCGGTGTTGAGAATGGTGCAAGATTTCAGTAGTAACGACTTCAGTCGTTCTCTTCGTTCGTAGTAACAACTTCAGTCGTTCTCTTCGTTCGTAGTAACAACTTCAGTCGTTCTCCATGTTCGTAGTAACAACTTCAGTCGTTCTCCATGTTCGTAGTAACGACTTCAGTCGTTCTCCATGTTCGTAGTAACGACTTCAGTCGTTCTCTTTGTTCGTAGTAACAACTTCAATCATTCCCCACATTAATCACACTTAAAAAAACTGAAAAATTGACCCAATTAACTCAATATCCCATGTTTAAATTTTGAGCGTCCACAACTAACTCATCCAAAGTTTGCCGCCGTTTCTCATCAATCTGGTTTTTGTACTTCAACACATCTTCGTAACGCACCTGTCGCGTTGTCTCCACTATTTGGGAGGGGATTTCTCCCGATTCGAGTAATTCCACCAAATAAGGATGGGACACCTCTAAAATATTGGCAGCTTCTTGAGTCGTGAGTTCTGGGGGTAAGGAAACAAGCCTAACTGCTCTCCCCTGAGCCATCTGTTCTAAAATTTCAACCAACATCAGAAAAGCAGACTCAGGAATTGCGATCGCCTGACTATTCATTTCATCAGTCTGAATGATAATTTGCGGTTTCTCGGCATCAGTGTAACCTGCCAAAAGTCGGCTACTTTCCTGCGCTAATTTAACTTCCTCCCCTGTCGGAGGCAACGGATAGGCGGATTGAAAATTAGAAGGGTTCATCCTCAACTCATTTAACTCTAGTATCGCTTAAATCATCCGTTAACAATCAGCAACTCAACCCTAAAACACCCTGAACCCATTGGATATGGATTCAGGGAGAAAGTCGTTACAATTGAGCGGTTTGATACACCATCTCTTGGAAATGGATCTGATCCTCACGGGGGTCGGCATAAGCAACTTGCAGATCCAGGCGATCGCCCAGGGACACCGCCCGAGGGAAACGCCATGCCAACTCGATGCCAATATCTTCCAACAGAATCAACCCGAGATTTTCATCCTCACGCAACCAGCGCAACACCACCGCCTGCCAAACTTCTCCCGAGTGACGGCGTAGATATTCCAAAATCCAATACCGATTGGTTTGGCGTTCCACCAACGATGCCTCTCGCACCGCCATTCCGATACTCTGGACAATTTCCTGCACCTCTAACACCGCCAAAGGCAGCGGGTCCCCCCGCAGGTGCGCTTTAATCTGGAAATGAGCCAATAAATCGCTATAGCGACGAATGGGAGAGGTGACTTGGATATAAGCATCCAACCCTAAGCTGGCATGACGGGAGGGCGTCGTTGCCATCTCGCTTTTCGGCATACAGCGCCGGATTGCACTCGATCGCACCGGACCCGCAGGTAAAATCAGCAATTCCTCTTCTGGAGGCAATTCCGGCTGGGGTTGACCCCGAAATGGCACCGGAATATTGTGGGTTTGCGCGTAACGTGCACCCAATTCCCCGGCCAAAATCATCATTTCCGCCACCAATTGCCGAGACGGACAATCTTCCAGCAGTTGGACCGTGATTTCCTCATTCTCATCTACCTTGATGGAGGAATCCGGCATGGAAATACTAATGGCCCCTTGGGAGACCCGCCAAGCATGGCGACGTTTCGACCAAGCGGCGATCGCGCTAATTTCCGGTTCCGCTTGCAACCCCAATTGCAACATCTCATCCACATCATCGTAAGTCAACCGATAAGTCGGCTTAATCGTCGAGACATGGATGCTATATTCCGCTACCGCCCCACTCTCCTCTAAAATCACCGCAAAACTCAGGGCCGCGCAGAGTTGCGACTGCACCAAACTCATCGGACCCGTTGCCAGTTCATGAGGAAACATTGGCACCATCCCCGTCGGCAGATAAACCGTAGTGCTGCGCCGACGGGCCTCTAAATCCAACTCATCTCCCGGAGACAGCAAGCGGGTCGGATCGGCGATATGAATCCATAGCCGTTGACGGCCATCTTCGAGGTATTCCAAGCTCACCCCGTCATCGATTTCTAGGGTGCTTTCATCATCGATGGTATAGACCTTGAGATGGGTCAAATCTAGGCGATTGTTCGCATCCAGATCAGGAGGCGGAAAATTCAAACACCGTTGGGCCACTTCCAGTACCTTGGTAGAAAAATGAGTTGGGATCTGAGTTCGCCGTAAAAATAGATTTTCGTGTTCAGACCACACCTTTAACTCTACCAAAAGCTTAAAGGCAGCTTGGGGCGTGTCGGTCCGGCCTAGGGATGAGAGAGTTTCCTTGGCCTGATTGCGTTCTCGCGCTTCTTCTGCCAGGGCCGCATATTTTTCTAGGGCTTCGATGCGGATGCGATCGCTATTTTCCCATTCCACCAGATCCCCGGCGAGTCGTTGCTGCACCCGGGCTACAAAATTGCCCCACTCTTGCTGTCGTTGGGTTTCTACTTCCTGTTGGTGCTTGAGTTCCGCAACCTGCGTGGCCGATCGCGGCTCATAACGCTCCCCTTTTTGCTTGAAATAGAGTTTATCCTCAGACAGCAATAAGTACGAGGCATAGCGATTGGGAGCCTCATTTTCTGAAAAGAGCAACATCGCCATTTCCCCGGGGTCAACCCCCCGGTTTTCCTCGACCAAGATTTCCCACGCCACCTCTAAACTATCCGGGTCGAGATATTTCTCTACTTCCTTGCGGAAGTTCGGGATATCGGAGGGTTTATAGGAACCTCCACCGATTTCGTAGGCGATTTGTCTGGGTGGAATGCTATTGGCTTGACCATGTTCATCCACCACAACCCAGTTTTTCTTGCCATCCGGACGGTCGGCTACGGCTAGACGTCGGTCTCCGTTCAGCCGATATTCGAGCAGCGTTCCCTTTTCCACGATCGATACCCCAGCGTTTAGGTTTTAGACTTTAGATATCAGATCGCACCTAAAATCTAAAAGCCTTCAGTGCCACTATTTTTATCCTTCTTTGTTCACAAATGGCAACAAGGCGACAATTCTGGCGCGCTTAATTGCTTGGGTGAGTTCCCGCTGCTGCTTGGCGGTTAAGCCTGTAATCCGCCGAGGCAGAATCTTTCCGCGCTCGGTGATGAATTTTTGCAGCAGTTCTACATTTTTGTAGTCGATGGGTTCATCCGGTTTAATTGGCGAAACACGCCGACGGTAGTATGCCATAGCAGTTCAATCTCTGTACAGTTTTTTGAATGGACAAGTCACGGTCTCTTAACAAATTTGAAGACGCCACCTCAAAGCCCCTGTTGTTGCCTTGAGGATAAACGTCTCATCTATTTGATTTCTTTATGAACCGTCGATTTGTTACAGTACCGGCAGAATTTTTTAAGTTCTAAGCGTGCGGTCGTATTTCGACGGTTTTTCTGAGTCGTGTACCGAGACACTCCAGCAGAGCGCTTGTCCGGATTAGTCCGGCACTCGGTACATTCCAAGGTAATAATGATTCGGACACCTTTAGCCATTAGGTCTCCCCGCTCCCAATAAGGACAGATTTAGACACGATTTATGATTATCTCATAGAAGCGGCGATTTCGGCTATTTTCACTAGATTAAGTTTTCTTATCAGTCAGACTGCCGGTTAACAATCGTTAACCCACGGGGATTTGCTCTCCCGACTCGTCCGAAATCTAATCTTCAAAGTCGTCCAAGTTATTGCGATCGCCTCGATAGGGGGGAGTGTCCTGAACCTCATCGCGATCGCCTCGATATTGGCGAGTGTCCTCAAACGAGCGACTGCTGCGATTGTGCTTAAATTCTTGGTAGGCGCGTCGGAGTTTGCGATAGGCCCGTTTTAATTTGATATCCAGGGAAAATCCCCGCAGGGTCCCGACAATCATCGTATTGGCAAGGCGATCGTGGAACGCTTGTCGGCGAAAAGGGTCCGATGAAACGGCGCTACAGTCGATCGCCAAGGGAACGAGCAAGAGCATTCCCATGCCATGACCCGGGGTCATGTGACTCAACCCGATCGCCACTAAAACTGCACCGACACCGGCGACTGCCTCCCGCTTGAATAAATTCAGCAATAAGGGAGTCCGCCCAGATCGCAATTCGACCAGGGTAATATCGAGCGCCCACCGGCCCAAACTTTGGCCCTGATTGCGCCCGGGAAGGAACACCCGCATTACCACCCACAGGAGGAGAAACCAGAAAGATTGACCCCATGACATCCCCTGAACCGTGCGATCGCCCCCTAGAGAACTCAACCACAACACAACCCAATAATCAATCACAAAAGCCGCCCCCCGTCGAGGAAGCTCAACTTTAGGAAAGCGTTTATAAAGAGGATCCGTATCCATGATCCTGGAATAATCCTGAATGCTTACCCTTCTATACTGACACGCGCCTCAGTCCACTGTGGAGTCACCCCACCCCATCGAGTCCGGGTTTTCAGGAGTTATCCCCCCAATCGCCGCCATTGAAACCCTCTCTCAGAGACAATTTCAGCCTTTGTAAAAAAAATATGTTGCAATCTCAAAAAATCATGCTATATTGGATCATGTAGCTAACGCTGCCAACTGCGGGCATAGTTTAGTGGTAAAACCATAGCCTTCCAAGCTATTGATGCGAGTTCGATTCTCGCTGCCCGCTTTTTTGATGTTATTTATAGCTGTGCAGATGATTGGTCGTCACAGAGTTCTTCTGTGTCTGATGTTCCCAATCTTATTGCAAAGCCTCAACCAAACGACACTCACAAAAATTTCATACTCAGGATTTTCAATGGCCTCCCTAAACCTCTGGAGCAAGCGATGATATTGCTTGATAAACCACAGGAATAAAAGAGTGTCTAGCAGTAATTTCATTCAGGATAAAATAAATCAATCACTGCATCGGGTAAAGGCTCATTAAAATCATCAGGAACAGTAAATTCCCCGGCACATAGACCAAACGGACGCAATTTACCTTCCTGATGATATTGTTTATTCACCGCATCGATTGCCGTATTCTCATTCAAACTCACCTCCGACTCATTGGCAACAATAATGACTTGGAGTTTTTGTCCCGCTGAAAAGGGCAAATCCGACCAAATTACCTGCTTGTATTCATCAATCCTAACCGACTTTTGATAAAAATTTATCTTCTTTCAACTCCATTAAACCTAAAATATTCTAACATTATCCCCCTTCCCATTTAACCGATAACTGAGGGACTTTCCTCAGATTGTCGCAGCGGTTTGGGTTGAAACAGATTTACCTCTTTCAATTGCCTAAGCCGATCGCCGGTTCCTGGTTTGAGGCGGGTTTGAAATTGAGAAAGGTGATGGTGATCCTCAAATTTGTTCTACAAAATTACCATTTTGTAACATAATATGTTACGATATGAGGGATGTAACAAATAAAGAGGGCCTATGTCCGAACTTTACAAACCGGGTGATATAACGCCTGCGAGTGGTCAGTATGAGTTAACCGGGCCGGGTGGCGGCAGTAAGGGGCAGGAAATTACCTCGATTAAAGGACATCCCCTGCCCCCTACACCCGAGCCTAACCTATATTACAAGTTAGTCGATAAAACCAAACACAAAAATGGGTAAGCCGTTGTTGGCTGGTATCCATTCATTGCTAATGCTAATGGCCGATCGGTTTGTCTTTGATCGGCCATTAGCAGTTATAGATTCGTAAGGTGTTACCCTGGATTTTGGAAGAATTCCAGAGAGAACCCAACCACTGGTTTTCTACGCTTACTGGATCGCCAAAGTCGATTCCGTGAGCGCAAATGATGCAAATGATAATGTTTAATTGGGGTAGGGTATTCCAACAAATAAATCCTCCTTGCTTTGATGCGATCGCACCTAACAAGACTCTATTTAGCCCGCGCAGGCGGGCTTCGTCCGTGTAGCCCCAGGCTTCAGCCTGTGGGTTTTTTGGACATTTTATTTTTTGGAG
>NZ_JAMXOT010000287.1 GCF_024220515.1 Oscillatoria sp. HE19RPO
TTCCAACAAATAAATCATCCTTGCTTTGATGCGATCGCACCTAACAAGGCTCTTTTAGCCCGCGCAGGCGGGCTTTGTCCGTGTAGCCCCAGGCTTGAGCCTGCGGGTTTTTTGAAGGTTTTATTTTTTGGAGTTCCCTTTACAACATTGCAAAACCTGCAAAAAAGAACAGGGGAATGCCCTGTCCTTCTTTTATGAAACCCTAGTTTAGATCAGGCGATCGCATCCGGAATTGAGTCGCTCCAAATTCCGAATTTAGGCTCCTGGCATATTCCCAGTCGGGCTGCGATGAGCACCAACTTGGGGACGCGGATGCCATTTGCCATCACTTCCTTCTTCATAGCTACTCCGCAGGGAATTCCAGGCCACATCCCGCGCTGCACTATCGCTCATTCCATTGGAGGAAGCACTATTATAAGCCGTGAAGAAAATATTTTGTGCGCCTTCAGGCAGTTTTTCTTTAATGTCATGGGGTAAATCTTCTCGGGTTTGGTAAGCCATGATTAATTCTCCTAATTTACTGAGTTTTACAATAGATTCAATTAAATCAAAATTTTAAACAAAAACCCTCTACCAGCAGGCTGAATCAAAGAATACATTTTACTGAATTTCTACCCGCCATTTCCGGAAATATCCCTCTGAGGGTAGGTGTGAAAGATAGTCCAATTTTTAAGCAATTCAATCAGGGGAAATTCAGGCGATCGCCCTCTCACACTGCCCTCACCCTGGGCAGATTTTAAAAATTTACCCTAAAAAATGTAGAGGCGATTCGCGAATCGCCTCTACATTTTTTAGGGTTCGATGTTACCGATCGCGTAAGTCCTGTTATAATACAACTCAAACAGCAGCCAGAATCAACCCTCATGGGCCGAGTCCGAGCCAAAGCTGACTTTCCCGAAAAAATCTGCCCCGTCTGTCAACGCCCCTTTACCTGGCGGAAAAAATGGGCGGATTGTTGGGATGAGGTGAAATATTGTTCGGAACGCTGTCGCCGTCGCCGTTCCCAAGCTCAATCGATAGAATAACTCGGGGAATCTTCCCCCAAATGCCTTAATTACTGGCTGGCAAAGAGTACCCTTTGGGTTACCATTAAAGATTGGATATTAACCGAAGGCAGAGGCTGAATTCATGACAACGGGTGCGGTACAACCCAAGCTAATCATTCACGGTGGCGCGGGTAGCTCTCTTAAAGACAAAGGTGGACTTGAAGCGGTGCGCGGCTCCCTCCATACCATTATAGAGGAAGTGTATGGGATGTTAATGCAAGGGGCCTCTGCCACGGAAGCGGTGGTGCGCGGATGCCACCTCCTGGAAGATGAACCGCGTTTTAATGCGGGAACAGGTTCGGTGTTGCAATCTGATGGACAAATTCGGATGAGTGCGGCGTTAATGGATGGCACGTTGCAACGGTTTAGCGGCACGATTAATGTCTCTCGGGTTAAAAATCCCATCGATTTAGCCCTATTTTTACAGAATTCCCCCGATCGCGTGTTGTCGGATTTGGGTTCAGCAGAATTGTTGCGGGAGTTGCAACTGCCGATTCATAATCCCCTGACGGATAAGCGGTTGCAGGAGTGGATGGAGGAACGCAAAGATAATTTTTCCCGCAGTATGGCGAATGTGGTGGCAGAATCCTCGGGACGGGGAACCATTGGGGTGGTGGTACTCGATCGCGAGGGGAAAATTGCTGCGGGAACCTCTACGGGTGGGAAAGGATTTGAACGGATCGGACGAGTCAGCGATTCGGCAATGCCTGCGGGAAATTACGCCAATCCCAAGGCGGGAATTAGTTGTACCGGGATTGGGGAAGATATTATCGATGAGTGTCTCGCGGCGCGAATTGTGGTGCGCGTAACCGATGGATTATCGTTGATGAATGCTTTTGAGCGATCGTTTACGGAGGCGGAACGGAATAAACGAGATTTTGGGGCGATCGGGATTGATGCTACAGGGGCGATCGCCTGGGGGAAAACTTGTGAGGTGGTTCTCGCTGCCTATCACACCGGCGATCGCATCGGTGATGCCTTGGAAATGAGTCCAGAAATGGGTGTCGGTATTGCCTAGGTGAGTTCAATGGGGCCAGAAACCGGGTTTCTCTCCCAGATTGTTGCAAGTTAGCAGAATTTTGGGTAAGAAACCCGGTTTCTCAATCTGGGGTGAGGGAACCAGAGATTTTTATCCCCAAAAAATCTGGTTTTAGGTATTGACAATCGTAGCATCTTGACCTACTATAGAAAAATGGAAGTGTGTGCGCCCATATATATCGAAATCTGGGAGCGGAAAATTCCCTCAAGGAATCTCTCTCTACCGATGAGTAGAGCAGTCTACTCCGGTAGTTCTCGCAGAAGGCAGAGAGACAGTTCCCTCCTCAGACAGACCACTGCAGCGGATGGGTTCGCTACAGTAGATATATAGATTCAAGCGCATCAAAACAAAGTTGGGTGCTGAACTTCAGACCGACCGAGTAATCTGTCATCTTAAATTGACAGCAGGTCTGGACACTATAGAGAACCACTTATACGAATCAGTCCCGTCAGAGAAACTCTGGCGGGATTATGATTAATAGGAAGTTACTGAAACAATAGAGAATAGCCCAAAAACAGCCCCCAACCTGCCACGGCAAAAAAGGCGAACAATCCCACCATAATTTCAAAGGACCATTTAACCTTCAAGGTTCCGAGTAAGGGGGTGGCAGAAATTAACAGTAAAACAAAGAATAGGGAAAATAACCAAATCATGATTTGACTCCCGAATAAAGACAAGATACCCTTTTCTAGTTTATCGAGTTTGTGAAGAGGTTGGGGGATTGGGGGTTTCTGGAGGGAGGATTAAGTCTAAAGCGTGATGGAGAATTTGCGATCGCCTCACCAAGGTTTCTAAATTTCTTGGACAGGCGATCGCTCTGGCGTCCCTACAAATCAATACACCTTGACAGGGCTAGGGTTATGATACCCAATCCGGTTGGTAAAATAAAACTTACGCATTACCCCTAAAATAATGTAGAGGCGATTCGCGAATCGCCTCTACATTATTTCGGGGTTTCCTACTCTTTCGCTTGTAGTTTCCAGCCTTTTTTGGCAACTTGTCTGGCGCGGGCGATCGCCAAACTGTCATCTTCCACATCTTCGGTAATCGTAGAACCTGCCGCAATGGTGACATTTTCGCCGATTTTGACCGGCGCAACTAACACACTATTAGAACCCGTTTTTGTCCCACTGCCGATTTGGGTGGGATGTTTGTTTACGCCGTCGTAATTGGCAGTAATGGTTCCCGCCCCAATATTCACGCGATCGCCCGTGGTGGTATCCCCTAAATAGGACAAGTGAGATACATTGCTGCGATTTCCTAACTTGGTATTTTTCAATTCTACAAAGTTACCAATCCGGCAGCCTTCTCCCACCTGGGCCTGACCCCGTAAGTGAGCATAAGGTCCGACTCGGGTTCCGGCAGCTACGGTGCTATCCGTGATTACAGAGTATAACACCGTTGCCCGATCGCCAATTTGGCTATTTTCAATCAGGGTTCCGGGACCGATGCGAGAACCGGAACCGATCGCCGTCTCGCCGCGTAGGTGGGTTTGGGGTTCGATGATGGCATCCGGGGCGAGGGTCACTGTATCATCAATGGTGATGCTATCGGGGTCGATCAGGGTGACCCCTGCGGCCATCCAGTCATCTTTGACCCGAGTCTGCAAAATTTGATAGGCTGTTGACAATTGCTTGCGATCGTTGATGCCGAGAATTTCCTGATAATCCTCCACATCTAAAATCCGCACAGGATTTAAGTAATTCACTGCATCAGTCAGATAATATTCTGCCTGATCGTTTTCCGATTTTAATTGGGGTAAAACTTGGGCTAAATCCGGCCAATGGAAGCAATAAACCCCGGCATTAATGCGCCGATTCTGCTTTTGAGCGGCGGTGCAGTCCCGGTCCTCAACAATTTCCTTGAGCAAGTTTTCGCTATCACAAAAGACCCGACCATACCCTTTCGGATCTGGCAGTTGCGCGGTCAGAATGGTGGCGGCATTCTTTTGTTCTTTGTGGGTATTTAGCAGTCGCTTAATTGTTTCGGGTCGTAAGAGGGGGACATCGCCATTTAAAACCAACAAATCCCCGGTAAAGTCTTTTAAATAGGGAATCACCTGTTGGACGGCGTGACCCGTGCCTAATTGCTCGGATTGTTCAACAAATTCTAAATTATCAAATCGTTGGATCAGTTCGTTTTGGACGAGTTCCCCTCGATAGCCGACGATAATTAAACGTCGGGAAGGTTGAATTGCCGAGAGACTATCGAGTACCCGTTCAACGAGCGATCGCCCCCCCAAAGGATGTAAGACCTTGGGTAGGTCTGATTTCATGCGTGTCCCGCGTCCAGCGGCTAAAATCGCTACTGCTACCATTTTCTTTGAGCCCGTTAATCTCAACGGAGTATAGCGCGGTTTCCGCTCTTATTGAAGCAATTTTATCCACAATGACCTTTTGATCGCCGGAGTTGGCAGGCGATCGCCCCAGGTAAATCTAGGGCCTAGCCATTAGCCATGCGCCAACTTCCGGCGATCGCAGTGGGTTCATCGGATTCAATCAATTGGAGGCGATTGACGGCCCTTGCCGGTGTTCCCATCTCCGTCATCCGAATAAAAGTCGTAAATTTTTCCACCAGTTGCGGGTTACGCCATCCCCTCGCCGTTTCTTCCGCAATAATTTCCAGAGCTTTTTCTGAGGTAAACGCCTGTTTATAGGGTCGTTCACTCGTCAAGGCATCATAAATATCCACCACTTGAAACACTTGGGCGATGTAGGGAATTTCATCCCCCACCAACCCATCGGGATATCCCGTCCCATCCCATCGTTCGTGATGATGGCGAATCAGAGGACGGACGCCGCGCATGGTTCGCAGGGGGAGACAAATTTTCTCCCCAATCACCACGTGCTGTTTCATAATTTCCCACTCTTGGGTGGTGAGTTTCCCTTGTTTGAGTAACACCGCATCGGGAATGCCCACTTTGCCGATGTCATGGAGGTATCCCCCCCACATTAAATCGCGAATTTCATTGCGCGAAAGATGGAGAAACTCGCCAAACGCTTGTCCGCGAGAGACTAAGCGTTCGCAGTGGTCCCCGGTATTGGGGTCTCGACTTTCCACAGTTCGGGCAATGGAAAAGAGGACTTGTTCCGCATGGTCGAGGTCCTCATTGAGCCGTTTTTGGCGGACCAGGGATTTGACTCGGGCGGCTAGTTCTAGATGATCGAAGGGTTTAGTCAGGAAGTCATCACCTCCAGCTTCAATCCCCCGAATCCGCGATCGCCGATCGTTGAGCGCGGTCACGAAAATGATGGGAATCAGGCGGGTTTGCTCATCTTGTTTCAGATGGCGGCACACCTCAAATCCATCCATTCCAGGCATCATCACGTCCAGCAGAATTAAATCGGGCTGGGTTTCTTTCACACAGGCCAGTGCACTAGGGCCACTGTCTGCTTCCAGAATTTCATACCCTTCTACGGACAAAAGAGCCACTGCCGTCATCCGGCTGGCTGGATGATCGTCTACGACGAGAATTTTGGACTGTTCTGCATCAAGGAAGTTCACAGACAAACACCTTGCTCTGAGTATTTCTATTAGCTAGTTCTGCGTCAAGCGACTGAGTAAATTAATCGCTTTTGGTACTATCTCTTACTATCTTTACATTATTTGGACCGCGTTTGTTTAAAAAATCCGCTGTTTTACAGAGACTTTATAAACAATGCCGGAGTTTTTCCGGCTTGGGCCATTTTTTTAAAAAATGTAAAGTTTCTCTCCCTACCCTCCATGAAATTTTACCTTCATCGCCGTCTTGATTATAGCTGACTGATGAGGTTGAGCTGGGTCAGGGTTACCTAACCGGCTGAATCTCTACTCTTGGCCAGCGATCGCCTTCCCCATCGGTGATCCCTGGCTATTTTCCTTCCATGCTGGCCCATCTTTTTTTCCAACTAGAGGTGGGTTCTAATGGGGATAACGCTTGCTCCTGTTGACGGCGTTGCCGAATTTCCTCCGCTGAATCCGACAGGTTAGGGTCCCGATAGGGAGTTGCTGCGCGAGTCTGTAGATGCTCCTGTTCTTGGGGGGAAAGTGGGGGTAAATCGCGATCGCAAAAACTCGCGAGAGTTCCGGGCGATCGCCGTCCCACCGGCGCAGTGGCCCCAATGTTTAATCCTGCCGCCATTAATGCCGTTCTCACCGAGGCGGAACAAGAATAAGTTGCCAATCTTCCCGTCGGGCTCAAACAGCGCGCCACCCACCCTAAAAACTCCACCGTCCACAGTTGCGGACAATTCGGAGGAGAAAAAGGGTCTAAAAATATGGCATCGGCTTGAAACCCTTGATTTACCACCTGTTGAATGGTTTTTCGGGCATCTCCTAGCCATAAGGTCCCTTGGAACTGGGGGGTTGTCACAGTCCTCGCCCACCTAGATTCCCCCTGAAACTCTAGGACCGAGGGCTGGACTGTCGGGATAGTGGATTCACCGTCTGGGCTAACCAGTGCAGCTAGAAGTTCAGGAATCGGCGACTGCCAACTTTTCAGTAACCCGATCGCGATCGCTGCTTGGGGAATCGCCGCATCCAATTCCAACCCGACCCACTCCACCAAACAAGCGGGATTAATTGACCAAATCGTCTCTAATGCTGATGCGGTATTGTACCCCAATCCATAGCATAAGTCAAGCAATCGCACTCGGGGATTTTGGGCTTTCTCGGCTAACTCCGTGGGTTCTACAAATTTACACCGCGCCTCCTGCTGCGCCCCGTGGTACGAATGAAACAGTTCGCCAAATTCCGGGGAATAAAACGTAAAAGACCCATCAGAGGTCTCTTGAGGCGTCAAGGGCATCATTTCTGCCATAAGTCCGGGTCACCTCCTGCCACTAATTCTAAACAAGCTTGGCGGGCCAATTTTCTAGCTTCTATGCGATGTTGAATCGTCTGTTTAACCATCTGCGCGATCTTCTCCCGACGCGCTTGATCCTTGGGAATCGGTAAAATCAACTCCTGAATTCGATTCCCCAGAGAATCAATAATATCCTGAGTTAAGCGCTTTGCCAAGATTTGTTTCTGCACCGGAACCGAACTTAGGGCCGCTAACAACAAATAACAACAGAACGGACAGGTTTCCCGAACGCGCAATTTATAGAAATGACTTTGATAAAGAATCCGCGTATCATTCGCCGTAATCAACGCACAAGTTCCAATTAAATAAGTGCCATCGCGTACCATCAAAATATCCCCCGCGCGCAGGTCCTGCTTTTGCGCCAAAGATTGATAAATTTCTTCACTCACCGAATGTTTGGGGTCGGCCTTAATTTCCCAATTAGAAATATCCGAAGTACGGATAAAGGGAATATTGCCTGTTCCGTAGGCTAATTTGCCCACTTCATCGCCACTGCTAACCTCGATCATCCCGGCGGATATCAACTCTCCCATACAAATAAAGTCGTGACTGGTTTGGAGGTCAAATAATTCTGAAATTGCAGCGGGATTGTAATAATGTGGCGCTAAAATGCCATTTTGAATGCGATCGCAGCTTATCCAATAACCCAGTTGACTAGGTTTTGTTAACAATCCTTGTTCATACTCTCGGTAGCGGGCCGCAATTTCCGGTAAATCATCCCGGTGAATCGGTTGCCCCCGGCTATCCCGTCCGCACCATTGAGCCTCCGCCATAAAAATAGAGGGATTGCTTTCATCCTCTGCTTTTTTGCCCGATTTCTTTTGTAATACAAGGAGACAAGTTTTGGTGTGAGTCCCGCCTTTTCCCGAGATTTTAAATAACACCTCGGGCATTCCAATCACAGCTTTAATGATAGAATGGGCTTGAATATAATCCACCACATATCGATAGGTTTTGTTAGAAATTAGACTTTCAGGAACAACCATGCCAATCCGACCTCCGGGCCGAACTAGGGATAAACATCGTTCCACAAATAAGACCTGGGGTGGAACAGAAGGTTGCAATTTAGACAGTTTTTGAAAAGATTGACTATTTTTTTCTAACCGCCATTGATATCCCAGTTCAAAGGTAGCCTGGACCTGGGGAGATGAAGCCACAATCCGACTGCCAAAGGGAGGATTTGTCAGGACAATATCAAATTCACTCACCTGAGTTGGGAAGGGTAACATCTGGGAATGGGATGAATTTTTCTGGGCAGGATGGCTAGAAAAATTGTGGGCCATAGATTCCCGTTTCCAAGCGAGGGAATCCGCGCAAAAAACCTGAGCCGATTTGAGGGTCAACAGCGATAAACGGGCCGATGCTAATCCGGCGAGATAGTGGTCTTTATCCAGTCCAAAAACTGTGGAGAGGATTTGTTGAACAGAGGCTCCCGATGCTTTTAAATGACGAGCAGCCACGCTTAAAAATCCACCCGCCCCACAAGCTGGATCAATCAGCATTTCTCCAGGAAGGGGATTGACTAAGCTTACCAGTAAGCCGATCGCATTCCCCGGCGTAAAAAACTGCCCCTCCTGTCCCCGAATTTGTGACCCCATAAACACTTCATAAATATCTCCAAAGGGGTCATGAGCCAGGGTATCCAAGTTAACCGTATTTAGCAAGATATCAATTTGAGCTAAACTTTGAGGGTCGAGTAGCAAGGGTTGGTCTGAGGGAAAGAGGGTCGGGAGAAGCCGCCGCAATTGGGCAAAAGACTGATGATATCGATGGGCGATCGCCTCTATATTTGCAGGGTCATCAATTGAATCAAATAAAGAAGGATTTTGCTGAAAATATAGTTTACAAAATAAGCATTTTATCGTTTCTTGTAGTAAGGTTTCATCCCGAGTTGCACCGAGGAAGCGACCCACGAGATAATTCCGAATCTGTCGATACACCGCTTTAGAATCTTGTTCTAGGTTCATATTAAACCCACTCCAGATTGGGAAACGTAGTTGAAGTTTTATAGTAGTCCTAAATCATTGGTCTTACGGGTCTACCTTTGAAACTCTTGGAGTGCGAGCATCTTGCTCGCTTTTTTGATGACAAACGGCAGGCAAGACGGGCTATAAAAAACTTATCCTTGTCAAGTGGACAGTACCCTCTTGCCGAGACGTTCCAGGGCCAATAACCCGGCCCCATAGGCGGGTTCATGGCGGGGGGAGATGACTTGAACTGCCGGAAATTGGGTGCGAAGGGACTCCCGGAACCGATCGCCCAAATGGCAGACACTGCGCCAGACTCCGCCAATGGTAACCACCTCAAATGCCTGATCCGGAGTAAATAGGGCCGAGGCAACGGTTTGAGTCGTCAGGACCAACTCTGCTGCCGCATCCTCCAGAATCTGGAGGGCGATCGCATCTCCGGCAGCAGCAGCGCGATCGACTAGGGGAGACAATGCCGCAATTTCCGTCACCCCCCATCCCCGGCGATAGATGACTTCGATTAAGTCTTCTAACTGGTTCAAATTAAGATAATCTAATAAAGAATCCGTGAGTAAGGTCTTGGGTCCTCGCCCATCATGCGATCGCGCTGCCGCCCGTAACCCGGCGATCGCAATCTGATACCCACTGCCTTCATCCCCAAATCGATATCCCCAACCGCCAGCGCGTTTACTCTCTCCCTGAGAATTGCAACCATAGGCGATCGAACCCGTACCCGCAACGATCGCCACCCCCGAAGCGGATCCCGTCCCTCCCACCAAGGCGATCGCGCAGTCATGAGTCACCACCACCCCTGATGACTGTAGATTCCAGCGAATCGGCAGGGGACTCTCCTGGTACAACCCCGCCACCAAACCTTGCACCACCTGGACATCTGCCGGACGTCCCACCCCAGCTAATCCCACGCCAATTCCGGCGATCGCCACCCCAGGGACTGCATTCACCGCCTTGGCGATCGCCTGTGAGATCGACTCCCTTGCTGCCGCCAATCCAATCGTTTGATAATTCGAGGGTCCTGCCTCACCCCGTCCGGCGATCGACCCCGTTTCATCCATCACCAGGCAAACCGTCTTCGTCCCTCCGCCATCAATGCCCAACACCCAGTCTGTGTTATCGTGAAACTCTGAATCCCTGACCCCATCGATCATTCCCAATTTTTAACCCCCTAACCTGACATCCACAACCCACCGCCACCAGCGCACACAACCGACCTCCCCTTAGTTGCGACAATACCCGGTTTACCCCGACTGTCCTCTATCCAGGGTGGTGATTATCACCGCAAAACGTTACCCTGTATAAGATAGCGTTCATTAGCTCAATTGCAGCAAATTCAGTCTTAAAGATAGATTCATCACCATGTCAAACCAATACTCTTATTTTGATACAGAAAACAACGCTCATAAAACCTTTGAACTCCCGGGGGCCAAACCCCATTACAACCCCGATCGCCCCGGACAAGTCGAACATATCTGCTTAGATTTGGCCCTGGACCTGGCCCATCAAAGCTATCAAGGGACTTGCAGCATTCGCCTGATGCCCGTGAGAACCGGCATCGATCGCCTGACTTTAGATGCCGTCAACCTAACTATTCTGGATGTCACCGTTAGCGATACCCCCCAACCCTTTGATTATGATGGGGAACGGTTAGAAATTCACCTCACCCAACCCACTCAAGCAGAACATCCCCTCACCCTGGTGGTCGCTTACGGGGTAGAACAGCCCCAGCGTGGCCTCTATTTTATCGGTCCAGATGCCCATTATCCCAACAAATCTGTCCAAGTTTGGACCCAAGGGGAAGATGAAGATTCCCGCTTTTGGTTTCCCTGTTTTGACTACCCCGGACAACTCGCCACCTCAGAAATTCGCGTGCGGGTTCCCAAACCCTACCTGGCGATTTCTAATGGGGAACTGATTTCCACGGAAGAAGAAGGCGGCGATAAAATTTATCACTGGTTCCAAAAACAGGTTCATCCCACCTATTTAATGACCTTGGCGGTGGGAGATTTTGCTGAAATTTGTGACGAATGGAACGGCAAACCTGTGGTTTACTATGTCGCCAAAAGTCGCGAAGAAGATGCCCGTCGCAGCATGGGTAAAACCCCGCGCATGATGGAATATTTTAGTCAGGCGTTTGGCTATGCTTATCCTTATCCCAAATATGCCCAAGTTTGCGTGGAAGATTTTATCTTTGGGGGGATGGAAAATACTTCAACTACCCTGTTGACCGATCGCTGTCTGTTGGATGAACGCGCTCAACTGGATAACCAGCGCACGGAAAGTTTAGTCGCCCATGAACTTGCTCACCAATGGTTTGGGGATTTAGTGGTGATTAAACATTGGTCTCATGCCTGGATTAAAGAAGGGATGGCTTCTTATTCCGAGGTGTTATGGACTCATGAAGAATATGGTCCAGAAGATGCGGCCTATTATTTGCTCAATGAAGCGCGGAGTTATTTGAATGAAGATAAAACCCGCTATCGGCGACCGATTGTCACTCATGTTTATCGGGAGGCGATCGAACTCTATGACCGCCACTTGTATGAAAAAGGCGCTTGCGTTTATCACATGATTCGGGCCGAGTTAGGGGATGAATTGTTTTTTAAAGCGATTCATACCTTTGTCAACGATAACGCCCATCAAACTGTAGAAACCGTGGACTTGTTGCGGGCCATTGAAAAAGCCACGGGTCGCAATTTGATGTTCTTGTTTGACCAATATGTGTATCGCGGGGGACATCCGGATTATAAAGTTTCTTATAACTGGGATGGAGACAGCAAACTAGCGAAAGTCACGGTTACCCAAAGTCATGTCAAAACCACCGGGGAAAAAGGGAATGAGAAAGAGTTATTTGACCTCAAAATTCCTATTGGATTTGGGTATAAGAGTGGCGAACCCCTGAAAACCTTTACGGTGCGTGTTAATCAGCGGGAACAGAGTTTTTATTTTCCCCTAGAGGAGAAGCCGGGTTATATTAGCTTTGATGTGGGAAATGCCACCCTCAAAACGGTGCAGTTAGAGTATCCGGTTGCGGAATTGAAGGCGCAGTTACAGTGCGACCCCGACCCGGTATCGCGGATTTATGCGGCGGTTGCTTTGGCGAAGAAAGGGGGATTAGAAGCGGTTAAAGCCCTCGGGTTAGCCTTGAAACTCGAACAGTTTTGGGGGGTGCGCTTAGAGGTTGCGAAACAACTTGGAAAGATTAAATTGGATCAAGCATTTGACGAGTTAATCGTTGGGTTGCAGGATCAAGATGCGCGGGTGCGATATGCAGTGGTGGAGACATTGGCGCATCATAAAACTCCGGAAAGCTATCAGGCGATCGCCCAAGTGTTAGAACGAGGAGATGCCAGTTATAATGTGGAAGCGGCAGCGGCAAGAGCAGTCGCCTCAATCTGTGCCGGAAAACGGAATGAACCTCTGGATGAAGGGGATGCGATCGCCCGGTTACAAAAGGTGTTGCAGGAACGCGCCGGATGGAATGAAGTGGTTCGCAGTGGGGCAATTTCCGGCTTAAGCAAGCTCAAAACCTCAGAAGATGCCCTGGATATCATTCTGGATTATACCGCCAATGGTGTGCCCCAACCCCTGCGATTAGCGGCAATTCGTGCGATCGGTAGCATTTCAACGGGTCAAACCCCGGGGAATTTAGAGCGAATTTTGGACCGTCTCTCGGACTTATCTGCGGAAACCTTTTTCCTGACGCAAGTTGCCGTTGCCTCAGCGTTGGGACAAATGGAGACACCCAAAGCGATCGGGATTTTACAAAGTTTAGCCGATGCCACTCCCGATGGCCGGGTTCGTCGCGTCGCGGAAGAAGCGGTTGCCAAGGTTGAGAAAAATATTGGGTCCGATAAAGCGGTGAAGCAATTACGCCATGAATTGGACCAGATTAAGAAAGAAAACCAGGAACTCCGCAGTCGGTTGGAAAATTTAGAAGCAAAAACCAAATAAGGCGCTGAGTGTCAAAGGGGTCGGGTGGATCGGAATCATTTGACCCCTTCACCGAAGAAAACCCGCTGTAGCGGGTTTTCTTCTCTGAATTGTTCGACATAAAGATTGATGGAATTGGCTACAAAAAATCGGGTTTATTCTAGGGTTAACTGTAAGTTAGGACAAAGTTTAAGAAAATTTTGTAGTGACTTACGTTGCCAGGGAATGTCATCAGAACCGATGACGGCCAGTTGAATGGTTTTCTTTTTTCGCATAGCGATCGCAAACTTAGAAAGCATACTAATCCCCGAACTATTTAGAAACTCTAGCTTTTTAAGGTCTAGGGTAATCATGGGGGGATTACGTTCAGCAATCTCATTGAGTAACGCGGTGATCGGAGCATAATCCGCTGACCCGGTGAGACTCAGTTCCCCTTCAATTTTAACCGTTACGGATTCCTCAATATACTGTACACTGTAGTCTTCACCTTTGATTTCTTGCAAATTCATGTTCTATTACCTCCGGAGCAGGTGCTCTGGTTAAAGTTTACCTGAACTGGACTCATTACGGTTAAAATCCATTCCTACCCTTATAAAACCAGTTGAACGAGGGTGGTGGTCAGAAAGAGTTCAGAATGCTCGGGAATCGGTTCAAATTTCCACCCTAATTTTGCAGAGTAGTCATTAATCATGGTCAGAAATCCCAGGCCAGAATCGTGACTATTTTCATCTAGGGCATTTTTTTCCAGATGCTCCAGATATAACTCTTGCGGGTCTGAGGAGAGTAGTTTTTCAATAAAGGCTTTAAAGCGATCGCCTGCTTCTAGGGTCACTGTATTTCTGGACATTAAAACAATTTTCTTTTCCGGAACCTCGATGAAATGAATTCCAAATCTCACCGGATATTCATCCGAAGGACTATGAAATTTCATGGTATTTTCTAATAGTTCATTGGCAATATAGCTCACAGAACCCTTGTAGTCTTGTTGACGCCGTTTAGCCTGGGGGTCATTATCGTCAATAGGCAAAAAGGTCGCTAAATAATCCGCAACAAAATAAGCCGATAATAAATTATTTCGCCAGCGGTTTTTAATCGGGCGAGCGTTAGCGGAAAAGCCAATATCTAAATAATCATGCCCGGGAGGTAAATCGTGGAGAAAGTCTCCAAATATTTCACTCATGACCGTCTCAACTCCTTATGATGTAAGCTATTTTTGTTTAATGACGACCAAAGTCATATCATCCAGCATTTTTTGTCCGTCGATGTACTTTTGAACATCAGCGATCGCCGCTTGTTGAATCTCCTCCACCGATTGGTGCCAATGCTGACTAATAATGTCACACAATTGTGTCACTCCATATCGTTGATTGGTTCTGTTTTTGGCTTCCGTAATTCCATCGGTATAAACAACAATGCCATCTCCAGAGTTGAGTTCCACACAAACCTGAGCAATAAACTCTGTAATGTCTTCATCTAACCCGATGGGTAGCCCTAAATCCATTGTATCCACCCGCTCAATGCGACTATCCGCACGGACCACCAGAATTTCCTCATGTTGTCCGCTAATCCTCACTTGGCCCTGGCTATAGTTTAACACAGCTAAAGTGAGATTTTTATCAGTTTTCATGCGCTCGACGTTGTGATAAATCGTGCGGTTGAGGGTGTCTAAAAACCTCACAGGGTCCGTTTCACGACTCTCTTTGAGGGTGCGAACTGCTGTTTGGGTCATAACCATGAGAATTCCGCTTTCCAGTCCATGTCCTGTGACATCCCCGATCGCGATCGTCCCTACTCCATCATAATTCAGCACATCATAATAGTCTCCCCCCACTTCCTCCGCACTTTCCATAAAAGCCGCAATTTCTAACCCTTCAATAGCCGTTAATTCATCGGGTTGGGGTAACAGCATTTTTTGAAGTTGTTGAGTCACTTCCAGTTCCGCACTCATCCGGATATTTTCCCCTTTGAGCTTTTCGCTCTCTTGTTGAGCATAGCGCCATTCGCTCATATCAATCCCAACCGATACCGTCGCCGTCCCTTGCTGATATTTCTGAACCACCATTAAATAATACCGGGGTTGACCCTGAACTAAAATGCAAATTTCCTGGGACGCAGACAGAGCAGAACTGTTGAGAAACTTCTGCATGAACTCAGCATACTCATAACTATTTTGGGCAAACCCAATTTTTTTACCCACCATTTCTGAGGGTTTTAAATTCAAACTCTCGGCCAGATAACGATTCACCCCGAGATAAGTTCCACTGGAATTAATCCAAGAAATCGAACCAGGAACCGCATTTAAAACCGCCTCAAGCTGTTCTTTGGAGGCGGCTAATTCTTGTTCGTTATGGGTGAGGTCCTGGTTTGCTTGCTCTAAAGCGCTAAAAGAGGCTTGAAGCCGATCGACCATCTGGTTAAAAGCATCCGCCAGTTTTTCGAGTTCAATAATGCCTCGGGCATAAACATGGCGATCGAGTTGACCGTTGGCGATTTGTTCCGATGATTGTGTCACCCGCAGAATAGGCCGTAAAATCCATTGCGCGATCGCCACCCCACCGGAAATCGAGACTATCAGGGCCAGCACACAAAGCACCACCGTCTGCTGAGTATTCTCATGAATTTCCTCCATGAAATCCGCTTCCGGTATCGCCACTAAAATCAGCCAATCAATCCCGCGATCGTCCTGAAACGGCATCACTTGCAGAAACTGTCTTCCGCCTTCTAAGAAAAATTCCACCCCCTGGGATTGCTTAATATTCTCCAAAGATCCAAACTCAACCTTTAACTCATTCAGGGCAGCAATTAAGCGAGGATTTCGACTCTCGGTGGCAGGCAATCGTTGAGGTTCCTCCCCATTGCGTCCCGGAATCAAAGTAGCTTTGTGTGTAGAAGTTGCCACCAGTAAACCATTGCGTTCTAGGATAAATGCCTCACCAGTTTTGCCAATCTGAAGCGTTTCTAAAAACTGGTTGATACCCGAGAGGGGAAGATCGCATAACAGTACCCCCAAAAACTGGCGATCGCGGTCATACACTGGATACACGGCAGAAACATCCAGCCGTTGCCCGATCGCACTGGGTTCAATCCCGGTCCAAATTGGCCTCCCCTCCCTCACCGCCTGTTGATACCAACCGCGAGTCCGGGCATCATAGTTAGGACGTTCCCTCAGCAATTCCCCCGGTGTCCCGTCCTCCCGGGGAGCATACCGCTGCAAACTCCTCCCAGTTCCCTCAGATGACAACACCAGATAATGTTCTAAGGGGTTGACCCCCACAAACTCCCCCCGTTCATTGGCATAGGCGATCGTCCCCAAGTCCATCAACTCGCGACTTTGTTCCCAAAAATACTCCAGCAGCAGATCCGGGTCCTCTCGGTTAATGCCATTTTGGCGAAACACTTGGGCGTTGAGATGATGTACCAAGTGGGGTCGATCTAAATAACGCTGCACCTCTTCTCCCACTCGCAGAGCAATTTCCCCCCGCAGTTGACTGGCGAGTTCATTCACCGTTCGCTGTCCACTGCGAAAAGACAACCACCCCACCAGTCCCGTTGAGAGCAACACGGGAATAATAAACGGAACCACCAGAACCGTGCGAAGACGAAATTTCCCTAGGGATTGGAACCAAGGGCGCGTCAAGGGAATGGGGTTCAGGGGTGGCGGCATTGGGGCTGGAGAGGACTCAGTAAGCATGGCAGGATTTTAAATGTAAAGTGTTTGACATTTCAAGCCGATCGAGCTTCTGTTTTAACTCAGTTCTAACCCAAATGAACTGTAGCCGCTATTTTTTAAATCTAATGGGGATAACGACAGCAAGTCGTTACTACGAACGCCTCTTCAGTTCGTAGTAACGACTTGCTGTCGTTTCTTCAAGAGTTATGGCAACTAACCCGACTTAATTTAGGATTAGGCGTGGATGGTGGAACGGCTAACAGTGGATAAGGCTTCAACGAGACTTTTCACCCCCGCGATCGCCGCGAGTTCATTATCCAGGCGGTTAATCGCCGAACCGACGCCTACCCCAGCGGCCCCAGCGGCGATCGCCATCGGTGCCGTGATGGTGGAAATCCCCGAGGCGCACAGAACTGGCACTGCAACTGCCCGAGAAATGGCGGAGGCGGCAGCCAAAGTGGGTGCTGCTTTTTCGATCGCCCCTAAGATGCCAGGGTGTACCGGATTGCTGCTGGTGCCGCCTTCGGTTTGGATAATATCGGCACCCGCTTTCACCAATTCCTCAGCTAGATCCACTTGCTGATCCAGTTCTAAAATATGGGGAACGGTGACCGAAAGCACGATATTTGGCAGCAAAGCGCGGGTTTCCCGGGTCAGTTGCAGCACTTCAGCGGCTTCAAAGCGCCGTCCCATTGCATAGAAGGCATCAAAGTTACCAATTTCAATTAAATCTGCACCAGCTTCTACACAGGGGACAAATTTTTCCGGTTCAACGGCAGAGACACAAATCGGTAAAGTGGTCAACTGTTTGGCTAATTTGACTAAGGCTGGATCCGCAGCAATATCGAGGAAGGTCGCACCGCCGCGATCGGCAGCCCGAACCACGGTAGCAACGCGATCGGCGTCAAAGTTGGTCAATCCGGTGATAATTTTTAAGGCACGTCCTTGTTGAAAGGCACGGTCTAAAGCGGGAATCATGGTCATAATTCAGTTCAGTGTTGAGGCTAATTTAGCTTGATTTTGACATGGACTGGTGCAAGACACCAGAGGTAGGGGAGGTTCCCGCAAAAACCCGCAGGCTGAAGCCTGGGGCTATACGGACGAAGCCCGCCTGCGCGGGCTGGGGAGGGGAAAGTAGGTCTTTGAGGGGATTGCAAAATATAAATCATCCAACCGTTCAACTGAAAGGACGGTATCTGTAGGGGCGCAAGCATTGCGCCCCTACATATAAGGGGCTACTCCTTATGATCCGTCACTACGAACGAACGGTTTGGAGATTTTATTTTTTGGAGTTCCCTGACAACCAGATGGAGTATTAGTCTTCAACCTGATAGGAACACCAATCACTCCAACTTCCGGCGTAGAGTTTGGCGTGGGGAATTCCGGCCATTTCCAGGGAGAGGAGATTCACGCAGGCGGTGACTCCGGACCCGCAATAGACGATAATTTCCTCGGAACCGGCAATATCCGCCCAGCGTTGTATTTGGTCGTTTTGGGGTCTGACTTGGGCGTTCTCGTCGGTGACTTCTTGCCAGGGATAGTTGAGTGCACCGGGAATGTGCCCGGCGATCGGGTCGATGGGTTCATGGTTGCCGAGGTAGCGATCGCGTTCTCGGGAGTCGATGAGGGCGACTTCAGGCAAGGGGGACCGGGTTTTGACGGTTTCGATATCCACGAGGCGATCGGGGCGGATTTGAGGAGAAAAAGTGCCCAAATTGGACCGAGGAATCGCATCAGTGACGGGATATCCGGCAGCTTCCCACCCTTTAAATCCGCCCTCTAAAATGGCAACGCGATCGTGTCCCAGATAGCGCATTAACCACCAGAGTCGGGCAGCAAAGGCAAATCGGGAGTCGTCATAAACTACGAGTAAGACTTCTGGGGAGGTGACCCCGACTGCCCCTAATTTTTGGGCGAAGAGTTCTATGTTCGGTAGGGGATGTCGTCCGCCATGTCGTTGGACTGGGGAGGATAAATCGCGATTGAGGTGCAGATAGTGAGCACCGGGAATATGGTGATGGAGGTACTGTTGTTGTCCGAGTTCAGGATCGGCGAGGGAAAAGCGACAATCGGCGATCGCAATTTGCGGATCGTCGAGGTGTTGGGATAGCCATTCGGCAGAAACAATCGGATTCGTCTGAGTCATGATCGGGTTTGAGGGTTGAGTCAACTATCTAGGGTAAACGCGATCGGTTTTGATTGGAGGGGGGTTGGGGGTTGCTTACAACAGTAGGCTTTTTACTTCCGGTCCCCTCCCCTTGGCAAGGGGAGGGTTAGGGTGGGGTCCACCCAGTTCGCAAAACACTACTTTTGATACCTGGGTTAACGATGAAACCCTGATTAGGTAAAGGATTAAACCTCTTTCCTATAATTCAGGGTGAAGAGGACCCCACCCAACCCTCCCCTTGCCAAGGGGAGGGCTATGAGCAACCAAAACTTGAAAAATTTACCCCGTAAAAAACCTACCGTTGTAAGGGGGTGGGGGTTCCTACGAACATGGAGAACGACTGAAGTCGTTACTACGAACATGAGGGAACGCCTGAAGGCGTTACTACGAACCGGGAGGATTTCATCGTTTATGCTTTATCCGTCCCCGTTTTAGCGGGAATTTGGTTGGGAAGGTTACTATAACTAAATCAAAATTCAGTCTAAAGGGTTAGTAGTTGTGGAGACTTGGGCGCGCGATCGCACGAAATTTATCGTTGAACCCATTGCCAAGGGGATTGCAAAACTGGGCATTTCTGCCAATGCGATTACACTGTTGAGTTTGTTGTTGAATATTGTGGCGGCAGGGATGATTGCCAATAATCAACCGTTGTGGGGGGGATTGTTAATGGGGTTGATCGCGATGCCCCTAGATGCGATCGATGGGACTGTCGCCCGGTTACTCAATCAACAGAATGCGTTTGGGGCGTTTTTTGATTCGGTCTTAGACCGATTTTCCGAAGGGGCCATCTTAATTGGCATCACGATTTTATTGATCCACCGTCAAGAGTATCCATCGATTCCGATTTGTTTGTTGGCCCTACTGGGGTCACAAATGGTTAGTTATACCCGGGCAAGGGCGGAAGGATTGAAGATTGAGTGCAAGGTGGGGTGGTTTCCCCGACTCCCTCGGGTGATTGTGATGGCGGTGGGGTTAATTGTGGATCAGTTGCCGGTGGCGTTGTCGGTCCTGGCGATCGCCAGTTTATTGACCAGTTTACAGCGGATTATTCATGTTTATCGGGTCACCCATCCGGTTGAGGAATAATCCACAAGTCGGTTTTCAAAGGTCTAACAAAACCGACAGATTTGCCGATCTGTCGGTTTGTTAATCCCCTAAATATTTTTAACTTGGGATTGATTCAGGAGTTTCCCACTCCCGGAGGGGACCGAAATTTTCGAGTTTGCGGGTGGCAACTTGGGCGGCAAATCTGGCAGCAAGATGACAGGGTTCTCCGGTTAATCGAGAATATAAATAACCGGCGATGTAGGTATCTCCGCAGCCGGTTGGATCGACGGAGGTAGTGGGTGCAAAGGCGGGAATTTGCTCCAGAGTCCCGGATTGATAAACCCAAGATCCTTGAGAACCGGCGGTGATTAAGACTTCTCGAACTCCCCACTGATTTAGGGCGATCGCCGCTGGTTCTATGGCGGTTTTTCCTGATAGAATTTGTGCCTCTTGGATATCCACTTTCAAAATATCTACCCCTGCCAGTCCTGAGACTTTTTCTCCCCAATCTTTTGCCTGGACCGTTTGGTTAATCACTTGCCGTAAAAATCCTTGTCCATCTAAAGAAATTAAGGCATGGGTTGCGAAAACCGCTTGCAGAAATTCCCGAGACATATCCTGATGGGTGAGTGCGCCCAGATGAAAGATTCGGGCTTGAAGTTGGCCTAAGTCTGAGGGGATGAAGGGGGAAGCAACAGCCTGGACTCGTTGTTGGCGACTATCGAGGCGATCGCGCTGATAACTATTTTCAAACTGTGTCGTTTCGGGGCTTTCGAGCCAAAAGACGGTAATCCCCCGACGGGTTAATTCTTCTAACAGATAACTCCGGTCTAAGCGAGAGGTTTTCGTTAACACTGCCACCTTTAACCCCAAGGTTTTTAAGGCGATGGCGGTATAAATCGCCGTCCCTCCCGCCATTTCTTGGACAATTTTCCCATCAATTTTAATTCGGTCCTGGGTCACATGACCGATTACACAAATATCAAACATTCGACAAGTTAGGCAAGTTAGGGGGAGACAGGGATGGCAAAAATTGGAGGTTAAACCGGCTAAAATTTCCCAAAATTATCGCCTCATTCGTCAAGAATGAGGCGATGGGGAGGTGATTAATACTCTCTAAATCCGTTAATAAATTCCTCGGTCATCCGGTAGGCATCACCATCGGGATATTGCTTGGGCGGATGCTTCATGAAGTAGGAAGAGGGAGAAAAGAGTACCCCACCTTTCCCGCGATCGAGGGCCAATTTACAGCAGCGAATCGCATCGATCGCCACCCCTGCGGAGTTCGGCGAATCCTCTACGGACAGGCGCATTTCAATGTTCATCGGCACATCTCCGAAGAGTTTGCCTTCGACTCGAATAAAACAGACTTTATTATCTTTCTGCCAAGGGACATAATCACTCGGCCCCACATGAATATTCTCATCTTCCAGTCTAGTTTCACAAACCGACTGGACCGCTTCGGTCTTGGATTCTTTTTTAGACTTTAAGCGGGTGCGATTTAACATATTCAAGAAATCTGTATTTCCTGCGGTATTGAGTTGATAGGTCCGTTCGATTTTGACCCCTCTTTTTTTGGCGAGGTCAGAAATCATCCGGTGAACAATGGTCGCCCCTAGTTGGGATTTAATGTCATCGCCTACGATGGGAATATTGCGGGATTCAAATTTATCTGCCCACAACTGATTACTAGCAATAAATACCGGAATGCAATTGACAAAGGCCACTCCCGCTTCTAGGCAGCATTCGGCATAAAAACTCGTCGCTTCTTCCGACCCCACCGGGAGATAATTCACGAGGACCTGAGCGCCGGATTCTTTTAAAATAGCAATGACATCATCTCGGGTTGGTTCGGGGGCATCGCTGGGGACGAAGGTGTATTTATCTGCATAATTCACCAAATGCTCCGAGACCCCATCTAACATTCTTCCCATACTGACTTTCGTGCCAATTTCGGGAATGTCTTCGCAGAAAACCATCGTACAATTGGGTTCAGCAAAGATAGCTTTAGAGACATCTTGGCCGACTTTTCGGCGGTCGATATCGAAAGCGGCAACTACATCGATATCGTTGGGTTTATACCCGCCAATCTCCCAGTGCATTAACCCGATCGCTTCTTCAGAAGTCTTATCTTTATAAAAGTAAATTCCCTGTACCAAGGAACTAGCACAGTTACCAACGCCTACGATCGCTAGTTTAATTTTTTCCACAATCAGTCCCCGTCTCGTGTACTTGCATTTGTCGAAATTGTCAACGTTCACAATAACATAACTAACGGAGGGAAAATCAGGGGGTTAACCGGGCTGCCTCCGAAGTTGTCTGATTCAACCTGCTTGATCTTTCTGAGGGTAAGTGCTGTCCCGGTTGGGTAGACCGGATCCACAACCCTAGGTACTCAGAGAATGGCCTTTTGGTATCCCCTGAACATTTTAGAGTATTTATGCAAGGGTCGGATTCTACAAAATGATTCCCGAACCTTTGCCCCAAGGGATTGATGTCATGAAAGATTACAACAACCTAGAGGGGAGTCCCCCCGGTGGGCCGATCGCCTCCACTGCCCCATCCAGACCCCAAAACACCCCGGATGCAAAAAAGCCTATTGCCCGAAGTTTACCCAAACACCGATACTAAAGACAGTGGTGCTTGTCACCCAATTGCGGCTTTGTAATGGTTCTACAATTCTATGCTGAGTTTTATTCGCTCAGATCTGGCTCAACTGATTGCCTATACTCCCCACCCGGGGGGCGCTATCGATTCCCCTCGGGGGAAACCTGCCCAAATTGATCGGGTGGATACCAATGAAAGTCCCTACGACTTGCCTGCGGCCCTCAAAGAAAAGTTGGCATGGACTTATCAACAGGAGATTGAAACGAATCGCTATCCCGATGGGAGTCATGCCCCCTTAAAGCAAGCGATCGCCGACTATGTGAACGAATCGGCTCAACTCCCGGATTCCCCCATCACCCCTACCCATATTTCCCTCGGCAATGGTTCTGACGAACTGATTCGCTCTTTACTCATTGCCACCTGTTTGGGGGGTGAAGGGTCGGTTTTGGTGGCCCATCCCACCTTTTCCATGTATGGGATTTTAGCCCAAACCCTGGGCATTCCCGTGGTGGAAGTGGGACGCAACGAGATAAATTTTGAAATCGACATCCCAGCAGCACAGGCGGCAGTTGCCAATCCCCAAACTCCCCCGGTTCGGGTGGTGTTTGTCGTCCATCCCAACTCCCCCACCGCCAATGGGTTAACTCCTGCTGAACTCGATTGGATTCGCAGTTTGCCGCCTCATATTCTGGTGGCGATCGATGAGGCGTATTTTGAATTTAGTCAGACGAGTGTGGTGAGTGAGTTACTCCAGCATCCCAATTGGCTGATTATGCGGACCTTTTCCAAAGCCTTTCGCTTGGCGGCCCTGCGGGTAGGCTATGCGATCGCCCATCCGGAACTCACCGCAACCCTGGAAAAAGTCCGTCTGCCTTACAATCTCCCGGCATTCTCCCAGATTGCCGCATCCTTGGCGATCGGCCATCGTCAGGAACTCCTAGGTGCCATTCCCGAAATTTTAAGCGAGCGCGATCGCCTCCTGGAAAGATTGCAACCCTTACCAAAATTTCGCCTATGGCCGAGTGCAGCTAATTTTATTTACCTGCGCCCGAATCTCCAGGACCCAGGGGCGATCGCTCCCACCCTGACTCGCATCACCGAGGAACTCAAGGCCCAAGGGACTCTGATTCGTCACACCGGGGGCGGTTTAAGAATTACCGTCGGCACACCGGAGGAAAATCAACGCACCTTATCCCGCTTGCAGGAATTCAATTTCGGAGATTAAAGCCTCTAAGGGTGTTCCAACAAATAAAATCTCCAAAACGTTCGTTTGCAGTGACTGCTCAATGGAGTAGTCAATGTAGGGGCGCAATGCTTGCGCCCTCCGGAGGGCGCAAGCATTGCG
>NZ_JAMXOT010000288.1 GCF_024220515.1 Oscillatoria sp. HE19RPO
AGGACCCCACCCTAACCCTCCCCTTGCCAAGGGGAGGGGACCATCGAAGAGGACCCCACCCTAACCCTCCCCTTGCCAAGGGGAGGGGACCATCGAAGAGGACCCCACCCTAACCCTCCCCTTGCCAAGGGGAGGGGACCGGAAAGGTAAAAAACCTACTGTTGTCAGGGTTGAGGGACCCACTCTATCGGATTCGCTCTCAAAGTTGTTAGAATTGCTCCTTGACTGTCTTGACGCAGGAATAAGGAACAACAGTGTGATGAGCGATCGCCGTTACCATCTGGGAAAATCTTTGAGAAAGGTGCAACTCTGGCTCAACCCCATCATCCACTCCCAAGGGGGCAAGGGACCATCGATTCCCCTCGGAGGGCAATGGGTTATGGGGGCTGTGGTGGCGAGTTTGGGGCTACTGACTACCCCAGTTTCCGGGGCGATCGCACAGGAAACTCCTGGGGAAACCCGCATTCCGGAAACCTCCCTCAGTCAAACGACTCCGGAAACGACCCCGGGTCGATCGCCCTCCCAACCCTTGACGGAAAACTCCGCATTGCGCTTAGGAGTCGTCCGCAGTCCGGAAAATGCCGCCCAGTGGGAGGCGATCGATGCCCGGTTAAGGGCCGCAGGATTGGTCTATCAGACGATTGAACTCGATCGCCTGTTGGAAGATGCCCGAGAAGCCAATATTACAGTCCTGTTTCTCCCCAATATTTCCACCTGGACCGTGGAACAGGCCCTAGCCCTGGAAAGTTTACTCAGCCAAGGGGTTCATGCGATCGTCTCAGGACCAGTAGGCGTGAACTCTGCAACCGGAATTCGTCACGCTTTAACCGCCACCTTGGGAGGGACTTGGCAAGGTCAGTTATCCCAACCGACGCCGATGGAACCCCTCTATTGCCGGACAGAAATGCTCTGTTCCTCCAATTGGATTCCCCGAGAAGTCAACCGCATCGCCCTTCCCGGGGGGATTTTAGCGCCGAGTGGCTATAACACGGAAGTGATGACCACCTGGGGTCCTGCACCGGGAAATCCAGCGGTCCTGATTAGCGATCGCACCACCTTTTTTGGCTGGGAGTGGGGCAACCATGCGGATGTGGAGTATGATAGCGCCTGGTTACGGGCGGCCCTGCTGCGAAAGGAAGTCCAGCGGGGACCTGTGGTGAATCGCACCGTAGCGGGTCAGGAAACTCCCCCACCCCCGCCCCCATCCTCTACCGCCCCTAACGAAGCGGAACAATTGCGGGAAGCGGAACAGCAACGACGGCAAGCGCCGGAACCGCCTCCAGCCAGCACTCCAGCCACCACTCCAGTTCCAGCACCTGCGCCGGTCCCCCAAGCACCGGCACGTCCCTCCCCTGGGGATACTCTGCCCTCACTTCCCGAGAGTTCGATACCCTCCCAACCGAGTACAGTCCGGGTTGAAGAATTTGGACCGGAGGAGTTGGATCCGGCGGAAGAAACGGCACCTCCGGGGCTGATGGTGGAGCAAGGGCCTTTACCGATTCCCTCCTTCCAGGCGATCGAGATGCGGCAAGAATTGGAAAATCTCTTAGGACGGGTGGAAACTGCCTTAATTACCGCCTCAGTTCATGCTCAAGGTTCTCAGCAAGCGCGTGCTCAGACGGAAGAGGAGAGGACGGAGAAATTGCCCATTGCTTCGGCATCCCTGGTTCCTGTGGGGGAGAAGACAGGGGGGGAAACTGGGGAGGCGATCGCCCAGATAGAACAGGCGTTGCTTCCCACCAGTGAGGCGATCGCCACGGCGCGATCTATGTTATTGGAATTTCCCCAATTAGTTCAGGAACAGGACTATGCCGGGGCTCGCGCTAAATGGGTGGAAATTCGGGACCTGCTGTGGGAAAACTACCCCACCAACGGGGTGCTCGCTCAACCGGAAATCCGCGCCATTTGGTTAGATCGCGGTTCCATTGTGCGGGCGGGCTCAGAACAGGGTCTCACCCGGATTTTTGACAATCTCGCCGCTACGGGGATCAATACGGTATTTTTTGAAACCATCAATGCCGGATATCCGATTTATCCCTCCGAGGTGGCACCGCAGCAGAATCCGTTAATTGGCAATTGGGACCCCCTGGCTGTAGCGGTCAAACTGGCTCACGATCGCGGCATGGAGTTACACGCTTGGGTTTGGACTTTTGCGGCAGGGAATCAGCGACACAATGTTTTACTCAATTTAGACCCGAATTATCCCGGTCCTGTGATTGCAGCTAATCCCGATTGGGCGGGTTATACCAACCAGGGACAGATGATTCCCCGAGGACAAACGAAGCCTTTTCTGGACCCGGCAAATCCGGAGGTTCGCAGTTATTTGTTAAATCTTTTAGAGGAAATTGCGACTCGGTATGACGTGGATGGGGTGCAGTTAGATTATATTCGCTATCCGTTTCAGGACCCGAGTGCGGAACGCAGTTATGGATATGGGAAGGTGGCACGTCAGGAGTTTCAGAATTTAACTGGCGTGGACCCGATGACGATTAGTCCAGGCGATCGGGATTTGTGGCAGCAATGGACAGATTTTCGGGTGCGTCAAATTGATAGTTTTGTTGCCGATGCTTCTCAACTGCTGCGAACCCTGCGTTCGGATTTAGTTTTGTCCGTGGCGGTGTTTCCCTTGAATCCTCACGATCGCCGCAATAAAATTCAACAAAATTGGGAAGAATGGGCCCGTCGCGGGGATGTTGATTTAGTTGTACCCATGACTTATGCAATGGATACAAACCGTCTGGAACAGTTGACTCAACCTTGGATTAATCAGGAGGATTTAGGTGCGGCGTTAATCTTACCGGCGATTCGGCTGTTGGATTTACCGGAGATTATTGCGGTAGACCAAATCCAGGCGTTAAGAAATCAGTCGGTAGGAGGATATGCGCTGTTTGCAGCAGAAAATCTGAATCCGGAGTTGAATGGGATTTTTCAACGGACTCAAGGACCTTCGGCTTTAGGCGATCGGACTCCGATTCCCTACCGCGAACCTTTTGCTGCTGCTGCGGCTCGATTTGCCGGATTGCAAGGGGAATGGCAATTTTTGCGGGATGCGGAAGAGTTGTCCATGAGAGAGGTTGACTTCACCCAGTTTGAGGAGAATGGATTGCAATTAACTCAAGCGTTGGAAGCGTTAGCCAGTGAGCCTTCCCGGCCAAATCTTGAGCAAGCCCGTTCGGTTTTGAGGGAATTTCGCGGTCAGTTTCGCGATTGGATGAATCTTTATTCATTGCAAAAACCTTATCAGATTCAAACTTGGGAAAATCGTCTCCAAACCCTGGAGGATTTATTAAATTACGGCGATCGGTTTTTGTTGCAACGATAAGCGGAGATCGCGGGGCTTTTATACCCAAGTCGGTTGGGAACAGTCGGTTTTCGCTCTTGACTCGGCCTGGGTCTGTTGAACCCCACCGTTAACGGGGGTGGGTTGTGATAGACTAGCCCTGTCAAGTTGTATTGATTTGTAGGGGCGCAATGCTTGCGCCCCAGATAGGGCGCAAGCATTGCGCCCCTACAAGAAACCCTGATTTTTCGTCATCAAATTTACCCCCTTGACAGGGTTCGTTTTGATAGACCTAGGGCGACCGAATTCTGTATTACTTCTTTCTATTAAGTATAGGGAAAAGTCTATCACAACCCACACCCTTAAGGGTGTGGGTTTTTGTTATCTTCCTTCTGTAGACTGAATGGGTTTTCATCCTACAGACAGAGGATTTTATTGGGCAAAAACTCTAAGGTAGGGGAAGACTAAATAAATGTCAGCAATTCTGGGTTCATTGCTCTGGGATCAGTTGTGAATAAACTTGATTTGATGCTCTTTTGAACATCAGGGGTTATCAGTCTGAGCAGAATCTTACCAGATTTGGGGGATTTTGCGATCAGGTTAACCTTTTGAAGTGAGGGGAATTACTAGGGCGATCGCAGCTAGGAATTGTCGGTTAAAAACTTTGGAGAATTTTATGCCAATTGGAGTCCGCGACGATGTAGCTTACATCGTTTTGAAAAAAATTAAGGAAAGCAGCCAAAATCAAAACCAGGCTCAAGTTAACTTGAATTTGATGGATTTTTCTGAGCAAGCAGTCACCTCAAAAGAATTGATGGAAAATTTAGACTACTTGAATGAAAAAGCCTATATTAAGGCTCAGGTTAGTGGCAGTTCTCAGGATACCAATTCATCCTCTCCGATTATTTTGGAACAAGCCACATTAACCGATAAAGGTCGGCAAACCCTTGAAAAAATGGAGTCTCGTTCTCCTGCGGATGGGTTTGGGCGTCCCGGGACTCCCATTGCCAGTGAAAATGTGGGATTTCTGGAAAAGGTGATGCTGGAAGCGAACCTGAATGATATCTTTGATGCCCGGGATTTGACCGTGGTAGTGTATCGGGTAATGCGAGATGTGATGACCACTGAAGCTGCCGATCGCGTGGGCGCAGAACTGCATACTGAAGCCCAGCCCACCGCCGATAAAACCCTGAACATGGAAGTGGCTGATTTGTGGAAAGATACGAATCCCTTTGTGGGATTTATCAGCCGGATCCGCCAGCCTTTAATTATTAAAGATGAGCGCTTTTTATTCCGGATTGCCCAAGAAGGCTCCATGCCGGAATTCACCGATGCCGAACGAGTGGTTAAAGCGGTATTTGCAGCCACCAAAGAGCAGCTTTCCAGTGAGCGAATTGCAGAAATTTCCCAATGGCTACCTGGTAAGGTGAAGCAACTCTGGAATCAAGCCTAAATCTGATGATGATTAGGATAGGATAATCCATTGAGGCGTAGTCTCTCCCCCCTCAACCGGCAAGGGAGACTACGCCTCAAACTTTTTATTGGCGATAGGCCGGTTGAACTCGGGTATCCTCTTCATGTAGCTTAGGAGAGAAGGGAAGTCTCTGCCTCAATTTTATTGAAGTCAGATTGCGAATTTTTAAGAAACTTGACAAAACTGGGAAAGCCTTGGACTGCGATCGCTCTGGGGCCAGAAAATTTAGGAAAGAAGGGAAGGCGAGTAATCCGCAAATCAGGCCGCAACCCTTTGATAGGAAGGGTTTTTAGTGATTCCTATCACTCCGGCTTACCGATCGCGATCGCTTCATTACACCAAGAATATCACACCCGTCAAGGGGAAAAACACATAAATTAGAAAAGTAAGGAACTGTAATTTAACCGTGATTATACTTATGTCCGCCTCTCATCGGTCATCAGAATCTACCATAGGCGAACTGACGGAAAAAATTCTCAACTCTCGTCGAATTAGCCGTCAAGATCAATCCCAATTGATGCGCCTCCTCTGCGGTAGTTATGTCGGAGAACGAGAACAAGACCTAGTTGATCAAATTTATCAGGGATTGGATCTGGGATTAATCAAAGTTGTGGATTGAAAAGTCAGCCCCCGAACTGAGCATTATTTAAGAATTCTCTCGGCTTTTTTCCTTTATATTTAAACCGACTGTTGATATAAGTTGCCAGATAACAACCTGTCCAACACTGAATCAGGGGCGCAGATTTAGTCACGGCTGTTGCCATCGCATGATTCCTGACTCGGGTCAGTTTCTCTCTACTTTTATTTAGACTTATTCCCGAACTCTCTTCAGCCCCCTGTTTGTCCCTAGGGCTATTTCATTGTCAAATTTTCCTGACCCCGTAAGCTTTACATTCCAAGGTTTTTCGGCCTGATTTCCTAAGTTAAAACTAAAAAATAGAAACCACCCCGTCCCTTCGGGACACCCCTCCCTTGGAGGGGAATCTGCCCCAAAATTCCCCTCCCGTGGAGGGGTGCCCCGCAGGGGCGGGGTGGTAAATTCTAGCTAGTAATCAAGTATTGAGCTATGCTTCTTTAC
>NZ_JAMXOT010000489.1 GCF_024220515.1 Oscillatoria sp. HE19RPO
CAACAAATAAATCATCCTTGCTTTGATGCGATCGCACCTAACAAGGCTCTTTTAGCCCGCGCAGGCGGGCTTTGTCCGTGTAGCCCCACCCTTCAGGGTGCGGGTTTTTTGAAGGTTTTATTTTTTGGAGTTCCCTTAGTTAAAATGCTTTATAGAGCGGACCGTCTGGCATTGGAACGGATGGATTACCCGATTACGGGTGATAATTATGTCTCTATGGATTATGGTCCTGTTCTCAGTAGAGTTTATGACCTGATTAAAGGAAAGCCTATTGATAATGCCTTACCTATCTGGTCCGAGTTTATTTCTTCTCCCCAAGATTATGGGGTTGAACTTTTGAAAAACCCCGGAAATGGAGAGCTTTGTGAAGAAGAAGATATCCTGCCAGAGGTTTATAAAAAGTTTGGACAGCTTGAGCCTTTTTGGGTTGCTGAGTGGACTCATGATCTTCCAGAATGGCAAGACCCTCACGGTTCAGCCATTCCCATCCCCGTCGAAGAGATTCTGAAAAATCTGGGTAAGAGCCACGAAGAAATCACCGAAATTCAGCAAGAAGCCATCCGGGAAGCCTATTTAGATAAAATTTTAAATGTCTATAGCGACCCTTCAGGAATTTGACACTTGGTTTGGCTCCCCTCACCCGTTCTGGGCCGCCAACGGTTGGGGGTGAGGCGGCATTGTCAAACTGCTGCAAGACTAGCTATACAGCATATTCTGGACAGCTTCTAGCGTCATATCCAAACACTTTGCAATTTGCTCATCACTTAAGCCCATTTCACGTAAACGAGTAATTGCTTCAATTTTAGCCTGCTGCTTTCCCCTTAGAAATTTCTGAGATTCTTCTTGAGGTTTACAAAGATTAAAGGAGCTAATAACACTACCTTTATCAAAGTTACCGAATACATTTAAGTTAAAGCTGTCAACGGCACTGTGACGTAGTAAAGTTGATTTTAAGTTGGACTTGTCAACATCTTCCCCAAAAAACTCTGAAAATAGTTGCCATAACTCATAGCCGATATCTTTTGCGTACCCTTCGGTACACCTTAATTCTGTAGCAATCTCACCGTATTTTTTACGTTGTAATACTCCCTCCAACACACCAAGCTGCATATCATCTAAATGCTGCCCTGTCTTGCGATAGAAAACTTTGTCGGCAAATAACAATGCTTCTTTTACATTCACAATACAAGCTCACCAGTTAAGAACTCGAAATCTGAATCCGCTGATATCCGACTTTTTCATATACAGCAAGAATACCACATTTTAACAGATTATGTTTTTAAATTATCCGACTTTATCCGGCTTTATTCGACTAGACATTTCCTAGATTTTGAAATATCCTTATCATAAGCATCACATTGGGAATCAAACCTCTCTAGGGTAAACGCTTCAAAATATGAGGCTTCTCGGACTCTCATTAAAGTGGCAAGTAGCCGCAGTTTATTGAGAATACCCCAGATTGATAACTGGATGGCTTGCGGGCGATATTCCTAGAGAAGCGTTAAAACCAGGAATATTGGTGTTAAGCCAAGTTTGATGCACTTTCCCTAAAATTTATCTCTCGAAGCAGGTTAATTTATGGCAACAACTGAAGTTACTTTGGATAAAAAAGCTCATCCCTTGATGATGCACCTGAGTATTGTCCCAAAATACGAGATTGTCGAGGAAGCGTTTAGCTATGATCCCAGTACGCAAACATCCAACATTACTTCTATGAGTAATTCTTGGTGCACTCGTAATAGTTCAACTTATAACGTGGGCCGAGGGGGGGATGAGGACCAAAAAGAGGATGATTAACACCTATTTTTTGTACGAAGGTTCTAAAGTTTCGTAAGCTCCCTAAAAGGTCTGCTTTTGAAAAACAGACCTTTTCATTCTTAATTTGCTTTTTATTTTTAAATCATGATCAACCTTTTGATTGTTACATCCGAATCAGATATTCATGCAGATGTTGTCATTAAGGGTGTTCCAACAAATAAATCATCCAAATCCCGATGGTTAAGCATCTAACTATATTAGGGAACTCCAAAAAATAAAACCTCCAGAACGTTCGTAGTTCCGGATCAACGGAGAAGCTCAGTCAATGTAGGGGCGCAATGCTTGCGCCCTCCGGAGGGCGCAAGCATTGCG
>NZ_JAMXOT010000289.1 GCF_024220515.1 Oscillatoria sp. HE19RPO
CAACAAATAAATCATCCTTGCTTTGATGCGATCGCACCTAACAAGGCTCTTTTAGCCCGCGCAGGCACCGCTTTGTCCTGTGAGCCTCCAGGCTTGAGCCTGCGGGTTTTTTGAAGGTTTTATTTTTTGGAGTTCCCTAACCCGCAGCCGTCGCTAGTTTTTCCAAGGTTTCCAGTTTCGGAATGGACTTGCCCGATTCAATTTGGGCAATTTGCGATCGCTTCATGCCCACTCGTTCGGCAAATTCTCTCTGATTGAGTCCGGTAGAAGCTCTAATGGCGATCGCTCGATTAGCCCGTTCAAATTCATCCTCTAAAGCATCGTATTCGGCTTTTACTTCTGGGTTGGCTAAAACTTGATCGCGAATCGACTCCCAGGTAATCGGTTGCTGTTTCATGTTTAGGCTTATTTTTATAACTGACTATTTCTTGATTCCATGACTGCTATCATAACTACACTAAAGTGTCTCCAATCTAAAAAAAATTTTATAGTTAGCTCCCCTCTATGCGCTGCCTCCCCTACAATAGAAAACCGATCGCATCGCATCCCCCCTAATATTTCACCCCATGCATATCCTCGCCCTCTTGTCAACTCTGTTGATTGCTCAAGCTCAACCGGCACCGGAACCCCAGGAAATTGTTCAACCCCAAGAAGTTCGCCCCTTACCGGGCGGCCTGGATAATGTGCCGATGTTTAATAGCAACAGTCCCGAAAAAATCGGCAGCGAAGGCATTTTACTCTCCACCTTCCCGCCCGATCGCAAAGCATTTCCTTCGGCCCATCTTAACTTCCCCTTTCAAGGTCGCTTTGACATCTTTGCTCATCATGTCTTTGGCGATCGACAACTCGATGATTTAACCCCCATGTATGTGGGAATTCTTGTCCATAATCCCACCGATGAACCTGTTACCCTAAATATCCTCCAGGGGGCAAGTTATCTCTCCCAACCCGATGCGCCGTTTGTTCAATTGCCGCCCTTTGTCGCCAATCCTCGGGGGGAGGTTTTTGCGGGACCTGGGGGGCGGGTGGCCAATGAAATCTTGCGGGGACAGCGCCAAGATATCTGGCCCGCGCAACTGGTGATTCCGCCCCAGTCGAGTCAAATGTTGATGAATCTTCCCATTCCAGTCCGCACCTTAGAACCGCCTCTGAATGGTCGTTCTACCTTACTGCGGTTATCTAGTAGTGGGCGAGTCTATGTGGCGAGTTTGGCGATGTATGCGAGGCAGGATGCTAATGGGAATGAGCGATCGCCGACTCTGGAGGAATGGCAACAGCTTTTAGAAACCGCAGATGTGGCAACTCCGCGCGATCGCACTCCCACTCCCCCAGACCAAACCGAGGGCCAACGAATCTATGGTCGAGTCGCAGGAGTGTCCCAGGGGTCTACTTGGGTGGGTCAATTGGTCGATCGCCCGGATATTCAAGGGTTGAGTATTCCTTCCTCGGGAGAAAGCTTTTCTTATGCGATCGGCACCTTACCCGGTGGACAATTGGGAACGGATCAATCCCAAAGTGCGCCCATGTTGGTCCGCTACCCAGATACGGCCTATTCTGCTCATGGGAACTATGCCCTAGAATACCGTTTACGTTTACCTTTGATTAATGACACGAATGCCACAGAAACCGTGACGGTGAGTTTACAGACGGCGTTGAAAGAAGAGACTTTAACTCAACCCGGGTTACGGTTTTTAGAACCCCCAGGACCCCAGGTATTTTTCCGAGGAACAGTGCGGGTTCGCTATACCAATGATTTGGGAGTGCCAACCACGCGCTATTGGCATTTGGTGCAGCGTCGCGGACAGATGGGGGAACCGTTGGCGACGTTGGAAATGCCCCCGGGTAGTCGCCGTCTGGTGGAGGTGGATTTGATTTATCCCCCGGATGCCACCCCACCTCAAGTCCTCACGATTCAGTCTCGCTGAGTCGGGGATCAAGGCTTCAGTCTCTCATTCAGTGTGATTAATCATGCACTAAATTCGTGAAGTTTATGAGTCAAAAGAGGTGGCGGCGATCGCGCCTCTTTTGCCCTAGACAGAAGGAGTTAAGCTGTGATACAAATCACGAAGAGTCCGGATGAATATCACAGCCTATTTTTCTTTAGATCACTGGATATTCCCGGGTTTGAGTTAATACTTAGAGTATCACTTTTATATTGGTCGTGATACCAGTTCACGCTATGCTTTATCAATCCAGAATTTCAGACGTATTTTTTCAAGCCTGGAAAGCCGGTTATATTACCCGGTATGAACACACCCAACTCATTAACGTTGGATTAGTAACCCGACTGAATGAAGAAGACCGCGCAGCCCTCCATCGCCTATCTCATGCGATTAAGCGCGGATGGCTGGAAGTTATTGATTAAGTCTTAAATGGTTTAGTTCAATGGGGTATTTTATAATCCTTCTGGAGTGACTAAGCCTTTTCGATTTGTCCGGTTTTAGTAAAACCTTTGCTTCCGATTTTTTTCGATTTATTCTAGGTCTAACTATCCTGTTTATTTGTGCGATTTTTTACCGATTTTATACCAAATCCGGGTATGAAAAGTCGTTTTTATGGAGTAGCCCGCGCAGGCGGGCTTTGTCCGCAAACGCCCCACCCTTGAGGGTGCGGGTTTTTATAGACCTTTGACAACCGGATTCCGTATTAGGTCTGGAAAAATTGATTAAAAAACCGGCACCCTTAAGGATGCCGGTTTTTTACAGGCTGTTTCAAGTGGGAACTAGACCGTTGAGATCCACCCGTTTCAGGTTTGGAGACCGTCGGGGTGAATCGAGGGATTAAAAATGGGTCACCGGGGGCTCGAACCCCGAACCAACGGATTAAGAGTCCGATGCTCTACCATTGAGCTAGTGACCCAGATTAATCAGAATAACATAGTTTGAGGGGTGAAGTCAAGAGGCCAATTCCCATCTTAGGCGACTGCACTGATGGGGTTGGGACGGGTTAAAAAATCATGGTCTTTGAGGAGTTTGTAAAGATTGACATCAGTTTCGAGTAAACAAGCATGACCGCTATCCGGTAATAAGACTTGTTTGGCGTTGGGAATGGAATAGGTTAAGCGGGTCGCTTCGGAAACCGAGGGTAAGAGCCGATCGCCCGTACTCGCGATCGCCAAGACTGGTTGACGGATGCGGCTTAACTCATGAGAGTCCATTTCAAACTCTCGGAGTAAATTGACCCGCCAAGTGCTAGTAGGCTGGGGAACGGACTGCATCGCTGCTAACAAAGCATTGCGTTCTGAGCGGGCGATGCGACCGAGGGCGGCTAAAAAGGGTAATAAACCCATGACCGATAAGGCATAGATGGGGGGGGGTAACCATCCGGTCAAGTGGGAGCCAAAATGGAGCCAAGCTTGGCCCATAAAACAAGAGGCGGGATTGATTAAGATGAGGCGATCGAACAGTTCTGGGGCATCGATGGCAATTTTCAGGGCCAAGCAACCGCCAAAGGACTCGCCACAGAGATAAACCATATCCGGGCGACTGCGCCGAAATTGAGCGCGCAATAAACCCACAACTTTTTCGGTCAATTGGTCCCAAGAGGATAAATCATGGGCAGGCATGGCTAGACATTGGATATTAAAGGCGTTAGAGAGACCTTTATTAAGTTGCGATCGCAGGAGTTCCCCGGTCCCATCCATGCCCGGTAAATAAACGAACAATGGTAAGTCAGGTTGGAGAGTCGAGGGGGTTAAAAAATGAAACCTCTCGTTAAAATTGTGGATCAGTGAACCCATATCTTTCTTCCCTAAAATTCTGCATTTTAAACCCCGTTTAATAACAGCCTTGGCGGAGTAAACCGGCAATTTCTTCCCGGCAGCGATCGGTAATTTCATTCACCAACCGTTTTCCCGATTTACCGGGATAGCCCTGTTTTTGCGCCGGAGTCATCCAATAGGGGCGACCGACGAGGAGATTAACGCGACGATAAATCACCATTGGGTGAAATCCGTCTTGTTGGAAATGAGGTTCAGTGGGGTCAAAGAGACTCAACATCCGAACGGGGAGACCGGAAAGCACTTGTTCTTCCATTGAGGCGATCGCCACCGGCACGATCGCCAGTTCCGACACCTTGGCACTCAGGGCTAAATGGGCGAACCCGCGATGAAACTCCCCAACTTCTGACGGGGGGGTTAACTGGACCATTGGGGTTGCGCCTTCGGGAAAGACTCCGATCGCCGCTTGTTGTTGTAGCAGCTTGCTCCCCTGACGAAAAAAACGATGCTGTTGTGGCCCGTATGATTCTAAGACCAAGCAGCCCAACTCGGTGACAAATTCTCGTAACAGGGGGACTTGGCCCATATAGTGATGGCAGGCAAAGTGGATCGAGCGTCCTGTTCCGGCCATCAGTAAGGGGGCATCCATAAAGCTGCGATGATTGCTCACGATCAGCGCGGCACCTTCTTGGGGAATGCGATCCCGGTAGTAAAGAAAGGTGCGCGTGCCAAAGGCGCTGAGAAACCCGTGGGAAATTTGCAGTGGCCTATCTTCTAATGACATTTTCACCGACGCGATCGATTAACAGCCTGGGGAAATTTTAGAAATTCCCAGCAGCTTGACCTTTCTGAGAGGTTTTGTAAACAATTATAAAGTAAAAATCAGTTGGGTTGGATTCCAAACCGCCAGAATTCTCAGCCCCAACCAGTCATTCTGGGTCCTGAAGTACCCCGATGTGTCAGGGTGGAGGGGAAACAAAGCTTTCAGGTTTTGGGGTCAGGATGCCCTGGAAATTTGCCCCCAGAATCAACGGGGTGCAACCGCACAAGGGGGTGATTAGGCGGGGATCAAGCCAATTGGGTCCGGTGTTCTAAAACTGGACTGAAAGAAGGCCGCACCCCAGCGGTTTCCGGAAGCAATCTTTCTGCTTTTTTGATAAAAAAAGGGCAGAGACCGGGGCAGTTCAAAATCGCCGATCGCCGGATAACCTATTTCCGAATCGCCCTTGGTGGGGGTGTCCTTCCTGGATAATCTATAGAAAATCTTTAAAAATCTAAGCAATAACAGTCAACAATTTTTATAAAATCTTTATATCTTAGAGGCATACCTCCCTGGAAAACCCCGGAATTGGGGTAAAATTTTTGTTAAATGTCGAGTAGAATGGAAGTTTGCCGTCCCTCATGTTACCATCGAAATAAAAGAATGGGGGTCGTTTTTAACCGAATCCATGAACTCTACCAAGACCAGTAAAAACACATTTGCTATTACAACACCGCTTTACTATGTGAACGATTTGCCTCACATTGGCAGCGCCTATACCACGATTGCTGCCGATGTTGTGGCGAGGTTTGAGCGACTTCGGGGAAAATCAGTCCTGCTGATTACCGGAACCGATGAACATGGGCAAAAAATAGAGCGGACTGCAGAAGCATTGGGGCGATCGCCCCAAGAACACTGCGATACAATTGCCGCCGGATTTGACCAATTATGGCAAAAACTGAACATTGCCTACGACAGGTTTAGCCGAACGACCAATCCCCGTCATGGAGCGATCGTCAAGGAATTTTTCCAGCGCGTCTGGGACAATGATGACATTTATTTAAGCCAGCAAACAGGGTGGTACTGTGTCGCTTGCGAAGAATTTAAAGACAAACGTGAGTTGCTAGAAGATAATCGCTGTCCGATGCATCCCAACCGGGAAGTTGAATGGCGCGATGAGCAAAATTACTTTTTTCGCCTTTCCAAATACCAACCCCAACTAGAAGCCCTTTATCAAGAGCGTCCTGATTTTATTCGGCCCGAAATTCGACGGAATGAAGTTTTGAGCTTTGTTCAACAAGGACTGCAAGATTTCTCCATTTCTCGGGTCAATGTGGCTTGGGGCTTCCCAGTGCCGGTGGATCCAAAACAGACCCTTTATGTGTGGTTTGATGCCCTATTGGGATATGTGACGGCCCTGCTAGACCCGGATCAAGAACCCACCCTGGAGAATGCCTTATCAAAATGGTCGCCGATTAATCTGCACTTGATTGGGAAAGATATTTTGCGCTTTCATGCCGTGTATTGGCCTGCCATGCTCATGTCCGCAGGAGTTCCCGTTTCCGGTGGGGTGTTTGGACATGGGTTTTTAACGAAAGACGGTCAGAAAATTAGCAAAACTTTGGGTAATATTATCGACCCATTGGATTTAGTGGAACGGTACGGATCCGATGCGCTGCGTTACTACTTTCTGAAAGAAATTGAATTTGGACGGGACGGGGATTTTAACGAAACGCGATTTATTAATATTCTCAATGCCGATCTCGCCAACGACTTGGGGAATTTATTAAATAGGACCCTGGGCATGGTGAAAAAGTATTGTCAAGGTCAGGTGCCGCAGGTGAATCCCGAGGAAATTGGCGATAACAATGGGTTAAAAGCAGCGGGGGTAACTTTAGGCGATCGCGTCACCCGTGCCTATGAGGGCCTGCAATTTAGCCAAGGATGTGAAGAGATTCTGTCCTTGGTGCGAGGGTGTAACAAGTACATAGACGAACAAGCACCCTGGAAACTCTATAAGCAGGGGGAACAGCAGGCCGTTGAGGAAGTGCTCTATGCTGTTTTAGAATCCGTGAGGCTCTCGGCGTACTTACTCTCTGCGATCATTCCGAATATCAGCACTGCGATTTATCAGCAACTGGGGTATTCGATTGATTTTAATGACCAAACCTCGATCGTGAGTGCGCTGAACTTTCCGACTCATTCGAGTTGGGGCATTCTCAGCAGCGATCTCGTGCTTGCAGAAGCCAAACCCGTCTTTGCTCGCCTGGAGTTGAGCAATCAGGCTTCTTCATAGGTGGGCGATCGCCAATGTCAATCCAAAAAGAACGAGTAGAATTATCCAGTATCGGGGGTGGGGTTACAGAGGGGTCCCCACCCCATTGCCAAAGATAAGGATGATCGGGGCGTTAGGGCAGCGTTCCGGTATATCATCAATGGCCTGATGTTCACCGGGTTCAGGTGACAACCAGGCGATTCCCTCTATCATAGATAATATGAAAAATCAATTTTCCGATAAAAAAACTGAGGAATAACAACCATGTTGCATCATCATCCAGAAAACAACAACATATTTACCCCCGAACAGGTTTTAGAAAATCGCGGTCGAGTTGCCATTTTTATTGATGGCTCCAATTTGTTTTATGCCGCTTTGCAGTTGGGAATCGAAATCGACTATACCAAGCTGCTGTGTCGCTTAACTGCCGGTTCCCGTCTGCTACGCTCTTTTTTCTATACCGGGGTCGATCGCACCAATGAAAAACAACAGGGATTTTTATTATGGATGCGGCGCAATGGCTATCGGGTGATCTCCAAAGATTTAGTTCAGCTTCCGGATGGCTCTAAAAAAGCCAACTTGGATGTAGAAATCGCTGTCGATATGATGGCATTAGTCGGGTCTTATGACACTGCCGTGTTAGTCAGTGGAGATGGAGACCTCGCTTATTCCGTAGATGCGGTCAGCTATCGCGGGGTGAGAGTAGAAGTCGTTAGCCTCCGTTCCATGACCAGCGATAGTTTAATTAACGTCGCCGATCGCTATATTGACCTAGAATCCATCAAAGAAGATATCCAAAAAACACCCAGACAACCGAACTATACCTACCGCCCCCTTTCCAGTATTGGGATGATGGATGATGTGGAAGACCGCTAAATCCTTGTGGATTCAGACATCAACCCTACCTATTTAAAAGTGAAAAATTCTGGTTTTTTCCTTTTGCTTTTATACGCCTTACTGGGACTGGGTTTACCCAGTTGTGCCTTCTTTCAAAAGGGCGATACTCCAGTGGTCACCGAGCCAGAAGAAGGGCAGGATCAAGCATTAACATTTAACGATGTCACCCTCGAACAGGCCAATGCTGAGGGGGAAATCGTTTGGAAGGTGCGATCGCCCTTGGCTCGGTATAATGATGAACAGAAAATTACCTATTTAGAGACACCAACCGGAGAACTGTTCCAGGAAGGTCAACTGGTTTATCAGATCCAGTCCAAAAAGGGGCAGGTGCATGGGGACGGCTCGAAAATTGTCCTCCAGGATGACATTGTGGCCACGGAACTCAAAAATCAAGCCGTAATCCGTGCTCAGGAATTAGAATGGTTACCCGCAGAGGATTTGCTGATCGTTCGCAATAACGTCAACGGCAGCCATCCGGACTTGGAAATTACCGCCAATGAAGCAAGGCTGCAAAGCAAAGCCCAACGCATGGAACTGGTGGGGAATGTTGTTGCCACAACGAAGAAAAATCCCGCCTTACAGATGCGTTCTGGGGCTGTGGTGTGGCAGATGGAGACGGACCAAATCATCAGCGATCGCCCGGTGGAAATCGACCGTTATCTGTGTGCAAATCCCCAAAATTGTCCTGCCAGTGACAAGGCCGTTGGCGATCGCGGTGAACTGAACCTAAAAACGAATGTCGTAACCCTAGAACAACAAGTTCAGATTACCTTGAGTGAACCCCCACTGACGATCAACAGTGACTTGATGCGGTGGAATATTGACGCTCAACAGGTCACCAGTGAACGTCGGGTCACCATCGTCCATCCCAAGCAAACCTTGACCTTAATGGGCGATCGCGGCACCCTGGAACTAGAATCTTCCATCATCTCTTTATTCGGAAATGTTACCGGGGTCCGTCAGGTCCCCTCATCAGAGTTTAAAGCCGATCGCATGACTTGGGTGATTCCCACTGAAGAGTTCCAAGCCGAAGGCAATGTCTTTTATCGCCAAGCGGACCCCCCATTTACAGTCACAGGACCCAAGGCAGTGGGCAAACTTCAGGACCAAACTATTGTGGTGACGGGGGGCGATGTGGTCACCGATGTAGTTCCTTAAAGCCTCGTTTCAGGACAGGTGATCCACCGGGTTTCTTGAAAAATCTCGGCTCCGGAATAACGTTCTGTGGGCTAGGAATCCGGTTTCTGCTCCCTGATACCAAATCCGGGTATGAAAAGTCGTTTTTATGGAGTAGCCTGCGTAGGCAGGCTTTGTCTGTATAGCCCCAGGCTTGAGCCTGTGGGTTTTTACTTTGACAACTAAAACTGTATCCAGTCCTAATACCAAATCCGGTTTTTAAAGGTCTATTAAAACGAATTGTAGGGGCGCTTCGGGAAGCGCCCGTGGAGGCGCTTCCCGAAGC
>NZ_JAMXOT010000290.1 GCF_024220515.1 Oscillatoria sp. HE19RPO
GCCACTTTCAGGGCGCTGGTGGTGTTGGTTTCTTCGGGTAAACTGGTGGTGGTGTTGTTCAGATTTACCGCAGTCGGTGCAGCGTTAACCCCTACTTCCGTAATGCCCAAACTATAAGCCGTCGTCGCATCGGGAGTCGCCCCCACTGTGGTGTCATCAACTTCTACTGTTACGTCATAACTGGACTTGGTGGCAAAATCCAGGGTTGTCCCGGCTTTCAGATACAGTTCCGAACCACTAATTTCAAAGGAACCAGCATCGGCACCAGTTAAACTCAGGTTATTCGTGCCCACTCCATCATCGGTAATGGCAATATCTGCCACTTTCAGGGCGCTGGTGGTGTTGGTGTCTTCGGGTAAACTGGTGGTGGTATTGTTCAGATTAACCGCAGTCGGTGCAGCGTTAACCCCTACTTCCGTAATGCTCAAACTATAAGCCGTCGTCGCATCGGGAGTTGCACCCACTGTGGTGTCATCGACTTCCACTGTTACGTCATAACTGGACTTAGTGGCAAAATCCAGGGTTGTCCCGGCTTTCAAATACAGAGCCGAACCACTAATTTCAAAGGAACCGGCATCGGCACCAGTTAAACTCAGGTTATTCGTTCCCACTCCATCATCGGTAATGGCAATATCTGCCACTTTAATTCCATTAGTGGTATCCGCGTCTTCTGCCAAGGTGGCGGTACTGTTACTCAGAGTCACCGCTGTGGGGGCTTGGTTTTCCACTTCATCGGTGACAGTCACGCTAATGGTTTGGGCAGCGGTTCCCCCCTTGCCATCATCGGCAGTTACTTCTACCTGATAGATATTATCGCTATTGCTGTCGGTGGGGGTTTCATAATCAGGAGCGCTAGTAAAGGTCAGCGCACCACTGCTACTGTTGATACTAAACTTGCTTTGGTCATCGCCTCCAGTCAAAGAATAAGTCAGAGTATCCCCATCTGTATCGGTCGCGGCTACAGTCAGGACTGTTGTGGTGTTTTCTACGATACTAGCTGCGTTACTGGAAGTGAGGGTCGGAACTGCGTTGGGGTTGCTTTCTCCCGTGGCACCAAAAAAGGCTAAACCCACATTTTCTGGATAGTCATAGTTACTTGTGGCGTTGACAGTGATACTATTCAGGGTTTTGGTGGCATCGGCAGCAAACCGGACTCCAAATACTGCCACGCTGTCTTCCAGGAAAAGGCTGCCATCATTTGTGCTCAAGTCAAGACCGCTGGCTAGATAATATAGATTCTCCGATTCAGTAGTCGTTGTGTCCTGCCAATCAGGAACGGTGACGGTGCTACTGGTTTGGCTGCTGCCATCACTATAGTTAAAGGTGAGGCTGACATCCATCGGTGCGTGTCCGTTGGGACTGAGGGCGAGATGCACGTAGCCGTATTGTCCGGTGGTGACATTAAACTGAAATGTTTGAGTCCGTGCAGTAGTGCTAAAGCCGCTAATTAAGCGGCCATTCGTGCCATCATTGTCGTTGCTGTAGCTGAGTTGAATCTCGGGATGATAGCTGTTCGCGGCAAAGATGCCATTGTCGGGTAGTCCGTTACCGTTGGTGGCATCTTGACTGGTGGCGAAGGTCTGGGTTACGAAGACGGAACCCATGTAGTCGATCCCATCTTGGATGGTGTCGGTGCCGCTGGTGCCTTGGTTGACAATTAAGTCTTTGTCCAGCAGTGAGCTTACGTCAAATTTGGTTGTAGCCATTGTGTTGTCAACTCCTATCGGAGATCGGGGTTATGAGTCGAGGCACTCCTGTTTAGGCGATGTATAGCGACCCTAGATCAGTTGGACAGGGGACCCTCACCCCTCACCCCTCTCCCAGAACGGCAGAGGGGAGCCGATTTTTATGTCGAATTGATTTAGACGGGCTATATAGAGGGAGAAAAGGAAACAGGTAATTTTAGTTTGGATGCTTACTCGATTTTACTTTAGTTTTTCAGGGGCGTCTGGAGTTTGGGGGAAATTGTTAGTAAAACTTAATAAAGGTTCGGTAATTAAAAGGGAGGGTGGGGAGAAGATAAATTATCCAGAATTCACCAACGTCTACTTACATCCGCTAACCTAGGGCTTTGATAGATGCGCCCTGGATCTGCCAGCATCTTGCATTTGTTAAGGTTTGTTAGCAAACAGGTATCGGTAGTGGCATGAATCTTAAGGCAAATAGCAAAGTTTGAATCCAGGGGCTTGCAGAACCTTTGGGAAAAGCCCACAGTCAATTGATGAAAGCTTATGGCACTCAGATTGATGACTTGCCAGTATTTGATAGGGTCGAACAAGCTTTGAAGCGTTTTGGCTGTGGCGATCGCTGTCTTGTGGAAATTAGACACAATAACCCCTTGGTTTCTACCTCTGATTATAGCCTATAACCTTGGTCACTGCGTTGCTCAATTTTGGCAAGTTTTAGGGAAATTTAGGGGTTTTGATTTAAAGAGTTAATAGCTTTATATTAAGTTACGCAATTTGGCTAATCTTTCGGTGGATTGGGGGGTGGTTATAGAGTGGCTATGTTGAGATGTGCGATTGTATGTTAACAACAGTATCAAGACTGGGGAGGTTCACCGATGGATGTAGGCAATTGGGGTAATTTTTCAGGATTGCCATGTTGAGATGTGCGATTGTATGTTAACAATAGTATCAAGATTAGGGAGGTTCGTTAGGGAACTCCAAAATATAAAATCTCCAAAAAACCCGCAGGCTGTTCGCGTAGCGTTCCGTAAGGAAAGCCTGGGGCTACACGGACAAAGCCCGCCTGCGCGGGCGTGGACAGTCTTGTTAGGTGCTTAACCATCGGGACTTGGATGATTTATTTGTTGGAACACCCTTACTACGAACTGAAGAAACGACTGAAGTCGTTACTACGAACTATTGAAGATAACGACTGAAGTCGTTACTACGAACTATTGAAGATAACGACTGAAGTCGTTACTACGAACTGAAGAAACGACTGAAGTCGTTACTACGAACTTTGGATGGGGATAACGACTGAAGTCGTTACTACGAACTTTGGAGGGATGGCGACATGACGTTGTTGGGGGGTGTTGCTTTTATTGGATGCCATTGTGATGGAGGAGGCGGAGGAAACCGAAACCGGAGAGGGCGGCGATCGCCAGCCAGGTGATGGTTAAACCGATGACTTCGGCAAAAAATAGGTTGGTGTTAGAGCGGAGGATGCCACCGACTAGCCATCCGGAGGGTAAGGCGACTGCCCAACTCACAGAGGAGATGGGTAACCACCAGGCGGCGTTGGAGAAGTAGCGATTTAGGACAAACCATTGTCCTAAACCTTGGACGATGCCGACGACTGCGCCATCGATGAAGCCATAGAGGAGGCGGATGGTAATCAGTTCGGTGCGGGGTGCGATCCAGCCTAGGGCACCGAGACTGCTACTGCCAATTAGGACCCAGGCGGTGATGGTGGCAATGATCCACCAGGAGATGTGGGAGAGGCGTTGTCGGAGGACGAACCATTGGGCGATCGCAATGAAACTGCTACCTACTGCCCCGGAAATGGCCCCGAGATGGGGTCTGACGCCGATTTCTACAAACAGCAAACTGAGCAGAAAACCTAGCCCGGTGGCTAACACCCATTGAATCCAAAAACTCCATCCAAACAGGATAGGAATTTCAGGAGTCCGAGACAGGTTAAGCGGTTGAGAGATCGGGAGACGGGGCGTCATGAATTGAGACTGGGAACACTTAGGGGGTGGGTTGAGAAAAGAGTTCCCGGAAGGCTTTGCGCCGTTCTGGGGGTGACTCTGGGGTGAGATAACTCCAGAGGGTTTCCCAATAGAAAAAGGATACCCCATCTAAGCGGCGATCGCGCACAACTTGAACCTGTTCCTGGATTTGTTTTATGGGAACCGAACGGACTAAGGTGCCGGTGAGGATGCCGATTCCGACGGGAATTTTCTGTTGTGCTTTCTGGATTGCGGGTTGTGCTAACTCGGTTTTAAAAACGTTTAAATCATTGCGATAAATCTGAACAAGCAGTTCATCCACCCAACCGCGTTCTACCCAGGTTCCCCAATCTTGCAGATATTTACGATAGGCAAAGTCTTGGGAGTTGGGAGAAAGGGAGACAATGCAATCGGGATTGACGGATTTAATGGCTTGATACAGGGTTTCCATAAAGGTAGAAATTTTATCTGCACGCCAGCGCATCCATTCCGCATCGTAGGGGTTATCTGGTGGAGGGGAACCTTGATGTTCTTGGCGGTACAATTCCACGGTAAAACTATCATAACCCGATTCGACAGGCATTCCAAAATGGTCATCGAGTTGGATGCCATCGATAGGGTAATGGCTGACTAATTCGACAATGAGTTCTAGGATGAAGTCTTGGACATCAGGATGTAAGGGGTTTAGCCAAACATTTTGAGGGACGAGAAATTGTTGCCAGGTTTGTCCTGAAGTGGGAGGGTTGGGAATATCAGCGGGATTGAGTTCGTCGGGAATTTCGGTTGGTGTTTGCTGACCTTCTTGGGTTGCACTCAGCCATTGGGGGTGCAATTTAGCTAAGTTGGAGTTGCGGGGGGTCATGAATCCATATTCAAACCAAGGGATGATTCGGATGTGATGGCGATCGCCTAATTTAATCAGTTCATCCAGGACATCTGCACCGAGATGAAATAGGCGCAAGAAAGGTGCTTGAGACCGTCCGGTTTCTCGTCTAGCAACGGCACTTTCATAAAAGGTATTGCCTCGATTCCAGACGACGGGATAGAGGGTATTAAAATTTTGTTCGGCAAGTTGGTGCATGGCTAAATGCACTCCCCAGGGGGTAAAGAGTACCCCACTGGCAACATTGGTTAACCACACGCCTCTAATTTCTGTGGAGGCAGGTGTTTCGGGTTGGGTTGCTTCTAAGGACAAGGAAGGAAATAGGAACCAGGCAATTAGTATGCCTAGGATGACTCCGTATGTCCATCGGATCCAAGTTTGTTCGCGCATCACTCTCAAGGATAACCGATTTTAGATTAGCCAAGGGTTAATTATATCATTAACTCATCAGGTTTTTATAAATTTTCTGTAAAGTTGAGGGATTTTTGGACAATATTTTATCAGTCTCGGGGTAGAGGGAATTTTATAGGGATTCGGATAAGTTATACCACATCCGGTTGTTAAAAGTCGGTTTTCTTTCTTAGCCCGCGCAGGCGGGCTTTGTCCTGTGAGCCTCCACCCTTTAGGGTGTGGGTTTTTATAGAGCTTAAAAACCGGATTTCGTATTATTCTGATTTTTTAGTATGTTGGATTAGTAGGAGGCAGAGCCTCCGTTTGGCATTCCCAGGCAGAGCCTGGGAACGAGGTTGGGGGGTTAAGAGATGGGGGAGTTAAGTTTGAGTATTTTCCTCTTTATTGGGTGTTGATCGCACCGGGACGGGGGAAATAGCCGGTTCTGAAAAGAGGGCTTGAAAACTATTGCGCCGCTCTTCTGGAGATTCCGATGCCACCTTTCCCCACAAACTTTCCCAATAGAAAAAGGCGAATCCAGCAAATCCGCGATCGCGAGCAACTTTCACTCTATCTTCTATCTCTGCAAAGGAAATCGGACGTTTCATCGTTCCCGTTAAAATCCCTACTCCCACCCGAGTTAAATTCCGGGCATACCACACCGTAGAAATATCTAATTCTGTCTCAAATCGACTCAATTCTGCATGATAAACCTGTAAAAACAACTCATCAATCCATCCCGATTCCACCCAGGTTAACCAATCTTGCAAATAGTGGCGATAGGCAAAACTTTGAGAATTGGCGGCTAGAGAAATAGAACAATCGGGATTGACAAATTGCACCGCTTGGTAGATGCGTTCCATAAAATCATTAATCTTATTCGCCCGCCAACGGACCCACTGAGCATTATAGGGATTACTCGGGGGAGAATCTCCCCAATGTTCGGCTTGATAGAGGGCGATGGTGTAAGGGTCATATCCCAACTCAACCGGCAAGCCAAAATTATCATCAAATTGAATCGCATCAATGGGATAATTGGCTACCACTTCCACAATTAACCGCAGGAGAAAATTTTGCACCTCGGGATGGAGGGGATTTAACCAAACCTGCTGAATCGTTAAGGGATTTTCGTTAAAAATTGGGGCTAATTCTTCCTCTCGGAGATTTTGGCTGTTATCCTGGTGTCGAGTTACCCAGTCTGGATGCCGTTTCACTAATTCTGAGTTGGCGGGTGCCATGAACCCATACTCAAACCAGGGAACCACCCGCAACCCCAAAGACTGCCCATCAGCGATAATTTCCCCGAGGACGTCGGTACTGCCTCGCATCAGGGAGAGTAACCAATCCTGCGATCGCCCAGTCACCTGCTTAGAGGCTACACTCGGATAAAAAGTCTGCCCCCGATTCCAAACCACGGGATAAACTGTATTAAAATTAAGATCCGAGAGTTCCTGCAAGGCATGATGAACCGCCCCAGGTACAAACAAGACATCACTCCCCACATTGGTCAACCAGACCCCACGAATTTCTTCCCTCGCTGGAGTTTCAGATGTAGCCATATCGGGGATAAAACCTATTGACCAGGCGACTGCGACCAGTAAACCCAAGGCGACATTTAAGCATCTGCGAACGTTGCGGTTCATTTCGTAGCCACACTTAACCGTTGATCTGGACCTACCCTGCCAAACTTTATGAAAACACCCATCTAACTGCGATCTCTAGTCGTTAATTTTTGTTAAGATTAACCCAACACAGCCAACACCGGACGGATAGTGCGGCCCCCAGATGCCCCGATCGCGTCTGTTTTTTCCGGAATCCGTCGCTGAACTTGCCTTTGTCCCATCTGCCTTGGAGATATTTGATGCTACGACTCGAACATATTAGTAAAATTTACCCGACTGGCGAAGTTCTCAAAGATATTAACTGGGAAGTCAAACCGGGCGATCGCATTGGTTTAGTCGGCGTTAACGGGGCCGGAAAATCTACCCAACTCAAAATCGTTGCCGGGGAAATCGAACCCACTGCCGGAGAAATTATCCGTCCCTCCAATCTACATATCGCCTACCTCACCCAAGAATTTGAAGTAGACCCCACCCGGACAGTCCGGGAAGAATTTTGGACGGTATTTACCGAGGCAAACCAAGTCCAGCATGACTTGTTGGACGTCCAACACGCCATGCAAACCGCTTCCGAGGCAGAACTAGACAAACTGATCAACAAACTGGATAAACTGCACCGCAAATTTGAAGCCTTAGATGGTTATACCCTAGAAGCGCAAATCGAGAAAATCCTGCCGGAAATGGGATTTGTCGCAGAAGACGGCGATCGCCTCGTCAGCGCCTTCAGTGGCGGTTGGCAAATGCGGATGAGTTTAGGCAAAATTTTGTTACAGAGTCCTGACTTGTTGCTGCTGGATGAACCGACAAACCATCTGGACTTAGAAACCATCGAATGGTTAGAAACCTACCTCAAGGGATTAATCACCCCAATGGTAATTGTCTCCCATGACCGAGAATTCCTCGATCGCCTTTGCACCCAAATTGTCGAAACCGAACGAGGCGTCTCCAGCACCTACCTCGGCAACTATTCCTCGTATTTAGAGCAAAAAGCCTTCAACCGCGAAGCACAACTGAGCGCCTACGAACGCCAACAGAAAGAACTAGAAAAACAACAAGTCTTCGTTGAGCGCTTCCGTGCCAGTGCCACCCGCAGTACCCAAGCAAAAAGCCGGGAAAAGCAACTCGATAAAATCGAACGCATTGAAGCACCTGAAGGCACTTTAAAAACCCTCCGGTTCCAATTTCCCCCAGCGCCTCGCAGTGGACGAGAAGTCGTAGACATCAAAAACTTGGTGCATACCTACGACGACAAAATCCTATTTTTAGGCACGGATTTGTTCGTTGAACGAGGCGATCGTATCGCCTTCTTAGGACCCAACGGTTCAGGCAAATCCACCCTGCTGCGAATGATTATGGGCATGGAAAAAGCCAACGAAGGCAGCATCCAACTCGGACAACATAACGTCATTCCCGGCTACTTTGAGCAAAATCAAGCCGAAGCCTTAGAACTCACCAAAAGCGTCATGGACACCATTCATGACGAAGTACCCGACTGGAAAAACGAAGAAGTTCGCACCTTACTCGGACGATTTCTCTTCAGTGGAGACACCGTATTTAAACCCGTAGAAGCTCTCAGTGGAGGAGAAAAAGCCCGTTTAGCCTTAGCAAAAATGCTCCTACGTCCCGCTAACTTGCTACTGTTAGACGAACCTACAAACCATTTAGACATCCCCGCCAAAGAGATGCTAGAAGAAGCCCTGCAAAACTACGATGGCACGGTGATTATTGTCTCACACGACCGTTATTTTATCTCCAAAGTCGCCAATAAAATAGTCGAAATCCGCGACGGGGAATTCCGCCCCTACCTTGGTGATTATCATTACTATTTGGATAAAATAGCTGAAGAAAAAGAGCAAGAACGTCAAGCTAAAATAGCTGCTGAAAAAGCCGCTAAAAAAGCCGCAAAACAATCCAAAGCTACCGCCAAGGGCAAGTAGCATGGCACTCCCCACCCGCACCCGTGCATGGTGGGGCTGCACAAACAAAGCCCGCCTACGCGGGCTAAAATCCTCCGCGAAATCCTCATCCGTGAAAATCCGTGAAATTAGGGGTTAAAATCCCACCCCACCCGCAGTCTACCTAAAGGATGGCGTTGCAGATATGCGGTATGATTTCATGGGGCAGGGGTACAGTCCGATGTTTCAGGTAGTAGAGAAGCAATCTGATAGAAATCTTTAACATTTCTAGGGATTTTGAATAACATAAAGTTTTTCTCTGTAGGGACTACCCGCCCGATCATACCCTATATGTGCAACGCCTAAAAATCGCCCCCTCAGAACTCCCCATCGCACTTAGAAATTCCCCTCAACTCTCTACGGTTGAATCCGTTTAGTTTTCGATTCATGATACTCCCGCACTTGGCGCGATCGCACCCAATGAGGATAAACCATTCTCCCTAACGGAATCGCGGTTACTCCGATTAGCAAACTCACCCAATAATGGGATAAAATTCTCCCATTCAACGCTAACCCTAGGCTGATTCCTAATCCCACCGTCAGCAGAACAATTCTCCCCGCAAAATTAGTCCAAACCTGGCTGATTTTGAGTTTAACATTCGGTGACAAAGGGGTGATTTTGCCCGGTTCTATTTCATCGAAAACCGCACCCGCAACGCCTCCTGTTACAATAATTAAACCCATCCATACCAGGAATGCCCAAGCATTGGAGAAGGAACCGCTGCCATCCAGAATTGGCCCTACAGCAAACATTACCCCAGCGATCGCCCCCGCCAGGGTTTTGGATACATCTCTAGCCGTTCCCATCCCCCGCAATCGACTGATTAATTCCTCGGTGACAATTGCAGCATAAGCACCGATTAAAGCACCCAGAATGGCCATCCAAAAGGCAGAACCTATGGCTTCTTCTACTATTTCAGACAAAGACAGGGAAGGGTCATCGTTCCCATAAATGATTACACTTACAGGTACAGTCACTACACCAATAATGCTCCCGGCGAGCGCACCCGCAGCAGCCGGACCCGGCTTCCGGGAAGCGCTTTTCGCCCCAATCCTAAAAAGCAAAATCCCGGAAAACAACAACAGAACAACCAGCATTCCCAAACCCGAAGCCGTTATCCATCGGATCCCGTCCCCCACAACATTTACAGGTTGAGTCCATCCCGTATTCAGGGCTAAACCCAGCAAAATTCCCAGCCAAGGATAGGGTAATTTTATCTCTTCTACAGGTTCCGGCGCGGTTTGAACTTTAAGGGGGAATCGATATAATTTTTGGTCGGAATTTGTCTGTAATAATAATTCACGCGCATAAATGCGATCGGCCATCAAATTGCGGGTATCTACTGTGATGGTACATTCAACTTGATTCCCTTTAAACCGGACTGGTTCAATTTTAATCCAGGGATGATTATTTTTAGAAAAGTAACCATCTCTCCGATAAGGAGCCACCTGCCATCGCCCCTTCAGCATCGTTCCGGGAACCGGATTTTTAATCGAAATCGTTTGGGTAATCGGTTCTCCCAACTTCGTCCCCCGAAACTGCAACAACTGATGACTAGAAATCACTTGAGGCGTGCGACTAATCTCAATCGGCGTCAACACTTCCAGGGCTGTTTCTGCATTCGGGTAACGGTCTTTTGGCTTGGGTTCCACCATTTTTTCCAGCCATTGAATCCAAGCTAGACTAATTTTAGGAAGCCGTTTGCGAAAGTGAATCCGATAACTGGGGTCAATTAACTCCCCAATATCCATCGATTTTGTCCCCGTCAGCAAACAAATTAAAGTCGCCCCTACCCCATATAAATCCGAGGCAGGAGTCAGTTCCCGATTAAATAATTGCTCCGGTGGCATAAACCCCAGAGTGCCTTTAACAATGCTACTAACTGCAACTTCTCCCTCGCCAAGATGAGCAAATCCAAAATCCACTAAATAAACATTCATCAGTTGATCCACCAGAATATTTTCCGGTTTGATATCCCGATGAATCACGGCAGGGAGGCGATTTTGGAGGTAAACTAAAATCGATAACAGGGCTACAGCAATCTCTTTAACTTGGATGGGGTGCCAGGTGCGCTGTTGCGCCAGGGATTCTGCCGGTTTGTACTCCTGAACCATACAGAATCCTCCGGGACTCTCAAAGGAATCCAAATAGCGGGGGATACCGGGATGATTGAGCCCCTGAAGCACTTGAATTTCGCGCTGATATGCATCGTAACCCGCCCACCGCGCATCACTGGTACTGGCAAACTGAAACTGTTTAATTGCCACTAAATCAGCCGGATCGGGAGTGACATCGGGGGTGGGTGCTGCGGTTTTAGTACGACTCGCCAGGTAAGTCACGCGACCCCCAGCGCGGTTATGACCCAATTCTCGGATAACCTGATAGCCGTACTCACCAAAATCTGGAAGATTACTCATCATAATGTTTTCGCAGGGATGCCGGTAGGATTATTGTACTGCGATCGCATTGGTGATGGGGTGAGGGGTTGGGGGAGATGGGGAGGTTGGGGAAGACGGGGGAGATGGGGAGGATGTTCGTAGTAACGACTTCAGTCGTTCTTCTCTTGGTTCGTAGTAACGACTTCAGTCGTTCTTCTCTTGGTTCGTAGTAACGACTTCAGTCGTTCTTCTCTTGGTTCGTAGTAACGACTTCAGTCGTTCTTCTCTTGGTTCGTAGTAACGACTTCAGTCGTTTCCGGCTTAAGTCCCTGTGAAGGAACTGGAAGATCGACAGATGGGTGCGTGAGGAAAGCTTGAGCTTTCCTCACGAGGAAACGACTGAAGTCGTTACTACGAACATCTCCCCCATCTTCCCCATCTTCCCCATCTTCCCTCAAACTGCTGCTGACTCTCGGCGGGAAGAAATGACTTTAGCCGGAACCCCTACGGCAATGGAATAGGGGGGAATATTTTTAGTTACAATGGCCCCTGCGCCGATGATGCTGCCTTCGCCAATGGTGACGCCATCCATAACTTTGACCCCGGTTCCTAACCAGCAATTGTCTTCAATGGTAATCCCTTCATAACTATTCCCTTGTTGGTTAATATTCTGACCGACGTTAGCAAAAATATGATTGTTAGAATAAATGCTGGAATGAGAAGCAATTAAACAGTCTTTGCCAATTTTGAGTTTGGCCCCGGAGAGGCAGGTATAGGGACCAATATAGGTGCGATCGCCGATTTCAATGCCGTTTTGATTGCCATGTGCTTTGATATCTACCCCGCGATCGAAAGAAACACCATCCCCAATTTTAATTTTATCTTTGGGTCCCAGGCTGCGGATTCTAACATCCCGCTCCATTGAAACTTTATGACCGATTTGCATCCGATAGGCACAGAAAAATTCTACTCCGGTTTTGATGCGAACCCCTTTACCCAATTTCCCGAAAATTGTTTTATAAATCAGTCCCCGTAACCCGGTTCCAATGGAGGAAGGTAGCCACTGAAGCAAGGCCATTTCTATTTCTTCTAATAAATGAAATAACCGCCACCCGAGGGCAAATTTTAAAGCTTTTTTGTTATTAAAATAGGCTGTATAATTTTGAATGGTCATTTTTACTTACTTCTCCCTATGTTCTTTCTCGGTGGCGTGAGGTGGATTTGGAGTTCAGCAGGCAGCCCCCTGCTATCTCATCCCCTCTCTATCCTCAGCGTGAGATTTGTCTCTTCCTATTTTGTACAGCAGAATGGAAGCCCGGTGTCTCATCCTATAGGCGGATTTTTCTCGACGGCAAAAAATTTGTCTATCCAACAAGGTAGGCGGTGAGATTGACCGGGCGATCGCTGGGTCGGGTTATGAAACTAAAACGGATTTCTCCACTAAAGAAGTGCCATCATAATAGTCAGGAATCGGGGCATTCATCAGATGGAGAAGGGTCGGGGCTAAATCCACCCCATGACCCTCTTGCAGTTGCGTTCCGGGGCGAATTCCCGGCCCTGTAATGTTTAAAAAGCCTCGGTTGCGATGACTGCCGGTGCGGCGATAGGGGACGGGACCAATGCGCCCGAATTGTCCACAATCAATCACATCGGCGGGTGTGTCTTGCCAAAGGACGACTAAATCCGCATCGGGACGGGTGGGAGAGGTGGGGGGGGTGTGAATCACTTTTTTCACCACCGGGCCTCCTGTGCGAGCATTTGTCCAACCATAGAGTTGTGCGGTTAACTCTTGGCATAAGGCGTCATACTCCTCCGGTGAGACGATGCCACTGGGTTCGCGTCCCGCTAGGTTAATGCGGATGTATCCTTCGGAATAGCTGGGAATGGCAAAGGCTTTCATTTGCGGCCATAAGGGGCTATACCAAGTAGAGGGTTGCCAGAATAGGGGATTTCCTTGCTGGCGCAACTGTTCCGGTGACCCTAATGGCGCTTCTCCAAAGGTTCCGAAGAGGCGATCGAGCAGGGGATGGACTTGACTGGGGAGTTGCTGCCGGAGGAATTGTTTCAGGGGGTTGGGGCTATATTTGCGTTCCCAAATTTCTCCAGTCCAGGTTTTTCGTTGGGGTGTGCTGACGATCGCCTCGGGTAGGTTTCCGGCTGTTCCCGGTGCGATCGCCACTTTCCCGGGAAAGCTGAATCGGTATAAAAACTCGGGCAGAAACAGCATACTGGGAACATCGGTGGTATTGTTTCCGCTACCATGTGCGGAAAAGACCACGAGATAAGCGTCTTCTGGTACTTCAGCTAACAGAGTGCCTAGAGTGCGATCGACGGCTTCAAAAACGGCCAGCATGGGGTCTTCTGATGCGGTATCCAGCTTGTGTTCATACAGCGGATGGTCCGGTTGACTGAGATACCACAAGTCATGTCCGGCAGAATGGGTCTCACTAAATACCGTTAACAAGAGATCCCACCGTTCCTGTTTGAGTAAATTTCGGACGATCGCCCCTCGGCGATCGATGCCTTGATGCAGGGTTTTTTGCAAGCGAGACAGATAGGCTTTGTCCCACCAATCCCCATGATCCCGATGGAGGGCCGGATGTTTCCCATAGTCCCGATTGATCTGATTCAGCAATTCGGGCGGGTGAGAGAGACTGGGGGTTTGCGGCGAATGAGCACCCCAAGCCAAAACTTGCTCCCCATTAACGCGATCGCACAAGCGAGATTGGGGAACATCAAAAACAGCCACTCGATACTCTTCTCCCAAGGCATAAAATGGCGGATACTCCTGAAAATCATACGCGCCTATTTCAGAAACATTGTAGCTGCCTTCATGAAATTTTATCGGGGCCCAATATCCGGTTTTTTCGGGTAAGCATCCGGTTAAAAATGTGGTCCAAGGGGTTTCAGCTTTGTAATATCCTAAGTTGGTCAACCGACCATAAGCACCTCGGTCTTTCAACTGTTTGAGATGGGTTAAATATCCCTGGTCCATCCAGGTTTCTAACAGTTTGGGTTCTGCTGCATCTAGTCCGATCGCAATCACTGGATTTTTCATGATGATGTTTCCTATTTTCTTAAGGAGTTTGGCAATTTAATCTCGAATTCTCTGGATCAGCGTTAGCTGATTTTTGAACCCATTGGCTTTGTAAATAGTAAAAAGGACTCAGAAAACCACTCAAAAAGAACTCCAACTCACAGGCGGCAACGGGGTCAGTCTTGACTAAGCCGCGATACTGAATCAGATGGCGCACAATTCGGCGTAAATTTCCGAGTAAGATGCGGGCGATCGCAATGGGTTTCTCTCTCGGGCTGGCATTGAGCAGGCGCAGGTGACAAATGCACAATCCACAGCCTCGAATCAAGGAAATTAACGATGCCTGTTCCAATCTTTGTTGAGGAATTTGATGATAGCTATGGAGGGTCGGACAGTACCAAATTTCCCACCCTGTTTGGTGCAAATACAATAAGGTTTCAAAATCTTCCCCAGCTAAGGTCGAACCATTGACTCGCCCGATTAACTGTAAGCGGCGAGGAACATTTTCACACCAGGCTTGTTTGCGAACCACTAAACCCGCGCCGGGAGGTAAACTTAAGTGTTGGGGTTGATATAAATGGGGTTTTGACCCTCGTTCACGAATGGCTAAAAAGGATTGAATTCGGTGAAAATTTTCTGGGGGAGGAGTTTCAAACCTGCCATGAATTTGGCCGCCAAATGCACCAGCTTTGGGATAAGATTGAGCAAAATTGTAGGCTTCAGCTACCCAGTCGGGGGCGGGTAAATTATCATCATCTAAAAATCCCACCCAGATGCCTTGGGCTTCATCAATTGCCCGTTGGCGGGCAAAGGCGAGTCCTTGTTGAGGTTCAAAATAATAGTGTAAGGGATAGGCGGAGGGCCAATCGGTTTGGTATTGGCGAATGACTTCAGCGGTGTTATCCTGACTGTTGTTATCGATGACGACAATTTCCCAGGTGAATTGTTCGGTGCGAATTTGCGATCGCAAACAGTCCAGGAGTTGTGGTAATCGAGTTCCCCCATTATAGGTCGGGATGGCGATGGTAAAGGCGATGGCATTCATTTGATTTCAGCAAGTTTCAATTCACAATTAGAGGATTAACTGGCTTTATAGGGAAGGTTCGGATAACAATCCAGCGAGATTTGAGAGAGGAGCAGGAGATTTTTCTGGCGGAATTGAAAGCTCAGGTTTGAGTAATTGGGGAACCCAATTTGTGGCCATATCTACTTCAAAGGAGAGGGGGTGAGGACGTTCTATTTCATATCCCTGAACGTAATGAACTCCAATTCGTTGAGTTTGCTCCAAAATTCCCAAATTTTCCACATGAGATGCAATGGTTTTCATTCCCAGAGTTTTCCCCAGTTGATGGAAGGTTTTCACCGTGTTTAAACTAGCGGAATTTTCATGAATGGATTGAATTAAATTCCCTTCTAATTTGAGGTAATTCATCGGCAATTTCTGGAGGTAATCCCCGGAAGATTGAGTTGCCCCTACTCCATCAAGGGATAATTGACAACCAATGGCACGCAAGCGTTCAATCAGTTCTTGGATGCGCGCTAAATGGCCGATCGCCACGGTCTCAGGAATGCAAAAACACAAGAGTTCAGGGGGAATTTTATAATAGGCTAATTCCCGAACCAAAAAATCAATTAAATTGCGATCGCCTAGACTGGATTCGGACAGATTGATTTCATACATCCCATTGGGAAACGGGTCCCTGGCTTCAGCAATTTGAGCGCAGAGTTCTCGGATCGTCCAACGGTCGATGGTCCGCATCAGATTATACCGTTTCGCTAAAGGCATAAACTGATTCGGGAGTAACAGTTTGCCGTTGCGATCTTCTAACCGCAATAAAATCTCTGTATGGGGGCGATCGCCTGCGGCACTAATCAGAGGATAAACCCCTTGAGAATGAAGGCGAAACCGTTGTTCTTCAAAGGCTTGGGCTAACTCTTCTAGGGAGGTTTGATTGGATATCCCTGAAGGGCGATCGCCATTGTTTCCGGATGACTTTAACCCTTGGTGTTTCAACAGAAACAGCGGACTCATTAAGGTACTGGTCAAAAACTCTCGTTCACAAGTGGCTGCTGTATCATCTTTAATGGTAATTCCATGTCGAATCCCATGTAACACCAAGCGGCGCAAATCATTGGCTAAATAAGCCGGAAATGCTAAGGGTCTTTGCCAACTCTTTAACGTCATCATCCGCAAGCGATGACGACTCAACCCCACACAACGGACCAGCAGTTTCAAATATTCCGGTTCTAACCGCTGGTTAGGGATTTTGTGGTACACAACCATCGCTGGATTGTACCAAATCTCCCACCCAGCTTTTTGAATATGCAACAAAACTTCTAAATCTTCACTGGCTAATCCCGCTTCTTTCCCGGTATGATTTAAAACTAACCGTTTGGGAACCGATTCTAGCCACACTTTTTTCCGAACCACTAATCCCGCCCCTGGGGGCAATATTTTATGTTCGGGGTCGTACTTTCGTGGGCTATTTCCCCGTTCCACAATGGCTAAAAAACAAGCAATTTTTTTAAAGTTTACCGGAAGTTTTTCTTCCGGCTTTTTTTCATAAAACAGCCCGTGAATTTGGCTACCAAATGCCCCAACTTCTGGATGAGTTTTCCCAAACTGATAAGCAGCCGCTACCCAGTCGGGTTCCGGCAAGTTGTCATCATCCAAAAACCCAATCAACTCCCCCTGAGCTTTTTCTACTGCCCGTTGTCGGGCAAAAGCGGCCCCCTGTTCCGGGGCAAAACAATATCGTAAGGGATAGGCAGTAGGCCAGGTTTTCTGATAGTCTCTCACCACTGCTGCGGTGCGATCGCTGCTATTGTTATCAACGACAATTATTTCCCAGGAAAACCCTTCGGTTCCCACTTGCACTCGCAGGCGATCGAGAACGTCACTTAAGCGGCTTTCGCCATTATATGTTGGAATCGCTACTGTTACATCAACCTGATTCATAAGTTGCGGGGGTATAAATCTGAATTAAATTGAATGGGAAATCACCCTGGCCTTGTGCCTTGGTGGATTAAAATGAGTTTGGGCGGGATCAATTAAGTCAATCCCTGACAAAAAGTGTTTATAGTTAAAGGAGATGGCTCTTGATTGAGCCGAGTAAACCGCATCCACCCATTCCCCTACACCCTTCTAGGTCAACAGCTATCAGAACTGAAAACTTGATTGATGTAGAAGCTGGAAAATTGGCTACTCAAGTATTACCGCCACGCCACCCTAAGTTCGGGCGACGGCGTGAACCTCTCACTGGATAATCTGCCCTCTCCTGAGCGATCGAGTATTCTCACGCAGGGCTGAATTGTCTTTGTATCTTATGGTAGATCATTTTATTTGATTTACTTGCCAAAATTGAAAATTGATATAAAGTTTTCATAAAGTTTAAGGCGGTTTCTTAAAAGAAAGATAAAGTTATTCAGTGAAAATACTTAAAGCTGGCCTATATGTTCCGATTTTTTTCTCTCTTGGACGTTTTAAGCTCAGTAGTATCACATAAAACATTTAACTATCTATACCTTTAGACATATGTCTAAAGGTATAGATAGCACCCAGCCGAAGCCACTTTATCTGTCGATCGCCTCAAAAATGGTGGCTAAAATAGTATTGGAAAATAAAAATCCTTCGGGGTCCGAGAGTCGGATCGCACCGGATGGGGGCAGAGTGGGGCCAACATCTAGCCCTTCAGAGAGAGTGTGAACCTTGACCCAGCCTTGACGATAATAAGGAAGGAGGCACTGCCAAAGCTGACGGAGGCGATCGCCCCCAAACTGCTGGGTGAAGCGAGCAATATCAATCCCTTCGGCTAACCGCAATCCCAACATCAAGGTTTCCAACAACACCTCATCCCCAGGGGTTTCCGGGATAGAAAGGACCCCCCCACTGTTTTGCCACTCTTGCACCCAAGCATAATATTCCCGCCTAGTCCGGGGACGAGTGAATCGTTGGCCCCCCACATAACTCGCGGCCCCCATGCCAAATCCATAGCAAGGGCGATTTTCCCAATAGACTCGATTATGGCGACACTGATAGCCCGATCGCGCATAATTCGAGACTTCATAATGCTCATACCCGGCCCCCGTGAGGGTCTCAACCGCCACTCGATACATTTGAGCACTCATCTCGTCCGTGGGTAACGGCGAAACCCCCGGTTGATACGTCCGGGAAAAGGCAGTCCCTGCTTCTACAATTAAGTCATAGCTAGAAATATGAGCCGGATTGAGGGCAACTGCCTGATTCAGGGAGTCTTGCCACTGTTCTAAGGTTTGGTGAGGCAATCCTGAAATCAAATCCAGACTAAAATTCGCGATTCCCACCTCCCGAATCACGTCAACGGCAGTAAAAATATCTTTCGTCCGGTGCGATCGCCCACAGTCAGCCAATAACTCATCCTGAAACGCCTGGACTCCCATACTCACCCGATTAATTCCCCCCAGGCAATATCCGGCAAGGTGGTCCCGGTCAAAGGTCCCCGGATCCATCTCTATCGAAATTTCTGCATCGCCAGCAATTCCAAACCGGCGATCGAGAGTCGCCAAAATTCGACTCAACTGGGATACGGATAACAGAGACGGCGTACCCCCTCCAAAAAACACTGTGGACAGGGGCTGACCCCAAATCGGACTGTTCTCAATTTCCGTAATTAGCCAATCCACATACTCCACAATCGTGCCGGAGTCCTCCCCCTGCTTGCGATCGCCTACCACCGACACCGGAAAATCGCAATAAAAACAGCGACGACGACAAAACGGAATATGCAGATAAGCAGACCGGGGGATCTCCGGGATCGTTGATTCAGTCGAGGGTGTAGCCACTATGGATGCCTTAAATTCGGGTTAAAACTGCATCTCCCTCTTGGGACAGACTTGCGATGAACAGAGTCCAAACTATAGAACAGCAGAAAACTTAATAGTATAATCAAGATGTCTTTCTACAATCAACTCAATCAGCGGTCTTCAAAAAATGTCGGGAAAACATCCTTAGAAAATGGCTCCCCGGCATGGACAACCTTGAGTTGAAACCTTACTCTTTTGAGTGGCTCAATCATGCTTAATGCAATCATCATTCTCTCATTCATTCTAGCAGCGGCGGGGATCGGTTTCTATAGCACAGAACTGCTTCCCGCGTCGGCGATGGCCCAAGTCACCAATCTCGACGGGTTGCGATCGGTCACCACCGGGTTTGCCGCCTTGGTCGGGGGGGCCGTCGGTTTAGCGGTGCAAACCACCTACCGACGCATGGAAAAGCAAGTTCGGCAAATGCCGATTGATATGCTGATTACCCGGGCGATCGGCCTCGTCATGGGTCTCCTGGTTGCCAATTTAATGCTGGCCCCCGTGTTCTTGCTGCCCATTCCTCGGGAATTTGGATTCATCAAACCCCTCGCCGCCATCCTCGGTAGCGTGATGTTTGCCTTTTTGGGCGTCACCCTCGCCGATGCTCATGGTAGGGCATTCCTGCGCCTGATCAACCCCAGCAGTCTCGAATCCATGTTAGTCGCTGAAGGGACCTTGAAACCTGCTGCGACCAAAGTCCTAGATACCAGTTGCATTATCGATGGTCGCGTGGAGACCCTCCTCGCCACCGGGTTTTTAGAAGGACAAATCCTCGTGCCCCAATTCGTGTTACAGGAATTGCAAATGGTGGCAGATGCCTCCAACGACCAAAAACGGGTCCGGGGTCGTCGGGGACTCGATGTCCTCAACCGCATCAAGGAAACCTACGCCGAACGCATCGTCATCCATCCCGCAGACTATGAGGACCTGCAAACCGTGGATGCGAAATTGGTCCGGTTGGCCCAAGAAATTAATGCCACCTTGCTCACCAATGACTACAATTTGTCCAAAGTCGCTACGGTGCAAAAGGTGTTAGTGCTGAATATCAACGACTTGACCCAGGCGGTGCGTCCGGTGTATCTCCCCGGAGACAGTCTCGACCTGAAAATTCTCAAAGAAGGCAAGGAAGAGGCCCAGGGAGTTGGATATTTAGACGATGGCACAATGGTGGTTGTCGAAGAAGGCCGCAAATATATCGGTGACCAGTTGCGCGTGGTGGTGACTTCTTCTTTACAAACTGCTGCCGGTCGGATGATTTTTGCCCGTCCTCATGCTTCAATGGTGGCCTAATGGGCTATGGCCGAGGGTAACAATTTAAACCGGCGATCGGGCTGTCCCTGTTCTCTATTTTTAGAGATAGATGAATGGGGACAGCTATTTTTATAACTTTCTTCCCCGTCAGGGAGAGGATAAAATGTTGCCCTTCACTTCAGATCACGAATTCAGCAAGACCCAATGTCGAAATAGGTCTAAACTTTCTTCTTTTAAAACATCTCCAACTAATTCAACGTCACTCCCAAACTGCTTTAGTTCTTGACAGGAAAGGTTGAGCTGAGTAAACCCGATCGCACAAGCATCGGCTATGCGAGTTCCAAACACAATTTTATCCAGTTGAGCCCAATAAGCAGCAGTAAAACACATCGGACAAGGTTCGCAAGTGCTATAAATCACACAACCGGATAGGTCAAGGGTATTTAATTTTTTAGAGGCATCCCGAATGGCATTAACTTCGGCATGAGCGGTGACATCGAGGCTACTGGTACAGCTATTATGCACACAGGTAACCACTTCACCGTCTTTGACAATACAAGCGCCGAAGGGGTCTTCCCCTTGGTTGACTCCTTCCATTGCTTTGGCGATCGCCAGTCTCATAAAGTCTTCATCACGCTTGATTTGACTTGCCATATTAATCCTTTTTTTCTCTCTTCTAATGGGTTGAATAACTCTAGCCCTGTCAAGGTGTATTTGTAGGGGCGCTTCGGGAAGCGCCTCTACATTCCATCACTCGGTTTTGTGATTAACTTGAACACCAATTCAGGCGCTTCTTGGCTACATTTTAGCACTCTTTTTTGTGATTAACTTGAATACCAATTCAGGCGCTTCTCGAAGCGCGGCTACATTCTAGCACTCGGTTTTGTGATTAACTTGAATACCAATTCAGGCGCTTCTCGAAGCGCGGCTACATTCTAGCACTCGGTTTTGTGATTAACTTGAACATCTGGACAGGGCTAGTTGAATACCTCTTATTGTAACTGCCAAGGATAGAATTATCCTGTGCTTTTTTTAATAAAAATCTCTCGGTTCAGAACTTGCCTAATTCTATGCGACTGACTTCTTTGGATGTGTTTCGCGGCATGGCGATCGCCAGTATGATTCTGGTCAACAACCCCGGTAGCTGGCAGCAGGTTTATCCCCCCCTCCTCCATGCACCCTGGCATGGGTTCACCCCCACGGACCTGATTTTCCCCGCATTCCTGTTCATCGCGGGGGTGGCAATGGCCTTTTCCTTCGCCAAATACACCACCTCCCCCAATTCTCCCCCTGCTGCTTCCGTTTACTTCAAAATCCTCCGTCGTGCGCTGATTCTCTTCGGTTTAGGCTTATTTTTGAACGGTTCAACCCTGGTCCTAAAGACTTTACTGCAAGGTCAACCCCTGGATTTTGGCACCCTGCGGATTATGGGAGTGTTGCAGCGGATTAGTTTGGCTTATTTATTGGGGGCGACTGCCATCCTCAACCTTTCCCGTCGTCGTCTGGGATTCCTCTGCCTTGCCATTCTCCTGGGATATTGGTTTGCACTCACCCAAATTCCCGTTCCCGGTTACGGTCCCGGGGATTTATCCCCCAAAGGTGCCGGGACCCTCGTCGCCTATCTCGATCGCCTGATTTTGACACCCCCCCATATTTTGGGCGATGGCAGCTTTGAACCGGAAGGACTACTCAGCACCCTCCCCTCGGTCGTTACCCTCCTCCTAGGCTTTTTTATCGGGGATTGGTTGCAGAAACAACCCGTCACCTCCCGCACCAGTCTGCAAATGGCCGGAGTTGCCGTCGCGACAATCATTACCGGCTCACTCTGGGGCCTACTTTTTCCCATTAACAAACAACTCTGGACCAGTTCTTTTGTAGTGTTGAGTGCCGGTTGGTCCCTGCTCTTATTGGCCGCCTGTTACGAACTGGTGGAGGTCCGTCAATGGCGAAGCTGGGCCTTTCCCTTTAAGGTCATGGGACTCAATGCCATCTTTGTCTTCGTTGCCTCGGGGTTTTTGGCCCGAATTTTGCTGTTTACCCCCATCAGTACCGCCACCGATGCGCCTAGTCTCTATACCTGGATGTATCGCAATGGGTTCGTCCCGATTTTAGGCGAACTCAATGGGTCTTTTGCGATCGCCCTCGTGACCCTGCTCTTTTGGACCTGGATTCTCTGGGGCCTCTACCGTCGCCGCTGGTTCTTCAAACTGTAGAGGTAATACCCCTAGGGGATTTTTCCGCCGCCTGTAGAGGCGATTCGCGAATCGCCTCTACATTGCGGGGCTTTTGATAATTTGGCAAGAAGCGCAACCGTCTGTAGCAGCAATACCCAGGGAGGGATTTTTCCGCCGCCTGTAGAGGCGATTCGCGATTGCGGGGCTTTTGATAATTTGGCAAGAAGCGCAACCGTCTGTAGCAGCAATACCCAGGGAGGGATTTTTCCGCCGCCTGTAGAGGCGATTCGCGAATCGCCTCTACATTGCGGGGCTTTTGATAATTTGGCAAGAAGCGTAACGATAGGGTGTTGCTTGAGCTTCGCAAATCCGATCGCCCAAGGGAAAGATTCACAATTATTAACACAAATCTCCCAGATGGCGATCGCACCGGGAATTTCCTCTGGATCCATCGCCTTCTCCCCCCCTTGAATCTAGGCAGGGAACCTTCGATCCCTATGCGCCACAGTGAAACCTAAGCCCATCCTCGATCCCCACCGGGTAAAATCAGTCTCCGGAATAATCCTAAGCCGATATACTCATTTTTGTTATTGTCACTCTTTTTATAACTAAGTCACCATAAAACATGATTTAACATAATTTACAGACTTGAGAGCGCCTCAGCACTGATTAAAGATAAAAATAATCTTTTCTAGGTGGGATAACTCCCGTTAACACCCCCATTCATTCCTTCACCCCCTTTACCTTTGCGGTGGAAGTGAACAATAATTGCCATCAACAGGGGAAAAACCCATTAGACGGCCAACTCATCGGATCCAACCGGAAAGAAGGCCCAAGCAGAATAAGACACAAACATTTAAGGAGAACACAAGCGTGAAACTTGCAGTTTACGGAAAAGGTGGTATCGGTAAATCTACGACAAGCTGTAATATCTCCGTGGCCCTCGCCAAGCGCGGTAAAAAAGTTCTACAAATTGGCTGTGACCCCAAACATGACAGCACTTTTACCCTGACTGGGTATCTGATTCCCACCATCATTGACACCCTGCAAGAAAAAGACTTCCATTACGAAGACGTTTGGCCGGAAGATGTCATTTACAAAGGCTATGGCGGCGTGGACTGTGTAGAAGCCGGTGGCCCTCCTGCTGGTGCCGGTTGCGGTGGCTATGTTGTGGGAGAAACCGTCAAACTGCTCAAAGAACTCAACGCCTTTGATGAATATGATGTGATTCTGTTTGATGTGCTTGGGGACGTGGTTTGTGGTGGATTCGCTGCACCGCTCAACTATGCCGACTACTGCGTAATCGTGACTGATAATGGCTTTGATGCCTTATTTGCGGCTAACAGAATTGCTGCATCGGTTCGCGAAAAAGCTCGCACCCATTCCTTGCGTCTGGCTGGGTTAATCGGTAACCGGACCTCCAAACGGGACTTGATTGATAAATATATCGACACCGTACCGATGCCGGTTTTAGAGATTTTGCCCCTGATTGAAGATATTCGCGTGTCTCGGGTGAAAGGGAAAACCTTGTTTGAAATGGCCGAGAGTGACCCTTCCCTCAACTACGTCTGTGATTACTACCTAAATGTCGCGGACCAGTTGCTCTCTTCCCCGGAAGGTGTCGTCCCGAATGACACCCCCGATCGCGAGTTATTCTCCCTGCTGTCTGACTTCTACCTCAATCCCGTCAAGGCTCCCGAACATTCCCCCGACGGCGAACTTGACCTGATGATGGTTTAGAAATCTGCACGAATCATGACGAGAATGGAGGGGGTGTTGAGAAAGTGGGTATGATTCAGTACGAGACAATAGATCTATAAAGAATACAACCTACTTGTTTTCAGCAACCCAGAGGGATAGGCGTTATGGCATTTTTTGAAGAATTCTCTGCCACTTTAAAGAATCAGTGGTTGAAATATTTTGAAGACAACCGTGACTGGCTCAACCTGCATATAAAGTTGGCAGCGGTGAACACTCCCGATGGCGGCAAACGGCCTCCCTCTTACTTCATTCTGGGCGTGATGAATGCCTTAGAACCGAAGTTAGCGCAACTGATGTTGCCTTTTTCGCAGCTTAATCCCGATCCAGATACCTTGATTGAGGTCATTGGTCTCAATTTTGACCCCGACCTCGCCCTCGGTAGAGGTCCCACAACTCCGGCATCGGCAACCAAGGGAGTCCAGCAAACAATCTCGGAGCTCACTCAGTCCCCTCCCCCAGTCCAACCTTCTATCCCGTCTCCAGAAGCAGCCGTTGCTCATGCTGCTGCGGTGGAACAGTCTCCAGAACCGGCTGTCACTCAAGCAGTAGAGAGCGATCGCGAGTATGACGATCCCGCTCTTTCGGTTGCAGCATCGGTGTTCGGTGACGAGGCGATCGCTGAAGAAGAATCTCTTGATCCCCTCGGGGAAATGGAGTCCTCAGACCTGGAATCCGATGATTTATCAGACTTTGGCGAGACGATCTCGGAGGAAGTCCAGATAGAAGTCACGGAAGTCACGATGACGATCGCCGAAGATCTCGATCTGAGTGATCTCTCTTCAGAATCCTCCAGTGATGATGACTTTGGAGCTATGGATTTAGGCGGTTTGGATTCAGAATCCTCCAGTGATGATGACTTGGGAGATATGGATTTAGGCGGTTTGGATTCAGAATCCTCCAGTGATGATGACTTGGGAGATATGGATTTAGGCGGACTGGATTCAGAATCCTCCAGTGATGATGACTTGGGAGATATGGATTTAGGCGGACTAGATTTAGAATCCTCCGGTGATGATGACTTGGGAGATATGGATTTAGGCGGACTAGATTCCGATGCCTCCGATGACTTGGGGGATATGGATTTAGGCGGTTTGGATTCAGAATCCTCCAGTGATGATGACTTGGGGGATATGGATTTAGGCGGTTTGGAGACAGAATCCTCCAGTGATGATGACTTTGGGGATATGGATTTAGGCGGTTTGGAGACAGAATCCTCCAGTGATGATGACTTTGGGGATATGGATTTAGGCGGTTTGGATTCCGATGCCTCCGACGATTTAGGGGATATGGACCTCGGGGGATTTGATGAAGAGACCGACGAGAATGCGATCGCTATGGAGAATCCGTTTGGGGAATCCGTACCGGATGACCTGGGAGACCTAGATTTAGGCGGTTTGGATTCAGAATCCACCACCAACGATGACCTAGGAGACCTGGATTTAGAGGGATTTGGAGAATCAAAATCCGACGATGACCTCGGAGATTTGGATTTAGAGGGATTTGGAGACACAAATTCTGACGATGACCTCGGGGATTTAGACCTCGATTCGTTAGGAGATGATGACTCAGAAGATGCGTTTGGTGATGTCGATTTGGATGCGTTAGCGGATGAAATGGACTCTGAAGATGATTCAGAAATGTCCGATCTTTTGAATGACTTGTAACGACTAATTCAGCACCAACAATTACGAGAGGAGAATCAATTCCATGACTGTTGCTCCATCTGAATCACTCACCTTTGAGTGTGAAACCGGCAACTATCATACCTTTTGCCCCATTAGCTGCGTCGCGTGGCTTTACCAGAAGATAGAAGATAGTTTCTTTTTAGTGATTGGCACGAAAACCTGTGGCTATTTCCTCCAGAATGCGATGGGGGTGATGATCTTCGCCGAACCGCGTTATGCGATGGCGGAATTGGAAGAGGCAGATATTTCGGCCCAGTTGAACGATTATGAAGAGTTGAAACGGTTGTGTTTACAAATTAAGCGCGATCGCAACCCCAGCGTAATCGTCTGGATCGGTACCTGCACCACTGAAATTATCAAAACCGACCTAGAGGGTCTCGCACCCAAACTGGAAGCGGACCTAGGCGTTCCCATCGTCGTCGCACGTGCCAACGGCTTAGATTATGCCTTCACCCAAGGCGAAGATACCGTATTGGCCGCAATGGTCCAACGTTGTCCCAATAAGGTGGAACAAGAGGAAGAAAAACAAGAACGCAACGCCATCCAGAAACTGCTCAACTTCGGTAAACAAAAAGAAGAAGTGGTGGCAGAAGAAGCGGAATATGCCAATCATCCTCCGTTGGTGCTGTTTGGTTCCTTACCCGACCCCGTAGTAACACAACTCACCTTAGAACTGAAGAAACAAGGGGTAAAAGTTTCCGGGTGGTTGCCATCCAAGCGCTATACCGAACTCCCCACCGTTGCCGAAGGGGACTATGCCTGTGGCGTTAACCCCTTCCTCAGTCGCACCGCTACGGCATTTATGCGTCGCCGGAAAGCCAAACTGATTGGCGCACCCTTCCCGATCGGTCCCGACGGCACCCGCGCCTGGATCGAAAAAATCTGTTCCGTCTTCGGCATCGAACCCGTCGGATTAGAAGAACGGGAAGCCCAAATCTGGGCCAGTTTGGAAGATTATGTCCAACTGATTCGCGGTAAATCCGTCTTCTTCATGGGAGATAACTTACTAGAAATCTCCCTAGCGCGGTTCCTCATCCGTTGCGGCATGACTTGCGCGGAAATTGGCATCCCCTATCTGGATAAACGCTACCAAGGACCCGAACTCGCCTTGTTAGAAAAAACCTGCCACGAGATGGGAGTTCCCTTGCCGAAAATTATCGAAAAGCCCGATAATTACAACCAATTGCAACGGATTCACGAAGTGAGACCGGATCTCGTCATCACCGGAATGGCCCACGCCAACCCCCTAGAAGCACGAGGAATCAGCACTAAATGGTCAGTCGAATTTACCTTCGCCCAAATTCACGGATTCACCAACGCCCGGGATATTTTAGAGTTAGTCACTCGTCCCATGCGTCGGAATAATTCCATGAAAGACCTAGGTTGGGACCGCTTAGTGAAAGAAGAAGCCCAAGTATAATCGAGGGTATCATTCATTACATCACTTAAAATAAGGGTGGGCATTAGTCCACCCTTTTTATACGGAATCCGGTTGTTAAAGCTCTGTAAAAACCCGCAGGCTGTTCGCGTAGCGTTCCGTAAGGAAAGCCTGGGGCTATACGGACAAAGCCCGCCTGCGCGGGCTCAAGAGTAAAGCGACTTTTGAACTCCTGATTTGGTATTGTTATCTTGTCAAAGTTCGTAGTAACGACTTCAGTCGTTATCTTGTCAAAGTTCGTAGTAACGACTTCAGTCGTTATCTTGTCAAAGTTCGTAGTAACGACTTCAGTCGTTATCTTGTCAAAGTTCGTAGTAACGACTTC